>CAJWKT010000045.1 GCA_913041665.1 uncultured Gammaproteobacteria bacterium | reverse complement strand
ATTACCCCCTAGCTATACGGCAGCATCTGTCTAACTGCCTTAGCATCAGCGCTTGAGACCTGCAGGGGCTCCCGCAACCCCCTCTTTCTCTTGGGACTTTTCTTGGTGAGGATATGACTTCGAAATGCTTGGCCACGTTTATATCCACCTTTTGCGGTGCGACTAAAGCGCTTTGCAGCTCCTCGATTGGTTTTCATCTTTGGCATGACCCTCTCCTTATCCTAATACACTGCCGAGTGCAGCCGAATCCCTTGCGCCAATCATATAACGCTACCATGCCGACCAACCCCAGAACCAATTTTTACACCACAACCAAACAGCGAAAACTACTAATGCTTCCTTGGTGTAATGACCATAACCATCTGACGACCTTCCATTTCCGGCTGTTGCTCAACAACCCCGTAACTCTCAAGGTCTTTCTCAACTCTCTTTAGCAGATCGGCCCCAATCTCCTGATGGGCCATCTCCCTACCACGAAACCGCAGTGTGACTTTTGTCTTGTCGCCCCCGTCCAAAAACCGGATTAAGCTACGCAACTTGACCTGATAATCACTCTCTTCTGTCCCAGGCCTAAATTTAATTTCCTTAACATGAATCCTTTTTTGTTTTCTCCGGCCTACCTGTGCTTTTTTGCTCCCTTCGAAAATAAATTTTCCATAATCCATAACCCGGCACACTGGGGGGTCTGAATTTGGATCCACCTCAACTAGATCTAAACTCTGTTCGCTTGCGCTTGCCAATGCACTTTCCAAAGACATAACCCCAATCTGTTCGCCACCAGCCCCAATAACTCGTACCTGTGCTGATTCGATCTCTCGATTACGTCTTACAAGTCTCGATTTGACGATAATTCACCCCTTTGCATCCACACGACCCTTACGTTTAGATCCAAGCGTTCCACTGATTAAGGGCCGGAATTGTAAGCGTGAGTTTATTTAGAAACAAGACTCTCTATTAGCTCAAAGACCTTAATTTTCATAGGGTTGTAGACGCACATCTTCCTTAAATGAGTTCTCATTCCCACTAACCTATTGTTTTTGTTGTGATACGCAAAGCAAAATTCGTTAGCTTCCCGTAGAACTATTCTCAGAACTCACCCATGATGTGTAGCACCCTCGCTGCTTTATATGCCCAAAACCATAGGTTTTCTGTTGCTGGAACCAAATACTCCGCATGAAATGCCTAGCTAAATGATATCCTTCGGCCTCAGATCGCTGAACGTTACCCCAAATTTTGTGCCGTTGGTCATTTCATTTTCAAGAAAAATAACCCAAACCACAAGAGGCTTGAAAATGAGGTTTTTCAAAAAGGTATTCTCAAAAACGCTATCTTTTCTCCTAACAGCGACCCTACCCTTTACTGTAACTGTAGGCTGCTCAGAACCCGCGGAACCACAAAACGGTCGTCCAAATCCCTATCGCGCGATTCATGAATGGGCGAAACTGCCGGAGGGGCGAAATTGGGGCTCTACGGCTGGTATCGATATCGGTCCGGGTGGCGTGCATATATGGGCAATAGATCGGTGTGGTGAAAACAGTTGCTCCGACTCAAATCTTGATCCCATTTTAAAATTTGATCAATCCGGTAATGTCGTGACTACCTTTGGTGCGGGGCTTTTTAATTTTCCTCATGGAATTCATGTGGATGATGAAGGCAACGTTTGGATTACCGATGCCCGGGGGCCGGATGAGAATATTCCAGAGTCCCATGGAAAGGGTCATACAGTCGTCAAGTTTAGTCCGCTGGGTGAGGTTCTTATGACTATGGGAACCCCTGGTGTTGCGGGTAAAGGGGCCTACAGCTTTGACGAACCTTGTGATGTAGTAACGGGCCCGAATGGTGAGATATTCATAGCTGATGGTCATTTTGGGCAATACCCAAATGCCCCTTCTGACACCACAGCCCGGATCATCAAGTATTCGAAAGATGGTGAATTTATTAAGGCCTGGGGCAAATTTGGATCAGCGCCTGGAGAATTTAGAACGCCCCACGCCCTTGCAATGGACCCCCAGGGACGACTTGTGGTTGGTGACCGTGGTAATAATCGTATACAGATGTTTGATTTAGAAGGAAATTTTATCAAAGAATGGACTAATTTCAGCCGCCCGAGCGGACTTCATTTTGGTCCGAATGGGCTGATCTATGTAGCAGACTCGGAATCCAATAGGCTTCCCTGGGGTCACTGGGGATGGGAGGTTGGAATTCGGGTCGGTAACCTAAATACTGACTCAGTAGTAGCACTCATCGGAGGATCGAACCCAGAAGGAGTTGCCGTTGATGCAGCAGGCAACGTCTACGGTGCCGTTGTGTCTTTTGGTGGAAACCTAATAAGGCATGAAAGACTGGATGTCGACCTTTTTAGTAGTCAGCCGCAATAAAAACGGGGTTCATTAATGCACTATATAAAGCCCGAACTACGACGATAACAGATAAATACTTGGCCAGACCTCAGAGCTCAGCATTCACCATTGCGGCAGCTTGGGCCAGTGAACTCAGTTTCCCGACCGCTACCCGCCTAGTCAAATATTTTAATCCGCAATCTGGCGAAACAATTAAGCGTTCTGGCGAAAGAAAATTTAGGGCAGAGCGAATTCGATCAGCAATAAGATTTGGTGACTCGATTTCTTCCTTACTCAAATCTAGCATGCCTACCAGTATTGTTTTGCCTTGCAGTGAATCTAAAATCGAGAGATCAAGATTTGGTTGTGCCGCTTCTATGGAAATTTGGTTAACTTTGGATTCGGCTAGGGATTCTAAAAAAGAATAATTCCGCTTTCTATTTTTTTTCACCATGGCTGCATAACCAAAACACAAATGGATACCTGTTGTACCGGCAATATCCTGTACTGCTCGGTTGATAGCTGGAATGGCAAAATTTCGCGCACTCTCAATGCGCGACTCAAGCCAAGGTTCATCGAGCTGAACTATATCTGCCCCGGCTGAAAATAGATCACGAATCTCCTCATTGAGCACTTCGGCGTAGGCCATAGCCAAACTGGGTGCATCCGGATAATACTCATTTACGCTTTGCTGGGTTAGGGTGAAGGGTCCCGGGATGGTTATTTTTACGATTCGCTCTGTCTGTGACTTAAGAAATTTCATATCTTGAATATGAATTGGCGAGGTACGCCTTAGAGGGCCCGAAACAATAGGAACCTGGGTTTTTCGGCCTGCCCTCCCCATCACTGTCCCATGGCGCTGTCTATCAACACCATCGAGCGCATTTATTAGCTTGTTTGAGTAACTCTCCCGCCGTATTTCACCGTCACTGATGATATCGATACCGGCCATTTCCTGGTCCTTGATCGCCAAGACCGTCGCATCATCCTGGGCTTGCTCTAACTCGGAACCCTGAACGCGCCAAAGCTCAGAGGCTCTGGTTCTAGGTGGTAGTCGCCCCCTCAATGCATCACGATCTATAAGCCAGTTCGGCTGGGGATAACTACCAACCACCGCCGTCAAAATAGGGCCCCGGGGATTCCAGGACATTAGCAGTTCTTAAAATAAAATTGATAAATAGCAAGTAAATTCATTTCTTTAAATATTATTCCTCATATAAGTACTCAAATAAATTTTATATCAACGCCCCCAAGAACTTCCCCAAAATCACCTCGCCAGATACCTTTCCCCCGAACGCATTGGCGCGTATATGAGCCCGTGATCACTCGGTTTCCAGCGAGAACCCGGCGATTAAATCTTGCAAGAGTTGCAGAGAGAGCCGCCATTGAATGAAAATGATCATCAATATGTCCAGCCGCCGCTTGAGTTTCAACTTGCGTTCCATTGCAGCTTAAAACTGCCACAAGCTCACTAAAATCGAAATTTCTCCAGTCGAGTACATGCTCCATACCTACAACTATCCCCCACTGAGATAGCCCATCGGCAAGGCGGTCTGACACTGTTGCATCGCGCCCTAACCTCATTTGAATAATCTCAAAAGCTGACGCAACGCTGGAAATCGAATCTTTCACTTCATCGGCACTCGCATTTAGGGGGAGATCGGCCTTAAAACGAAAACATAACTCAGTTTCAAGCTCGATACCTGGAAGCTCGGCAAGCTGAAGTGAATCACCGGATTGCAGGCAACGGTCATTCAAGATGAAACCAAAGGGCCGAAACCCTATGCCCATAGAATCACGGCCACCACCTGAGGTGAGCCCTACCTTCCATCCTGCAACTGATCGCTTTCCTAAGCGCTGAAGCTGTTGCCTTAGACCTTTGTCATGCCCATCTACCACGGATAAAGTACCTCGCTAACAAATTCATGATCATTCAAAAAACGTCGCCTGATAGAACTATGAAACCACTTGCCAAAATTTGAAAAATAATCGGCTGGGTAGCCCAAGACTCTTCCGGCAAAACCACGTGTTGGATATGCAAATCAGGCAGAACATAGGTAATAACCACATAGATAGCAAATTGCTAAATTCATTATAATATGAAGAGCTAAATCCGCCTCCAATCCATTTTACAATTTTCACAAAGGCATAACTTGAGATCAGGAATGTTTTTTTCTGTAAAAACTATGTTCAGAGTATTTCTCTTTTGCTCTGTTTTGCCATCAGCGGTGATTATTGAAGCGCAAGAAATCCAATCCCAAATGAGTAAGCGTTTTGAAATAGTGCGCACCACCTCTGAAATCATCATTGACGGGCGAATGGATGAAATTGCCTGGGAATCCGCTCCGGTGATTGATGATTTTTTGGTTAGCACACCAAACCAATTTGACCAACCTTCAGAATACACTCAAATCTATGTTCTTTATGATCAGAATGCCCTCTACGTCGGTGCGCGTCTTTGGGACTCCCAAGCAGAAAATATTACAGCGCAAATTTTACGTCAAGGTGAAAGCATCCGATTCGATGATGACCTTGGGATAATCCTGGATCCCTTCAATAATCAGCGTAGCGGTTATTTCTTTGCAATTAATCCGAATGGGATCAGGGATGATGCCGTTTTTCAAAATACCACAGCAATGGAGTTCAATTGGGACGGCATTTGGAGGACGGCCACAACTCGGGATGAGCAGGGGTGGGTTGTAGAAGTTGAATTACCCATGAAAACCTTATCATTCGATCCAGATAATGAAACCTGGGGGATTAATTTCCAAAGGCATATCTCACGCATTGGAGAAAGGATTATGTGGGTTACCCGGAACCGCGCAATGAACCCAAGCGTAACCGGAGCTGCCATCGGGTTACGTGACCTAGAACAAGGCAGAGGCTTAGATATAGTACCTTCAATTAGTGTCAATCATAAGAAAGAATTCCCGACAGCGTCAAAAACAACTGTCTATGAACCGTCACTAGATCTTTTTTACAAAATAACTCCATCCTTGAATGCCTCCCTTACGATCAATACCGATTTTTCAGCAACCGATGTTGACGACCGACAAGTTAACCTCACGCGATTTAACCTTTTTTTTCCTGAAAAAAGAGATTTTTTCTTGCGTGATACCGATATTTTTCAGTTTGGCCGGATTGGTGGAGGAGCTGGAAACTTCGGCGGTATTAACAATTCTGCGGTATCAGGTGCCTCCAAACAAAGTGGGAGACCTTTTTTTTCCAGAAAAATTGGATTAAGTAGCGCGGGGCAACCAGCCGACATCGGTTATGGAAGCAAACTGAGCGGGCGTATTGGGCGATGGGATATCGGCGCTTTGTCAATACAGCAGGACCAGGAAGGCAACATCAATCAAACCAACATCACAGCCATCAGGGGTGCGGCAAATATTCTTTCCGAATCTGCAATTGGTTTTTTTGCGAGTAGCGGGGATCCTGCATCAAACAAAAAGAACCAAGTATTCGGCGTAGACGCGCAATTCGTGAATACTCGACTTTCAGGCGGCAGGATTTTTCGCGCTGATGTCTGGTATTTACAAGCCGATACTGAAGGTATAGAAAATAATGAGGACGCCTACGGGTTTGGCCTTGAAATGCCCAATCCGGATGGCTGGCGTGGAGGAGTCGGATTCAAGGAGATTCAAGAAAACTATCGGCCTGCATTGGGGTTTGTTGACCGGAGTGGAGTTAGAGATCGGAACGCAACTATAGGTTACCGGTATCGGTTTACAACAGGATTTTTGGAGTCCATTTATGGGGGCATTGATGCCCAACGTATCGATTTGATTGACGGGGGCTTGCAAAGCCAGCAGGTGAAGTTTCGTTTAGTAGAGTTGGGCAGCAGACTGGAAGATCAGTTTCTCGTGCATTACTGGAAAAATAAAGAGGTTCTGTCCCAACCTTTCGAGATATCCAGTGGCGTGATCATACCCAAAAAGCTGTACTCGTTTGATCGGTATTCATTTGGTTTCTCTGCCGCCGGCCGACGTAGAACATCCGGAAGTTTTTTCTACCGAGGCGGTGATTTCTACGATGGAACTATGGAAACCCTAATAGGTAGTTTATCCCGTAATTTCAGCAACCATTTTCGCACTAGTATGAGTTACGCTTTTCGTGTCATCAACCTTCCACAAGGTGATTTTGTTACACGGTTAGTCAGTTGGAGAACAGAGTTCATTTTCTCCTCGAGGTGGGCGTGGGTGAATCTAATTCAATATGATAATGTCTCCGAAATCATAGGCATCAACAGTCGCCTCGAATGGATCCCGGAGGCTGGCAGGGAAGCCTATCTAGTCATCAATCATAATGTTGAGGATTTTGATCTAGACAATCGTTTCCACTCTGCGCGCTCGGACATCGCGGTTAAATTTAATTACACGTTCAGGTTTTAAGAAAGGCAGATCTCGTACATGTATCTCAGTTACTGAAGACTCTCCACCGGAGGCTGTTGCCATCGTTCAAAATTGGAAATACGAACACCCCTCACTACACCATGTGCGTCCGCGTAATCCTCCCAGAGGCTTGCGAGCTCCTCGACAAGCTCCGGGTGCTGCATACTAATGTCGTCATGTTCAGCCGGATCATTAGCAATGTCATAAAGCTGCCACCGATACCAGCTTTCCGGGATAACGTAACCCCACCACGAATTCACGGGTGGCTGCTCCCATACCAGCTTGTAATCACCCCGACGGAGTGACCTGGCTCCGTGCAACTCGACCCCAAATGACTCATCAACTCCGTGAATGAGATCCTGATCATCCCTCATTACGCCAGCAAAAGACTTGCCTTCCATCGGACTGACCTCCCGGCCGCGATAGCTGGATCCGGGTAATTCAACGCTCGCCAATTGAAGGATTGTTGGCGCAATATCCATGACACTCAGATACTGCTCATCCCAACGCCCTGTCGTGGATTTTTGTCCTGCAAAATAAAGAAACGCTGGTGCACGGGTACCTCCCTCCGTGACAAAATTTTTAAAGCGAAGAAAAGGACCGCTTGATGCTTGAGCCCATCCAGCGCCATACGACATGTAGGAACTAGCAGTTCCGAGATTTTTCAAATCATTGTTGTAATTACCTCTGCGAACCCTTTCGGAAAAAACGGGATTTCGCTCCATTTCATCACTCTCTGCTCCATTATCAGACATAAATAAAATAACTGTATTTTCCAGCTCCCCAATGCTCTCCAGATGATTGATCAGACGCCCAATATGATGGTCAAGGTTCTCAACCATCGCAGAATAAATTTCCATGCGCCGTGCATAATGCTGTTTGTCTGCTGGATTAAGATCTTCCCAGGCGGGTCCGGTTGCCTCAATGCTTTTGCTGTAATCGAGATCAGGAATGGAGCCGATATCCCGGGCCCGCTCTATTCGCTGACCTCGCAGCGCATCGAAACCCTCGTCGTAGTCCCCTTGGTAGCGATCGATATAGTCATCAGGAACCTGAAGAGGCCAGTGGGGTGCAGTATAAGCAGCATAGGCAAAAAACGGGCGCCCATCGCCGTGATTTTTGTTCACAAACTCGATAAGTTTATCTGTGTAAGTACGGGTTGAATAAAAGTCTTTAGCATCAAACTCCGCGATCACATCATTCTCGGCATACCCTCCTTCTAGGAATGAGAAATGATCCCCCGCACCGGCAAGCAGAGCAAATGATTGCTCAAAGCCCCGGTCGATGGGCCACAACCCCTTAGATGCCCCCAAGTGCCACTTTCCAGCCATCAGGGTGTGATACCCGCTATCCCCGAGGAGTTCTGGCAAGGTAGCAACACGCTCATGCAAATAACGCTCGTAGCCAGTCTGACCACTGACGCCCTCGAGTATGCTTGAATCGAACATACTTCCAAGGCCCGCAATGTGATTATCAACTCCTGAAAGTAAGACTGAACGCGTAGGGGCACACATTGGTAAAACATGAAAATTAGTAAACCTGACCGAATTTTTTGCAAGTTCATCAAGGTTTGGGGTGCGTATTTCGCTCCCATAAGCACCAATATCCGTGTAGCCAAGATCGTCCGCCACTAGGATTAAGAAATTAGGCTGTGGATCCATTTCCGTAGCAACTTTACCGGGCGCACCTTGATCGCACCCTGCCAAGAATCCGGTCAGAACTAGTAATCCCAAAATAAGCGGGCCCGAATAAATATATTTAACAAAAAATGACATACAACTCATCCTGACAATTAACATAAAAGTGCTGGTTTAACGTGACAACCGTTGGAAAAATTTCTCTGCAATCAGGCTATCGAGACCAGAATCCGCCATGGCCGCTTCGCACTTTTCCCGGTGACGACGATTCAGTATTGCAATTTTGGAGAAATCGCCATCAATCAACGCCATCATGCCACTAAATTGAGCCTCAAATTGGGCAAGTATCATTTCTTGTGCAATTTCCATCGACTGGGCTACCCGCTCTAGCAAACTTGTAGCTCTAGACAATGCACCAAACCAATGAGACCTAAACCGCTCGGTAGTTTCCTGATCAAGGTCAGGCGCTTTTAGGTAAACCGAGAAATAGGCTGCGCAAATTACATATTCGAACTGAACATTGGTAAGGACGTCGCTTGCAAACTCATCCACTAAAAGAGGCCTTTGCGCACCTGCCAGACTAGGTAACATAATTAGCACCAAAATTGCCGACCCAAGCAGCGGCTTCACTTGGCATACCATGCTGCGTTTTTCCCTAATGCACCTAGATAGGGCCAACGAAAAACCAGTTATTTACCAAACGCTAGGCCAAGGTTTTCCAACCAAAAACTCTGGATTCGTGCCTTCCCTCGGACGAAATTTTTGAATACGCCCATTATTGACGGAGGCGGTATAAAAATTACCCTCCTTATCGGTGGACATACCGTGCACGCCCCACATACCACCCGGATACTCACCCCAACTGCCCCATGAATAGAGGAAGTGCCCATCCAAATCATAGCCTAGAATTTTATGTGTACCTTGGTCCGCTGCCCAGAGTTTTTGATCACTAGTGACAATAAAGCTATGGATATCCATCGGCTGCCCGCGCCTGCCAGTAAAAAAGCTCCATTCGTCCAGGTAGTTACCATCCTCATCAAAAACCTGCACGCGACCATTATTACGATCGTTAACAAAAACGCGTCTCGTGGTGGGATCAACAGCAATGCCATGTACGTTGTTCCAGTGTCCAGGGCGAGTCTCATTAGGGAATGAGCCCTTTTCTCCCCACTGGGCTAAAATATTTCCATGCATGTCGTACTTTATGACACGAGTATTGTCGTAGCCATCGGCCAAATACATTGTGTTCTCGTCCATGAAGACAAGAAATGTTGGGCGCCGAAAATGATTGTCATCGTAGCCCGGCTCGCCAGGGGTTCCTAGAGTTAATACCAATTCAGAACCATCATTGGTGAACTTGGTGACGAAATGTCCATCTGCATCCACGATCCAGACATGCTTATTAGGATCATAAGGACTGATCTCAACGTCATGAGGTCGATACCAGAGATGATCCCATTGCGTCCATTCTTCGACAATATTCCCTTCGCGATCTACAACGAGGACACAATGTTCCCATCGCCAGTCGATCCCCGGTCTGCCATTCCCTTCGGACTCAAGCTGATCACCGTTAGGAATAGAGCCGCCCGCCTGCCGCAACGGCAAACGAAAATTAGGGTATTGCATACCCGGACCAAGCTCCGGCAACCAAATAGAGTCTGGCCGGCTCTCGATCAGCGGCAATTCTCCTTTTTGTACCAAAAACACCCGGTCTGGACTTTCTGCAAAAACATCCATAGTCACGGAATAAGTCCAACCCTCGTGCCCGGCAAGACTCTCCGACATAGGCTTTGGCCAATTCTGCACCACTTCGTAGGGTCCGTAGATGTCCTGACTACCTCTCAGTCCCGGAACGGCCGCAAATCCTTCGCCAGGAACCTGTTCCCTCAACGCAGTGTCTGTCCCGCCTTTTAGCCAAATAGCCACTAGGAGAACCGCACAAACAGTCACTACTATCAGAACCCGTTTATTCATGAATAATGCACCTCCACGCGAACCAAAATTGGCCCCCACCAGTTAAGTATCTCATACTGGCCACAATAACAATTCTGATTAGAGAATCCTATTTCATTAGAAAATGACCCTATTTAGCTCTCAAATATTTAAATAGGGCTTACCAACCTTTTTTCATGAATTTTTGGTAGGCGAGACTGGGTTTGAACCAGCGACCCCCACGATGTCAACGTGGTGCTCTACCACTGAGCTACTCGCCTATCTATATACAAAACTAGCCCTCTTTGAAAGCAATTTCAAACCGACTATGCAAAAAATATATCACCTATAACAGGTTCTAGCTTGACCAAACTTTTTTATGGATAGTATTTTAAGATTCTACAAAGCACGTCATCCGCTTTCCCTAAAGGGGCCTGACAGGCGTTATAACAAACCTGCTTCGCGCCACTAGATACCAATATTTGATCGAGCTGGTATTTGAGCCCATTTTCTGTGCGAAGCTTTTTAACGACTGTCTCCTTAAGATCCAACGTGCCATCTACGGCAGTGTATTTGGTGTCGCCTGAATTGATAGCATCAATAGCCGCTTCCCTAACATGCTTTGGTATCTCAAAATCAGGCTCTCCGGCACTCAGTCCAATAACGTCCTTTCCTTGCTGTACCAACTCCGCAGCTAGTGCAGTCATCGTTACCGTAGGTGAGGGACGTATACGCTGAACTCGAGTAGATAAAACTATGGACAAGCTAATAAACCTTTCCTGAATATGACTAACTGGTTATCTTAAGCTAACAATGAATAAGCTCCAATGATCAACGCTTCTTAGATGACAATCAAACCATTTAACCTTACCGCAGATTTTGAGCCAGCTGGCGACCAGCCAGAAGCCATTGGTGCACTCGTTGAGGGCCTGCAGAATGGCCTTGCCAATCAAACCCTACTAGGTGTCACAGGCTCCGGAAAAACCTACACGATGGCAAACGTCATCCAGAAATTGCAAAGGCCTACTCTAGTGTTAGCACATAATAAAACTCTAGCTGCGCAGTTATACGGGGAAATGCGAGAATTTTTTCCGGGCAACGCTGTTGAATATTTCGTCTCCTATTACGACTACTACCAACCAGAGGCCTATGTACCGTCTACCGATACCTTTATTGAAAAAGATGCTTCCATTAACTCACACATTGAACAAATGCGACTTTCAGCAACGAAGGCACTGTTAGAGCGTCATGACACGATTATTGTGGCTACAGTGTCAGCCATATACGGTCTTGGTGATCCCGAGGCATACCTCGGGATGGTTCTGCATTTGGTTCGAGGAGAAACCATCGATCAAAGGCAAATCCTTAGGCGTCTCGCAGAAATACAATACACCCGAAATGATTATGATTTGAGGCAAGGTACTTATCGTGTTCGTGGTGATGTGATTGATATCTTTCCTGCTGACTCAGAAAAGGAAGCGCTGCGCGTGGAACTCCTAGATGACGAGATTGAAAAACTTAGCTTTTTTGATCCACTAACCGGAGAATTAGCCCAGTACACTCCTAGGGCAACTATTTACCCCAAGACTCATTACGTTACCCCGAGAGAAACTCTGTTAAGCGCTGTTGATTATATTCTTAAGGACCTCGAAATCCGGCTAAACGAGCTTCGTAATATGGATAAACTGGTTGAAGCGCAACGGCTGGAGCAGCGCACCCGCTTGGACGTAGAAATGATTATAGAAATTGGTTACTGCGCAGGCATCGAAAATTATTCCCGCTACTTATCTGGCCGGCAGCCAGGAGAACCACCACCTTGCCTATTTGATTATCTCCCAAAGGATGCCTTACTTTTTGTCGACGAAAGTCATGCAACCATACCGCAACTAGGTGGCATGTATAAAGGCGACCGTTCACGCAAAAAAACACTTGTGGAATACGGATTCCGACTGCCCTCCGCATTAGATAATCGACCTTTACGCTTTGATGAATACGAAGGACTGGCTCCACAGACAATTTTTGTATCGGCCACGCCAGGGCCATACGAGGGAGAGCACGCTGACCAGATAGTAGAACAGGTCGTGAGGCCAACTGGTCTAGTGGATCCAGAGATCAAAGTTCGTCCTGCAGGAACGCAGGTAGACGACGTGCTTTCTGAGATCACTCTACGTGTTGCAGTCAGTGAAAGGGTGTTGATTACCACGTTGACGAAACGTATGGCTGAGGACCTGACTGATTATCTTCGTGAACATGGAGTTCGAGTTCGCTATCTACATTCTGGCATCGAAACTGTAGAAAGAACAGAAATTATACGCGACCTTCGCCTCGGAGAATTCGATGTGCTTGTAGGGATTAATCTTTTGCGCGAAGGGTTGGATATGCCAGAGGTCTCCCTTGTGGCAATTCTAGATGCCGACAAGGAAGGCTTCCTGCGGTCTGAGAAATCACTAATTCAAACTATCGGACGCGCTGCTCGCAATGTCAGGGGGCTAGCAATTCTTTATGCAGATAAAAATACAGGGTCTATGGATCGAGCCATTCAAGAAACTAACCGACGCCGAACCAAGCAAGTCGCCTATAACAAAAAAAATAAAATAACCCCCCACACGATCCGCAAAAGTGTCCAAGATATTATGGAAAATGCCCGAAGTAGCGTACGAAAAGATCGCCGTTCTTCCAATGACAGAGATGAGGTCTATCTGAAAATAGGGCCAGATAAACTCGCGAAAAAAATAAAAGAGCTGGAGAAAAAAATGTACCGCCACGCCCGGGACCTAGAATTTGAGGAAGCGGCCGGAATTCGTGATGAAATTGCTCATGTACGCAGAATGGCTCTTTCTCTTCCCGGCCCACTGCTCACCTAATGAATGGACAAAGAGAATTAATATGAGCTTAACCTATTGACGTAGCGGCATTTTCTATTTCTCTCACTTGACTTAAATAAGGCCTTCTCTCAGAATCCCACTGCCGTTCGGCATTGTTCCCGAGTAGCTCAGTTGGTAGAGCGGTCGGCTGTTAACCGATTGGTCGCTGGTTCGAGTCCGGCCTCGGGAGCCAATATCTTGGATCAGGGAATTTTGCAATCCCTTAGGGATGTAATGTGGGTTTTTTGTATGTGTATTTTTTGTAATGCCGGCATGTAAAAATTCCATTAGATTGATGGCAGACTCTTTGAAAAAACTACGCGGATCTAGCCACCTATGCAAGTCACGCTGCATAAGCATCGCTGCACCTTTATTCATTTTCATTCTGAGTTTTTACCTCCCAGTCGGTTTTGCACAAAACATCGAAACCACAGGAAGCCAATCAAAAACGGTCCAAATGATTAGGACTCCTGAGCGCCCCTCAATCGACGGGCGCTTAACTGAAGATGCCTGGTCACTTGCGGATGTAATTACGGATTTTCACGAAATGAGACCCAATGAATATGCCGAACCATCTACACCTACTGAAATCTATTTGCTCTACGACGACAACGCCCTATACATCGGTGCTCAACTTTGGGAGGCAGATCCAGATGCGGTAACAGGACAGGTTCTGAGACAGGGCGAACTATTTTTCAATGACGACCACCTTGGAGTAATACTGGACCCTTTTAATACCGGCCGCGGTGGTTATCTTTTCGCCACAAACCCTAATGGTGTACGAATTAGTGGCCTATACCAAAATGCGAGCCAGTTGCAGCTTGATTGGGATGGTGTTTTTGAGGTAGCAACTACTAGGCACGAGGACGGTTGGACTTTTGAAATGGAGATTCCTTTCAAGACCCTCTCTTTTAATCCCGCCAGTGATACCTGGAGAATTAATTTTTTTCGCACTACGCAGAGCCGCAATGACCGTATCGCTTGGGTATCCAGGAATCGGGGTGCTAGCCCCAGTATTTCAGGTTTGGCCGTCGGGTTCTCAGGCCTTCAGCAAGGGGTAGGACTGGACCTAGTCCCCTCTGCCAGCCTGACAAAAAATAAATCCTACCGCGTATCCAGTGCCAACTCTGAATTCGATCCGTCGCTGGATATATTTTACAAGTTCACGCCAGCGTTAAACGGCTCTCTCACCTTCAACACGGATTTCTCAGCAACGGAGGTAGATGACCGGCAAGTCAACCTGACACGTTTTCCGCTTTTTTTTCCTGAAAAAAGAACCTTCTTTCTTCAGGATCTCGATATTTTTGAATTCGGCCGTATTGAGAATCCCAGCTTCGGTGAAAATAATGTTGCAGTTACACGGCCTGAAGCAGAAAACGGCCGGCCGTTTTTTTCCCGCCAAATCGGATTAAGTCCCTCTGGGAAGCCAGTAGATCTTGACTATGGGGGTAAACTAACAGGCCGGGTGGGACGATGGAATCTGGGACTTCTCTCGATTCAGCAGGAAGGGTTCAACGACATTGAAAACACAGACCTTTTTGTTGGTCGGGTAGCCGCTAATGTACTGTCTGAGTCCAGTGCCGGGGTTATGGTAACTAGTGGCGACCCAAAATACGGCACGGATAACACGGTCATGGGAACTGATTTCCGTTATCAAAATACCAGACTTAAAAATGGTCAAACATTAGAAGCCGAGGCCTGGTACCAGAAATCTGAAACCAGTGGAGTCCGCGGAAACGATAGTGCTTTCGGGGTCGGGGTAGGAATGCCTAACCGGAATGGCTTTCGCTGGGATATTGGACTAAAAGAACTTGAGAAAAACTTCAAGCCTGCGCTTGGCTTCCTGATCCGATCTGGAATCCGGAGTGAAGTACTTCAACTTGGCTATACGCACCGGCCTAGCGGGACCCGGATGCAGACAATCTACAGCGGACTAGACGCACACAGAATCACTCGGCTCGCGGGAACCCTGGATACGGAAACCCTCGTTTGGCGCCTAATTGAAATTGAGAGCCGCACCAGAGACAAAATCATCCTGCGACAACGGAACCAAAAAGAAATTCTTTTGAAGCCTTTTGAAATTTCAAAAAATATATTTGTACCGCCAGGTCATTACAATAACCGACCTTATATGCTGACCCTACAGGCCTCGGGTCATCGTACTCTCAGCGGTCAGCTTGCTTATTTCGCAGGACCTTTTTATGGTGGCTACCGACGTGGTATCCGTAGCTCTATCACATGGCGGCCATCCCAACACTTTCGCAGTACCTTCAGTTACAACGCGAACGATTTTGACATACCGAACGGGAAATTTATCACACGGGTGGCGAGTCTCAGGCTAGAAGCGATATTCTCGACAAAACTGTCCTGGGCGAACTTACTGCAATACGACAACGTCTCGGAAACTATTGGAATTAACAGCCGTCTTCACTGGACACCCAAGGCAGGCCAAAACCTCTATCTGGTCCTTAATCACAACCTCCAGGACCTAGATAGGGACAATGACTTCCATTCCTCTGTATCGGAACTGACGGCCAAGATAAATTACACATTCAGGTTTTAGTAGAATAAAAGTTAACTTTAAATATTAAATTATTGATAATAATAAATATTTTATGACACCTAAGAACTCTATTTACCTTTTTCGCAAATAATCTAGAGCTAAACCCGCCATGGCACGAACACCCACCACAAGGCTATCCTCATTCGCAAAGAAATAAGGCGAATGATTTGACGCGGCATCGCCTTGCGCAACCCCGTCAGCATTTACCCCCAGAAAAAAATAAAACCCGGGAATCTGCTCCTGAAAATAAGAGAAATCCTCCGCGCCCATGATTAATGGAATCTCCTGTACTTTCCCAGGTCCTGCGGCCCACTCCAACGTTGGCAACATTTTATTAGTAAGGTCCGGATCATTTCTGGTAACCGGCGAATAACTGTCAATGGTAACTATCGCTTTCGCTCCCGCACTTGCTGCAATGCTCTCAGCAGTTCTGCGAATCCGTTCCAACAAATCTTCCCGCATGGCCCGGTCAAATGTTCTTATGGTTCCCATCAGTTCCACGCGATCTGGAATGATGTTGCCACGGACACCGCCGTGAATAGAACCAATAGAAATCACAGCGGGTGCAGACGTGACGTCCAGTTGACGGCTTGGAATCATTTGAAGGGCGGTCATAATTTGACCGGCGACAATAATAGGATCCACCCCCAACCAAGGACTTGAGCCATGGGTTTGCCGGCCCTCCACTATAACCTTGAGCCAATCAGCGGCTGCCATTGTGCTACCAGGACGATAACCGAGTGTACCGGATTCCGTTGGCCAAACATGAAGACCGAAGATTGCTTCCGGTTGGTCATTCCCACCTAATACCCCTTCGTCAATCATGAGTTTTGCACCACCCTCCTCACCGACCGGAGCACCTTCTTCCGCGGGCTGAAAAATAAATTTAACCGTGCCATGGATATCTTCACGCATTCCTGCGAGAACCTCGGCAACCCCCATGAGGATAGCGACGTGGTTGTCGTGACCACACGCATGCATAACAGGAACTTCCTGTCCGTTGTATTCAGCTATAACCTTTGATGCAAACGGTAAATCAACCATTTCCTTGACCGGAAGCGCATCCATGTCCGCCCTTAACGCGACAGTAGGGCCCGGCTGTCCGCCCCTTAGCGTACCCACAACCCCAGTGTGAGCGATACCAGTTTCAACCTCATCAAATCCCAAACCCTCAAGATGGGCAGCTACTAAGCTGGCTGTTTCAAACTCTCTGTTCGAGAGCTCCGGATGTTCATGAATATGCCTACGCCACGCGATGACTTTTTCCTCCACATCACTGATTGCGGAGCTCAAAATCATATCGGTCTCGTTTTGAGCAAAAACAACGCCGCTGGCTAGAAACAAAAGATAGGTAAGGCGAGTGATCATGGAAGCCTCTTTTTTTTCTTGTTGGAATCGAAGCCTTCAAAGCTCCGACTTTAAGTATACATATGCAGTATACAGACCTACCTAAAACGGTTCATAAAACTCTTCAATAATATCTATCTCTGCTAATCCCACTGCAATATCGGCATTCAGAAGTTCTGTCAACTCAATGACATTCTGGCCCGACTGGGTTCCGAAAAACACACGGCTAATATCTCGAAACTCTGCCTCAATGGTCAAACCATACGCATCTGCAATCGCACGGGAGGCACTGGGATCCAGCATGTGGGCCACAATCTGCCCGGTCATAATAACTGGCTGGTCGTAGTTAATATTCAGTGCTACCTGGTAACGCTCCTCAATACCAGCCCAAAGTACACTCTCAGCTGAAGCCGCGATACCTGCATCTAAAATGACAAAAATTTGATAGGGGCCATAGTTACCATATAAGCGATTGGCTTCGCTATCTAAAGCAGTAGATGCCAGGTTATTGTTTACCCCCTCCAACACAGCATAGGCGCGGGGAATGACCTGATACCCTTCTTCTCCTGCTTGAAATACCGTTCCCGTTGCCTGCTCCCTCAGAGAAAAGTCTATAGACGCTTCTGAGCTTTCCTGGGTATTAGCTGGCTGAAAGTATAAAATCTCCCACACAATAACACTGAATAAAGCAACAAAAATTGAATTACTAATTTTCATTTTAATTTGAGGGTCGCCCAAAAAACTTTAAGTGTGCGGATGTCAGCGTTCCAGAAACCCCCTCACCTCCATCGACCACCTTGATCGACCACTCCCCGTATGGAGATTCCCCATAAAACGCATTACTCAGAAGAACCACATTATTGAGGTTATCAGTTTCTGAAAAACCATTCGTGACATTCAATAGGATGCTTCTGGTTCCACTTGGAGATACCAGCTCAAAACCCAAGTCGCCGCTCGAAGAATGGTTTGCGGATACCTTGAGTTGGACAGCTTCAATAATAGACACATTATTGACTGTGGAGCCCGATACACTTAACTGCTTCATATAGCCAACTGAACTGTTGTCTGGTATTTTTTCTGATAGAGATTGCCAGCCTATCCAGGCTGATTCCAAAAATAACCCAAACTGGCCAGCCGTGTGGATTTTTGATAATTCGATCGCGGCTGACATATTGAGACCACCAAACCCATACCAATTATGAAACCTGAACCCTGCGGCATTAGTTATCCAACCCTCCTCAG
>CAJWKT010000044.1 GCA_913041665.1 uncultured Gammaproteobacteria bacterium | reverse complement strand
CCGTATGACACAAGCCGTAACCAAGGTCCATCGCAGCGAAGTCGTCGTCATTGGGGCGGGCCTAGCCGGAATTAATGCTGCACTGAAACTCGAAGCCGCGGGACTAAAAGTTTGTACGCTGGAGGCCCAAAACCGAGTGGGCGGACGCGTTCATTCCATGAGACAACATGGGGGGAAACAAGAGGTGGGCGGGACATATATAGGTGCAGGTTATCGACGTATCATCGATGCAGCAAAACGATATGACGTGAAGCTGGTAGATGTAACGCCAATGTTAAAATTTTTTCGGGAACAAGAACTGGTGCTAAATAGAGAAATAATTCGCCAGTCCGAATGGCCTGATCACCCGAGTAATTCTTTCCCAACGAATGACAAAAACCTTTTTCCCTGGAATTATCACCGCGTGGTGGCGGAGAGAGAGAATCCTCTTTCAACCCCAGCCGATTGGCTTGGTCCGAATTTTTCTGAATACGACATCTCTGTACATGAGTGGCTGAAACGTCTTGGCTTAAGTGAATCAGCTATTGCGCTAGGATATGGAATTAACGTGAGTTATGGAAAAAATGCTCACGATGTCTCGGCGTTGCTGTTATTTTTTAAGGCTGCCTTTTCAGTCACACAAAGACCCTTCGCACCGTCAGGCTCCATGGGTTATACCGCTCAAGAAGGAATGCAGAGGATTCCAGAAGCGATGGCCAACGCATTGCGACAGGACATCCATTGTAATAAAGAGGTAATCGGAGTAGAAAGCGCTTCTGGTGGATGCAAAGTAAGATGTAGTGATGGTTCAGTATATGCCACACACCGGGTAGTGTGTTCACTTCCCTTAGGTGTGTTGCGTAACATAAAATTGGATCCGCCTCTCTCAGGACTTCAGGCAAGGGCCTTGCAAAGTATCGAGTCACAAGCCCTCACTCAACTCTATTTCGCTCACACATCCAAATTCTGGGAAAAGGATGGCTTTGCTCCCAGCATGTTTACCGATGGACCCGCTGGTATGGTATCGGCGGTCCGAAGTGGTGAAGACCCAACAGAGGTAACAGGCTTAACGGCCTGGGTAATGGGACTTAAAGCTGAAAAACTGGATACCCTATCGCCTAAAGAAGCTGGGCGCTTGGCTCTTCAATCAATCGAGACCATTAGGCCGGCATCGAAAGGACAATTGGAGTTACTGGGAATAAATTCGTGGGGCACAGATCCTTTTGCCCAAGGCGCTTGGGCATATTTCAAGCCGGGTCAAATCACCCATCTGGCTCCAATTATGAGTAAGCCCCATGGACTGATTCATTTCTGTGGTGAGCATTTAGCAATAGCTAACCGGGGAATGGAGGGCGCAATGGAGTCTGGTGAGAGAGTTGCGCTCGAGATTATAAATGCCTAAAACGTAATCTAGGCAGTTGCGGAGATACCTCCATCGACAGTCAAAACTGCGCCGTTAATGTAGGAACTAGCGTCACTGGCAAGTAACAATACCGGACCAACGAGCTCTTCAAGCTCACCGATGCGTTGAGCCGGAATCTGCTGTAGGTAAGTTTTGGCAGCGGGTGTTGAAAGAAACTCTGCGTTTATCTCTGTTTCAAACCAACCTGGTGCAATCGCGTTCACACGAATCCCATTGTGGACGAGCTCGACCGCCAACGATCTGGTGAGCTGAATTACGGCAGCTTTAGAAACACTATAACTCGAATAACCAAAGGCGGCCCGCAAGCCTAGAACCGATGCAATATTGATAATGCTCCCCGAACGATGTGCCTTAACCATGCGGCTTGCTGCCTGTTGAGCTACATCCCAAGCCCCCAGATAATTGGTAGCCATATGCTGATCGCGGGATTCACTGGTAGTTTTCAAAAAACTTTTAGGCTCTGCAATACCTGCATTATTGATAATGACATCGCACACGCCAAGAGTCGCTTCAGCTTGATCAAAACCCTTTCGAACACTATCAGAGTTTGTCACATCCATCGGAATACCAATGGCTTTGGCACCAGTGTCTTCAAGTTCCTGAGCCAAAGATTCTAATTTCTCGGCACGCCGTGCCGTAAGAACTAAAGCAGCACCCGCAGAGGCAAGGCCTCTTGCAAGACAAGCACCAATACCGCTTGAAGCCCCAGTGATAAGGGCGGTTTTGCCGGTTAGTGAAAAGCGATCGGCAGCCACTCTGAAATATTAACTCGGGCGAACAATTGCATTTACAGCAAAATCAGCACCGTCCTCGCAACCACCGCGAACAGGTAACGGAACGCCCTTTAAAAGCTCGTCCACTTCTTTTTGAGTTTCAAATCCAGCGGCATCACGAATCATGTGCAGAGAGTAGTGGGGAGCGAATAGGTGAATAAAATCGGCCATGTAAGCGCGAAGTACCCTGTCCCTGGGAAAACCGAGCCAGGTGGTAACTTCTGGGAAAAGTCCCTTGGCATCAATAGCTTTTAGGTCTTCCTCATCTTTGCATTCGTACGCCATAGAGGCAATAACGCCAACTCCCATACCCATCCGTACATAGGTTTTGATAATGTCCGCATCTCTTGCAGTAAACACTACACGTGGCTCGAGCTTTTTGTCTCGGAAAGCTTTTTTAAAAGAAGATTCACCGGTGAGACTGAAAACATAGGTCACTAGCGGATGTTGAGCGAGGGACTCCAGGTCCAACGGTTTTTTCTCCCCGGTGAGCTTGTGTCCTTTCGGTACCAATACAATTCGGTGCCAGTGATAGATCGGTAGAAGTGTCAGACCTGAAAATATTTTACGCGACCCGGTTGCTATAGCGAAATCAACTTGGTTGGCAGTTACTAGCTCAGCAATTTGCTCCGATGTGCCTTGATGAAGCTCCAAATCAACCTGAGGATAACGATCCCGAAACTGCTTAATTACCTCGGGTAGGACATAGCGTGCCTGTGTGTGGGTAGTCGCAATAGAGAGCATACCTTCTTGCTCTCCTGTGAGGTCGCTTGCAAGACTGGAAATATTTTCTGCTTCCCGCAAAATCTTACGAGCCCGGGCTACAACTTCTTGGCCCGCAGGGGTGATCGCAGAAAGGCTCTTACCTTTCCGGGTAAAAAGCTGCACACCCAACTCTGCCTCTAGTTGCTTAAGTTGCTTGCTTATACCTGGCTGGCTGGTATAAAGCCGCTCTGCCGCAGACGTAATGTTCAATCCATTGTCCACGATGCTGATGAGATACTTTAGCTGCTTCAGGGTCATGGTTTGAGATAAGATTAGGGTAAGTACTTGCTATGTCATCGTTTTCTATAAAAAAGCCGCTCCTCGACAAGAGAGGCTGGCGGCCAGTAATTCCATATAACCATTGGTTAGAAGGGCTGTCAACCAAGGATCCCCGCCTGATCAGGCTTGGTACACTAATATCTTTCTGGTATAAGGCAAGAAAAACATATTATTGTGGCCCTATGGCTGAGCGAGTTATCGTGCCTTAACAGCGGTGAGGTAAAGTTTCATGGAATATCTGCCAATTTTTGCTCAGTTAAAGGGCCGGTCCTGCCTTGTAGTGGGAGGGGGCAGCGTAGCCGAGCGAAAAGTTGCCCAGCTACTGCTCGCTGGTGCCAGAGTTACTGTATTAAGCAAAGAGATGACCGAAAGGCTCAAAGAGCTCCGTGGTAAAGGGAAAATCAAATATGAAGTTGGGCCCTTTTCCCGTGCGGACCTGGCTGAAAATTGGCTGGTAATCGCTGCCACCGATAACCGATCGGCAAACAAGGAGGTTGCAGAAGCAGCTGAGGCTGAAAGGCGACTTTGCAACGTTGTGGATGACCCAGCGCTTTGCTCTTTCATCATGCCGGCTATCGTTGATCGCGATCCGATCACGGTCGCGATTGGCAGTAACGGGCAGTCACCAGTGATAAGCCGGTGGGTCAAAGGAATAATTGAATCTGTGCTCCCGGCCCGTCTGGGGGCGCTTGGTCGACTCGTGGGACGCTGGCGTGGTCCAGTACGCAGGGCTATTGAAGGCACCGAACAGCGGCGTCGGTTCTGGGAACACATGATTGCTGGCCCTATACCGGAGCAAATTTTTGCTGGACAGGACTGTACCAATACTCTGGATGCCGCGCTCAAACAATGGAAAGGGGAAACTGACAGTCACGCCGGTCAGGCGTACATCGTAGGCGCTGGTCCAGGTAGTCCAGACCTTATCACGCTACGTGGCCGACAACTTTTGAGTCAAGCCGAAGTCGTGTTATACGACAGACTTATTAGCACAGAAGTATTGGCGTACGCGCGTCGTGACGCAGAACTTATCTCGGTTGGTAAAACGCCAGGACAACCCTCAATAACCCAGAAACAGATTAATCGGCTTATGGTTCAACTGGTAAAAGAAGGAAAACGTGTATGCCGACTTAAGGGGGGAGACCCTATGGTCTTTGGCCGCGCGGGTGAAGAACTTGAGGCTTTGGCGGAAGCTGGGCTACCCTTTCAAATCGTCCCCGGTGTATCAGCTGTAGAAGGATGCGCAGCCTATGCAGGAATTCCTCTTACTCACAGAGACATGGCTCATTCTGTCATTTTAACGACGGGTCAAACCCAAGACGGGGTAGTCGATCTAAGCGAATTTAAGCCGGGTCAAACTCTAGCGCTTTATATGGGTGTAGCGAAATACACCGACGTTGAAAAACAGTTGATTGATAATGGACATGATCCTAATACTCCTGTGGTCATTGTAGAACGTGGAACAACTACTGAGCAGCGGGTAATCGCGACCGTGCTGAAGACTTTAGCAAAAGCAACCAAAAAATTTGAGATTAGCCCCCCTGCTTTGCTGCTCGTCGGGGAAACAATCCGGTATGCTGAACGTTATTCTTGGTTCGCACCCGAGCGCCTGATGATTTTTCGAGACGAAGAAAAGCCACCACTGGCTCGCGTATGTTAAGCGGGAGATAAACCACACAAGCCATGACCATGCGCTCTCAACATCAGTCATACACACTTGCTGATATAGCAGACCGATTTGGCTGCCTGCTAAATGGTAGCTCGGATATTCTCGTGAACACGGTTGGGACACTTGAAAACGGAACCCCCAATGCCATCAGTTTTTTGGCAAATCCCCTCTACCGCAAGCAGCTCTCGAGTACACGTGCAGGGGCCGTAGTCATCAGCTCAGACGAGGCTGCTCGCTGCCCCGTACCTACTCTCGTTAGTGAAAATGCTTATGCAGCCTATGCGCGCATCGCTGATTTCCTCTGCCCTCAGAATGCTCCACAACCTGGTGTGCACACCACTGCTGTGGTAGTTGAAGGTTCAGAAATCCCAAAATCCTGCCAAATTGAAGCGAACGTGGTAGTTGGGGAAGGCAGTCATCTGGGAGATGGTGTTGTCATTGGGCCGGGTTGTCTAATCGGAACAAATGTAAGAATTGGAAAGGGCAGTCGCCTGGTCGGTCACGTGACCGTGCTCGATAACGTGGTCATTGGAAAACGTGCCCTAATCCATCCAGGCGCCGTGCTGGGCTCAGATGGTTTTGGCTTCGCGCTGGATAACGGTCGATGGATCAAAGTGCCACAAATTGGAAATGTAATTATCGGTGATGACGTGGAAATAGGCGCTAACACTACTATTGACCGTGGAACTATCGATGACACTATCATCGAAAATGGAGTCAAACTAGATAATCAAATCCAGATCGCACACAACGTCCAAGTTGGTGAACATACTGTTATTGCTGGCTTAACAGGCGTGGCGGGTAGTACGAAAATTGGCAAGTGCTGCGTAATCGGGGGTAGTGTTGGAATCATCGGGCACTTAAACATCGATGACGAGGTTAAAATTAACGCCTGTAGCCTGATCACCAAGTCTTTGAAGGGTCCAGGCACTTACTCGGGAGGCCTTCCAGCAGAGGAGGTTTCGCGCTGGCGCAAGCAAGTTGTTTTTTTTCGGAAGCTTGCAAAAAGGAAAAGTAAAAAGAAAACAGAAGATTAAAAAAAGAAGACTGACGTTTTGTCCGGATGCGCATCCTGAAACTTTGTTTGGATCAAAGAAAAGCGTTATCAAGACCTAGTCACCCGATCCCCGCTCGCATTCATTACCCCCCTGCGACTAAAAAACCCCACCGTGGAAATACGGCCGCTAGTGAATTAAGTCACTAGTGCAGGCTAGGCCTTCTCTTTATGGTGGGGGCCAGATCATCAGGCCATCATCGTCAATCAGACCCATTGCTCTTAGCTTTTCAACATTCTCGGCACCCGCACGGCCGGGGGGTGACCCGCTCGTATTGGCAGCTGGCAACATATTCTTTGCCTCAAATACGCCGTTCGCGATGTCGATCATATCGTTGAATCGCATCGATGATCGCATTGGACCATCGTTAACCTGAACAGCCCGAAGCCAGAGGAGTGGGTGGTCCCTAAGATGTGCGTGTCCGTGAAATTTTAAGCTATCCCCAACCGCAAACTCAGAACCATCAAAGCCATGGGCTGTCATGATCGCAACCGGATGACTGATTAGTCGCCAGCTTTCACCCGCGGTGAAATCACCCTCCGAACTAGTAATTTCAACGTCAACCATAACGTGGGGATTGCCCCACCTGATCCGTTTAATCTCCCCCTCGGCGTATTTAGTTTCCTCATCAAACCAGCCGAATTCCGTCTGCGTGTTGTGATGAGCCTGAATAGCAAGAGGCATCATTAAAAATAAAAATATCGCGACAAAGAACCTCATAAAAAAACCTCCCTAACTACCACTCAAAACTCTATGTCAGACAATTCGACTCATTCATCCTTATAACCAGTGAGGAATAAACGCGCCCCCTCAAGGGAACAGGGTGCAGTGACAAGCTGCCTATCGGGCTGCTTATCCATGGAGTAGTCGATTTCTATAGGTTGGGCCAGATAAATGGGATCAGTAACGGTCATTAATACCTTCAACATCAGTCCATCCTCGTTCATGGAATACCTTTCGATCAAATGCTTTTGATCGCTGGAATCGATTCCGGCATGCGTTCCCCATCGGTCCTGCGTGAAATTTGTAGTCTCAACTATAAGTTCCTTACCCTCAAACCATCCTACGGAATGTCCGAGATGTGATGGCGGGCCGACCGGATAGTCCATATCGAGATGCACCACACGAGGCTCATGCCTCAGCTCACCCTTTAAAACAACCGTCTTTTCATCTGGTCGAGTAATCTGAATGGGGTAAGGAAGAATTGTGAATCTGGGCGGACCCGGCTCCATACAATCAACCTGTGGATTCGTCCTTGGATTAAAATTGTCAAATAAGGCCTGCCCGACCTCCGTCAACGGCAATCCTGGTGGTGGAGCATAAGTTGACCCAAAGCTTCTAGAACGCTTCCACAAACCGGTAAAGTCTTTAGACGGCAAGACGGCCGCTTTCCTTTCCCCCCCAAAACCGTAATCAACACGGGTACCATCCGCTCTCTCGGCCCACGACATGCTCGTGAAATACCGCTTGGGGTTTCTGTCACTCGCCCCTTCCCAAGTGATTCTCTCACCAACTTGAAAAGTTTCGGGTGACCATCCCCGCTCTACCATCCCAGGCGGGTGCAAGAACTCTATGGTGTATTCAACAACTTGGCCGTCTTGGTTGGGAGCCATGATCCTAAGAAACACGTGCGGCATCGACCAGTTGTACTCACTCACGATACCCGAATGGACCCGGATATCCTCTCGATCAATGTTGGAATGGGAATGATGGGCCCACACCGGCAGTGCCAACCCGAGAGTAAACAAAGAAATCGCTAGCAATTTGCCCTTTACAAAACCGCCCAACTGCCACCACCTAGCAAAAAGCCATGACATATAGTAACGGTACTATAGCAGTAACAGGTGGTTACAGACAGATCAGGATACCCCCCTTCCAGGGTCCCTAGCCAAGCCGCGTTCAAAACAGGCGGCCTTTTTTCATAGGGCGGGCCCTTTTTGTTTAATCCCAGCGCGACCTGATCTCGGCACGATTCACTTCTTCGCCACGCAGGTAAACCGACCGGATCCTGCGCGTGTTCTTGATATCGTCAAGCGGGTTTGCCTCAAGCACAACGAAGTCCGCACTTTTACCTGCTTCAATAGTCCCCATGTCAGCCAAACCCAATATCTCTGCAGAGTTACGGGTCGCGGCAACCAGTACCTGGCCGGGCGTCATTCCGGCTAAAACCATATCCTCCATCTCGACATGGGCCTCCCAGGGAATGTTGCCGTCAGTGCCAAACGCGATCCTCATCCCCTCCCCATTAAGTCTGTCCAAATTGCGGGCCTGAATACCGAAAGCGGCCTGGGCTTCCGGTTGATCGGTATTACTCTCCTGTAGCACTTCAAAAATCTCTTCTGGGATCGCTCCCGCCAACCAACCCAAGTCGGCTCTCACCCCACGTTCCGGTAAGTTCGGGATCAACAGCAAGTCCGGACGCGCATTCACGAGTCCGACGAATTCATCATCAATATCTCGGTCACGCACACCGTGAGCAAAAATATCGATGCCGGCATGCAGCAGGCCCTTGCCGTCCTCAAGGTCAAAAATGTGGGCCGCGACCCTCAGATCGTACTGGTGCGCCTCATCGATAGCAGCTCCATAGATTGCAGGGGTCAGCTGCTCGTACTGCCCGTCCCGATCGTCCACCCAGATCTTAATCAGGTCAACACGGCGGGCCGCCTCGTCCCTCACTGCTTGCCGGGCTTCGGATTCGCTCGTGACCCAGTGCACCACCCTGCGCCCCGGTTCGGGGCTAGTGATGCCCTGGCCGGCGGAACGGAACCGGGCTGCATCTGGGATCATCTCCTCACGCAACTCCAGCGGCGCGTCCAGGCCATCGGACCCCATGCTCACCGCGGCACCAACGCCGAAGTAGGCCCGACGCTGCAGGTCATCAATGAGTGCGTCACGGGTTGTGCTCATGTGCGTGTGTGCATCCACGATCGCCGGAATTACTGTCATACCGGCTAAATTCACACGCTCAGCTCCGGTCGGTATAGAGACCTCGCCGGATGGGCCGGCCGACACGACACGCCCGTCATTAACTGTGAACGTAGCATTTTCGATGACCGAACCGTTTCCAACGATAAGCCTGGCCCCGTCGTATACAACAACTGTTGTCGCCTCTTCAGGGGTTTGGTCGCAAGCTGACAGCATGAACAAACCAAGCACCAGCAAACCCATGCTTCCATTCCTTAAGTGAGATCTGGTTTTTGTGCGATACATCGAAGCCTCCACGAATATTCCGTTTTTTCTTATTTTATGTGTTGTCCATCGATAGCTTACATAGCGCAGGATCAATTACCACCTGAACCGATAGGCTGATCATAGTGGTAGACAAAAAAAGCGATGGAGTGTAAAGCCCGGGCAGCTAAGCGAACAAAAAAAATTTAGTGGTACTGGAAACCAAAAATACTTCGGCAGTTTCTGTTCAGTTGCAACCTTTTTTTTCTTCCAGGTATCTAGTAGGTATGAATAATTGGAATGGGTTTCATCAGATGCTATGACGATGTTGCTTCGCTGTTGGTCCGCCCCTTGCCTTATGATCGGTTCACTCGATTTCCCCTGAGGGGTGGATTTTTTTGATCAATCCCGAGACGGACGATGAGAAACCGTTTTTTTGCAAAGCCATTTGTTAACCTAGCCGTGCCGGTGAACGAGTCGGGAGTACTGTGAAATATTACGTTGCCTTACTGTGCCTTTGGTGTGTCTCAGGATGCGTTGCCACTCAATCAGGTTCTATTTTTGATGCGGTAAACTCAAAACCGATTGTAGATACGAAAGGGACAGACATGTCCCAATACGAATCGGATCTGGAAGAATGCAGCGCCTTTGTGAACGAGATATCAACTGGGAAAAGCATCGTCAAGGGCGCCGCAGCCGGAGCAGCCATAGGAGCAGTTTTAGAAGCGGTCACTGATGGTTCGCGGGGGAGAAGAGACGCCACCGAAACCGGGGCTATTGCCGGTGGTGCGAAGTCGGGCATTAGAGCGGTCCAGGAAAAAGAACAGATAGTGAAGCGCTGCCTGAGGGGCAGGGGCTATCGAGTCTTAAACTAGTGTTCCTCAAAAGGCGGCAGTGACTCACTAACGGTCTGCCAATCTTCACCGTAGAGATCCTGGAACCTTCCCGGGCGAGAGACAGACCCTTTAGCTGTCCCGCCAGCCCAAAGATCGTACTTGGGTGTTGAATAGCGTCCAAAGAAAATAGTGAGTCTTTCATCCAACCTCGCGACCACTTCTCGATACTGAGGGTCGCCGATCAGGTTTTTGTGCTGGCCCAGATCCCTCTGCATATCGTAGAGCTCCCTTCCCCCAACCCCGTCAATCCGTTTCCAATAGGCATAATCGCGTGTTCGTACTCCCCTCGTTTCTTCCTGCTCGTAGTACACCTCATCCAACCAGTCCGTCGAGGTACCGGACAAGACGCCCACAAAGCTGCGTCCGGGACTTCCCTCGAACTCCACTTCACCGAACCCCAGGTAGTCTAGAATGGTCGCTGGCAAATCGTACTGGCCTATCAAAACATCACGCGTCTCGCCTGCAGGCGTCGATCCGAGGTGGCGCACAATTAGCGGAATATTCAAAGCGGCCTCGTAGAGATTGCTGGGCGACGTAGCCGTGGTATGGTGCCAGAGGCCATGCTGGCCATAGAAATTACCTTGATCGGCGGAATAGATGACCAGCGTATTTTGATCCAGACCAGCCTCACGGAGCGCCGCCATTACCCGGCCGACCGCATCATCAACAATCGTGTTCTGGGAGGCGACGTTGGCCATAGACTCCGGATCATTGTGATGAAGAATAGACTGCAACTTCATGCCCCTCAGGAATTCAGGCAACTCCGGATCCAGAAGCTGCTCGATCAGATTGGGGTTCACCGGAACTCTCGGGAACGATTCGAAATCGCTCCCCAGATAACTTTCATAGTGCCGGTTCCGGGCAGGCCCGGTGTTAGTGGGCGGATTGAGATAGGGCCCATCGAGATTGAGCTGCAAATAAAAGGGCTGTTCGGATTTAACATTCCGTAGGTATTCGACGGCCTGATCTGCAAAGAAATCAACGATGTGCTGATCGTTGACCGGGTAGGTCTGTTCATTGTCAATGATCGTGTTATCCCAAAAATCGAGTGTGTGCCCGTAGCTGAACGTGAGCCAGTGTTGGTAACCGATTGAGGCCTGCCAGGGTTGACCGAGGTGCCACTTACCGATGAGTGCCGTTTGGTAGCCCCGGTTGCCTAACGTCAGCGGCAGGGTGCGGAATTCCCTGACCGCGGACCAATCCTGTGGCCATTCCCGCAGCTTGGCATCGTCGAGCCAGTTGTGCACTCCATGCTGTGAGGGCATCAGGCCGGTCATCAGGGTCGCGCGGGTCGGCGAGCACATACCGTTCACTGCAAAGGCGCTCGTAAATCGGGTTCCCTCTGCAGCCAGCTGGTCTATGTTCGGCGTGCGAATATCCGGGTTGCCGTAGACACCCAGGAGCGAAGCTGGTTGGTTATCGGCCAGAATAAACAAAAGATTTATCTGATCCGGCGCGCCTACCTCCTCACCGCCACCGTTAAGCTGTTGCCCGTTTGCAGTTGCGGTCAGCCAGAGAAAAAAAATGCTAGTTGTCCACTTCATCAGAATCCCCTGTAGCCATCCGGAATGGTTTGCTCAGTGTCACCGTGATTTCCTCGTCTGCATACCAACCCTGGTAGTAAAGATCCCTCGTATGCAAGTAAAACTGTACACGCAGCTGGTCCGATCCATCGGTGAAGGTCAGGAGTCGGCTACTGGGTGGTACCGTCAAGGGGTTGTGATGACGACTCAGGGCTGCCGCATTGATGAACGTGACCCCCCATTTACGTTCCAGGTAGCGGCGGTCGCCGGTCCTGCGGACCGGATTCAGATGGGTGTGGCCACCGAGCCAAACATCAATAGCCTGGGGCGAATCGGCAAGGTACTGCTCGAAGGACTGCGCGTCCGGCTTTCCATCGACAAAGTAAAGATAGGAGGCACCCTGAGGAGCGCCCGTGGCATGGTAGCCGTGGTAGAGCGGCCTCCAGGTATCATCACTCTGCCGGGTGAATCCCTCCCATTCACCCGATGCGGTGGTGGTTTCCTTGAGCATATGATGGTGGGCAGAGATGATCACTGCATCCGGATTACTCTCCACCGTCTGCCTCCACCAGCTGAATGTGTCCCCGGTCACCGCACCGGCCGGATACCCGCCGACTGCGTTCCCTGCGTCGATTCTTCCACGCCCAATCGGGGGCGGAAGATCATTCCGGTCCGACATGATCAGAAACAATAAATTGCCAACCCGGAATGAGTAACGCTCCCAGGTGCCCCGCGGTTTATATTTTCTCTTCTCAGGGTCCACACCGGAAAATAGCGGATTCTCGCCGAGCGGGTCGACCCACCTCCTGAACCACCACTGGGTTGGCTCCGTATGCAGTGTTGCATCGTGATTCCCGGCCAGACTGTACACATCCTCCCGGCGGTGGTGCTGCATCACACCGAACTGCCGGACCAGCTCTTCCCCCTCCTCGTCGGTCGGAACACCAAAACCACCCGCGAAATCTCCCACCGCGATTGCAATGTCCCAGTCAAATGGGGGCCCGCCAAGCTCACCACCTGACTCAGATTGCCGGATCGCCTCTGCCAGGCTCTCCCGGCCCTGCCCAATGTCGGTTCCGACATGGGCATCGCCGAACACCCAGACTCTGAACTGGCGCGGCACCTCCTCGCTGGAGATAACCGGAGAAACCGACCAAACGGTGACCAGTAGATAAAACAACGAGGCACGCCACCGACTCGATCGGTTTTTTTCTTTTTTGCGGGACAATATACTCATGCGGACAAGTATAGATAAAATAGTATTAGCCATTCTTGTAAAAATACCAAAAACGTTAAAGGCATCACCATGAAAAATAACGCCGGCCTGATTGCAACCATGCTTTTTATTGGAATTTCCGGATGCTCGCCGGATGATTCAGAAACAGGCCAGGACCTATCGAGCCAGGCAGCACCTACGGACACACGCCGTCCCAATATTCTATTTATCGTGGCAGATGATATTGGATTCACCGATATAGGCGTATTTGGCAGTGAAATCTCCACACCCAATCTGGATAAGCTTGCTTATGGGGGGCTGCGCCTCAACAACCTTCATGCGGCTCCTGCCTGCCGAGACATGCGGCTGATGCTGATGTCCAGCGCAGGCACTTCAGCTGCTAATCACCCTATGCCCGGGGCGTTTCGCAACGGTGTGCTCAGCCTGAACTATGCGACGATTCCGGAATTGCTGCAGGATGCGGGCTACGCGACCTACGCAGCTGGCAAATGGGACCTGGGGGAAATCGAGGGCTACACACCGGGGGCACGTGGATTTGACCGCTACTTCACAGCACTGGCCGGTGCCGCCAGCTACTTTGCCGAACCCCTGTTCCCTGATGTCCCAGCGTACCGGTACGAGGAGGACGGCCGAACCGTGGAACTCACCGAGCTCCCGAATGACTTCTACGCGACTGAGTACTTCACAGACAAAATGCTTGGATACCTGCGCTCAACCGAGGAAGACACTCCCTGGTTTGCCTACATGCCCTACACCGCGCCCCACTGGCCGCTGCAGCTACCTGAAGATTGGCTCGACCGCTACGCGGGCCGCTATGACGCAGGCTACGATGAACTACGAGAACGGCGCTTTGAGCAGGCAGCGGCAGCCCGCGTCCTACCACCTGGTGCAAGTCTAGAGGGATTTGAACCGCTGGCCGAACCCTGGGCCAATCTAAGCCCAGACGAGCAACGTCGATATAGCCGGGCCCAGGAAATTTACGCGGGGATGATCGAGTACCTCGACATGAGTATCGGTCGGGTCATTAACTATTTAGAAGAGAGCAAACAACTCAACAATACCGTGATTGTTTTCACGGCTGACCATGGTGCGTCCTCCGGCGAACACGGCGTAGATACTGGTCGACTAAAAGTGCCCGGCGGAGGACCGGAAACACCGGACGGCACCGACAACAGCTTGGAAAACTTCGGCCGCCCCGGGTCATTTATCGACCATGGACGAGGATTCGGTGAGGCAGCTACGGCACCGTTCAAATTTCAGAAAAGCAGCCTGAGCGAAGGCGGTCTTCGTGCGGCCGCATTCGTCCATTATCCAGCGGCAGTTGCAGCAGGTGATGTCAGTAATGCCTTTATGACCATGATGGACATTCTGCCGACCTTCATGGAAGTCGCCGGTACGGAACATCCGGGGGCGGGTCTTTTTAACGGTCGGCAGGTTAACGATATTGCCGGCCGCTCAGCCTGGCCTCACCTGACAGGAAACGCATCAACAGTTCACACGCCGACCAAAAGTGCCGGCTGGTCAGGGGGTAGCGGGGGCGCCCTGATACGAGGAGACTACAAGATCATTGATCAGCCATCTCCCGGGGGTGGTATGGGTACCATGCCATGGCGGCTTTATAACCTTGCCGTTGATCCGGGCGAGACGCGTGACCTTGCCATGGAGAATCCAGAGCTTGTCACCGAGCTTGTTGCTGAGTGGGAGGCTAACTGGCGCTAAATAGACAACTGAGCCTGGGTCGGTTAATCCGGTGTGCCGGAAAATAGTTTTCGACCGCCGGGAAGAGTCGCAGCAGAAAGACTTGCGGTGGGACTATCATTACGGGCCTGCCAACCCTGAATCTCAAGCACTGTGCCGGCTGGCAGATCGGCAGGACGCCAACCGATCCTGATCAAACTATTGGCGGCTCTGGTTTCGAAGGCCCAATTGACTACCTCACCGTCCGAATTCTCAACATCAACGTAGATCCAGGCATGCGGATTAGCCCACTTCATTTCGGTGACCGTACCTATTAAACGAACTGGTTTTTCCTTGTCAAATTCAGCCGCAAACGCATGATGCGCAAGCGCATTATTAAAAAAACTCATGGGAGCAAGAATAAGAATTGCAGTTATTAACTTGAATGAATGAGTCATGTGTTATTCCTCATCAATTTGACGCGAACGATACTCGTCTCGGACGTCTTTCAGGTGCTGGAGATCTCCATTGTCTTCTAGGCATGCAACTTCGAGTAGTTCTTGGTTTTCTCGATTGAATGGCATTTCAATAGTCCATGGGCGCGTGTATGGAATCGGGTCTGAGACGGTTGCCCGGTAAATTATTTGGCTTTCGCTTACCGGCGTGAAAGTTTCGACAACCGCTTGCATGTGACTTACGACATCACCCGTTTCGTTAAGCCATGACTTCCCGTTGAAATTTTGAGATTCCACAACGAGTGTATCTTCCTCCCAGCGACCGATGGAGTGACCTTGCCATAAGCGCATTGTATCGGGTGGACGACTATGATCATCTAACGCAATTCTTCGCCATGACATACGCTCATAAAGAATCAATATGTAACCAGGCGGTTGTATCATAAAAAATGGTGCGGGCACATAGTGCGAACGTGGGATGCCTGCTACAAAACAGTGCGCAGTGGGATCGTCATATCCTCGATGTGGTAGCTCACGATCGACTCTTTCAGCTCTAGCCCACACTTGATAAGGCAGCATCCCATCAACAGGGTCGACAACCTGTCCTCTGCTGGGTGGCAGCAGGGTGTCCCCGTCATGTTTTTCTAAGCCATAGTTTGCGCCGCCCGCATCAGCCATAAAGAAACCACTTATGTTCGGGGTACCATCTGAGAGTCGTGGGATTTCCGCCGGTGTCGTTGGCAGCGGGAGACCTTCACTAGCGTCTGCATCAAATGGCTCGTTATCTACGGGAACTGAGGCTGGATACCACGTGTTTTCGTCTCTTTCAAAATCACCGTTTGCCTCTTCTTTTTCCGCCTGACACTGGTACTCAAGAATACCGTCCATGTGTGTCTGCCGTTGCAGCTCCAGTTTGATAGTCCAGGGTCGCGTAAAAACCTTTGGATCATCGATCGTTGCCTCATATTCGATGGTATCGGTATCGAGTAGTTGGTAGCGTTCTGTAACAAATATTTCCTCACTATGGAAATTTCCGGCCGCGTCTAACCATGTTTTATCATTCTGATCTATAACCTCAACAACCAGAACATCTCCTTCCCAGTGACCCCGAGAGTTTCCCATCCACGATTCAATTCCGGCATAAAGTGGCGGTGATCCATTCGTATAAATTAGTCTAAACACCTGTTGCCATTCGAAAGTGATTGCGATGTGGTTTGTGGTTTGGAAAATGTGGAATGGAGACTCCATCGCCATGATTCGTGGTACGCCCGGTAAAAAACAGTTCCGCAGAGGGTCTTCAGAAGAACGATTTTCAAAGTTTCTTAGCTGTTGCTCGGAAGCCCAGGGCTGGTACGGGATTTTTCCACCATCAACAACACTCACACCGGCGGGCATGTCATATCGGGCGACATGATCCTCAAGATCGTAGGAGGCACGATTCACCGGCCGCCAAATGCCCTGCAAATCTGGCTTACCGTCCGCAGTCCGGGGTAGCGTTTGACCAGATGCCGGTCCAGCGACCAAAACCAGAAGAATCAATAGATGTGGCAACACGACTAACCCCTAGTAAAATCCACTTCCATTATTTCATAACCGGCGCTTGTCATGCCAAGGGATAGGTACGTTTTTTGAGCGTGTTTGTTGTGTTTTTCAACATAAAGGCGAATCCCGCAGCAACTTGGTTTTTCTTTTGCTATCAATTTTAAATGATTATATAAGGCAGAAAATACTCCACGGCGTCGATATTCACCTAAGACATAGGCACTTTGTATCCACCACATAAAACCATTTCGCCAGTCACTCCACTCATAGGTAACCATAAGTTGACCAATGACCGTATCGTTATATTCAGCTACCCAATATTGTCCTTTTGATGTGTCATTAATCACTGATTCGACGCCTGATTCTACTACTGGCTGGTCAAGCAAGAGCTCTTCTGTTTCTTTGGCCATCAAACAATTATAAGTAACAATTTTATTGATATCGTTTGAAGTAGCTTCACGGATCTCAAGGTTCACTATCTTTCTTCTGCGTAAACTCATGTCTCGTTCTCCGTGCACACCTCTAGTCCTGTCACCTCACCAAGCTCCGCCTGATAACGAATCAGGATAGGCCGGCAGCATACAAAACAATCCTCAAAATATTTCTGCGCTGGAACCGAAACATCGAGAATGATGCTGATTTTTTCTCCGCAGTACGGGCAAAGGATGTTTCGTTCGACATTCAGCACAGCCGATTTATCTCCAGAAGCTGTGGCGTACGCATCAATCCAAAAGTCAAATTTCCCGATCCATACGTAATAACCGGATCAGATTGCCACCAAGAATCGCTTCCTTCTCAGCGTTATTGAGATAAGGCGAATTGATAATCAGATCCATCGTATCAGGCCAGCCCAGCGGCATATCGGTGCCGTAAACAACCTGACTAGGCCCCATCTCTGCAACAAGATGCCTCAGACCCTCATCAGAAAATACCATCGAGTCAGCGAATATTTGGGTCCTTAAGTACTCTCTAGGAGGTTTTTGGTTGCGGCAATCATCAGCTTGAATAGGAGCATTTCCGATGAACTCACCTTGGGCGTTGATTGAAGGGCCGCCAGCCGCATCACAAGCTACATCCGTGCGGCCAAAGTAAGATGGCAAGTACCCGCCGCCGTGAGCTCCGCATATTTTCAAACCAGGAAAGCGGTCTAAAGTTCCATCAAGTATCAACCGTGATATAAAAAATGTAGTTTCAAGAGGGTTGCCTATAATATTTCCTAGATCGCCAGCATAATCCAGTGCGCCCTCTTGTATTATGTTATCCGAACCATTTGGGTGAACAAAAATTGGCACATCTAATTCTTCGGCTTTAGCCCAAAACACATCGTATTCCGGACCTGCGGGCACGTCTCCATTCACATGACCACCCATTGAAGCGCCTTTAAACCCAAGCTCATTAACCGCGTAGTCAAGTTGTCCTGCAGCAAGATCTGGGAACTGCATTGCAACAGATGTAAGGGCAACAAAGCGATCAGGATATTCATTGCACCATGCCGCAAATCCTTCATCTTGAACACGAACAACTTCAGCTGCTAGCAATCGATCATCAGTCCGGTACCACCAATATTGATTGGCACTTATAACGGAAACATCAATACCCCATTCGTCCATCATTGCCAAACGTGAAGGCTCGAGGAGTCTTGGCCCACCAATCCGCCTCTCGAGACTCGTACCACGGATGACTTCCTCAACATCCTTGATCGACGCGTGCGCATGAATATCAACGGTCTTAATGCGCTTACCCGCAATCCAAACTTCCTTACGCCCTTGTGCCCATGTTGTCGGCTTAACCGCTAGTATTCCTGCCGCTATTCCGATGGCTTCCAAAAATTTTCTACGACTCGAAATGTGGCTCAAAATCTTCATCTAGCCTTCTCCCTAAATAGGTTTGTGAGGTACTACCTAAACAGATGACCTGCTCTTTGAAATATGAAGCGCACCAACCCCGCCACCTCCAAAGCTCATTCTC
>CAJWKT010000043.1 GCA_913041665.1 uncultured Gammaproteobacteria bacterium | reverse complement strand
GCTTAGCTTTCGGTCTGGAAATCCCGGCGATCCCGGTCCACCACATGGAGGGGCATCTCCTGTCCTGCATGCTCGAGGAGGAAAGTCCGGATTTCCCCTTCTTGGCACTTCTGGTCTCGGGGGGGCACACACAGCTGGTAACGGCAAGGGGTGTGGGCCGTTACGAGACGATTGGGCAAACACTTGATGATGCTGCCGGAGAGGCCTTTGATAAAGTAGCTAGGCTATTGTCTCTACCATACCCTGGTGGTCCGGCCTTGGCCGAGCTTGCCCAAAATGGGGACCCCGGGTTTTTTCATTTTCCGAGACCGTTAAAAGGGAGAGGACTTGATTTTAGTTTTAGCGGACTGAAGACGGCTGTGAATCTAAAGTTGAAGTCCTTGGAGAAAGATTATGGGCAGATTGAGGAAGGCTTAAGCGCCCATGTTGCTGCATCTTTTCAGGCCGCTGTGGTTGATACCCTCACAGAGAAGGCATTAAGGGCCCTGGAGGAGACCGGGCTGGAGACGCTAGTGGTTGCAGGGGGCGTGGGCGCAAACGAGATGCTGCGAAAAAAACTGGCTTTCGAGCTCGGGAAATCAGGAGGGCATGTGTATTATCCCAGGCCACAATTTTGCACGGATAATGGTGCCATGATTGCCTATGCTGGCTGGTGCAGACGAGGGGATGCCGAGCCTGGCGTCCCGCAGATTCTAACCCGGCCACGCTGGCCGCTGGATGAGCTGAAGCCGCCGAATTGAGGAGTTCTGTGATGGATAAAATTTTTCTTCGTGAACTGGAAGTGGAGGCCGTAATTGGTATCTGGGAATGGGAACGAAAGATCAAACAAATTGTAAGCCTTGATCTAGAGATGGCGACCGATGTGCGCCGCGCAGCAGAGACGGATAATATCGAGGGTGCCCTAAATTACAGGGATGTGGCAAAGCGGCTGATTAGTTTTGTTGGAAGCTCTGAGTTTCAGCTCGTGGAGTCCCTGGCCGAGTCCGTCGCGCGCATCATTGTTACTGAGTTTGGTGTCCCCTGGGTAAAGGTGTCGATTACAAAGCCAGGCGCAGTGGAGGGCTCAAAAGAAGTTGGGGCGATAATCGAGCGAAGCGCGGACGACTATAGTGCCTGAAATCTACGTAGGCCTCGGAAGTAATATCGAGCCGCTGATTCATTTAGGTGAAGCCCTTGGGGGCATGCAGGACGCGTTTGGACTGCTCAGTATGTCTTCGGTGTACCAAAATAAACCGGTAGGCTTTTCAGGAGCCGATTTTTTGAATCTAGTCGTGGGCTTTAAGAGTCAACTGCCGCCCCCGGAAATTGTGGTGGTGCTTTCTGCCCTGGAAAAGTCTTCTGGCAGGGTGAGGGCCGGGTCCATGCTCGGTTCACGCGAACTCGATTTAGATTTACTTCTCTATGGATCCATGATCGATCCTGATAGAAAGTTACCACGGTCGGACATTCTGCGATATGCATTCGTATTGGGCCCGCTGGCCGAGCTTGCCCCGGCCTTGGTTCATCCGGTCACTGGCCAGGCCTTTAATGGGGCCTGGCAGGAGATGTCCCTGAGAAAGCAGCCGCTAAAGCGTCTCAGCGGAGACTCTTCCAGGATAAGGCCTCTACTCGAGTTTTCCTTAAAAAAATAACCGGAGCGCCCGACCTCAAAGTCCAGCCTGGCCCGGGTTTTCCAGAGCCCTTACCAACCTACGCTGCGCCCACCGTCCACTGCGATAATTTCGCCGGTGATGTAGGGAGCATCACGGACCAGAAAGACCACTGCAGCGGCAATATCTTCTGGAGCCCCAGGCCGCCCTAGAGGGACTTGGCTGAGGATGTTTTTTTTAACTCTTTCCGAGATTCCAGACTCCGGCCAAAGAATAGCGCCTGGAGAGACCCCGTTGACCCGGACATCCGGGCCTAAATCTTTTGCCAGCGACCGAGTGAGCATGGCCAGCCCGGCTTTTGCCGAGCCGTAAACGGAATGATTTTTTAAAGGACGCTGAGCATGAACATCCACGATGTTTATGATGACCCCATTATTTTTTTTCAGGTAAGGCAAGCTGATTTTTGACAGGAAAAATGGTGCCTTGAGATTGGTTCCAAAAAGATCATCCCAATGCTCCTCGGTGATCGACTCCAGAGGGGTGGGATAGAAGCTTGAGGCGTTGTTGACGAGAATATCGAGCCCGCCCGTGCGTTTTGTCAGCTGGTCGATCATCTGCTCCAGATCGGCCGTGTTTTTCAGGTCACCCTGCACGGTTAATGCGGAATCGCTGCGGGCCTGATTGAGCTGGCTGGCCAACTGTTCCGCATCTTCGCCCGAGTTGAGGTAGTGAACCGCGACATTTGCCCCAGCCTCATGCAGGGCCGTTGAAATAACCGCGCCTATCCGCTTGGCCGCACCGGTTACCAAGGCCCAGCGTCCTTCAAGAGAATCAGGGTGCTGTGGGGTCGTCACGATGACTCCGCAATGCAAATAAGGACCCTAAGGTTACACTATCCGGGACACAGAGCCTCCAAGTTGTTCACTCCACTGACTCGGCGTGGCACACTAGAAGTAGCTGCTTTATGACCACTGATTTCCCTCAACCCACTGATGAAGCGCTTGGCTTCAGTCGAGCGCTGGACAAGCGTATTCGTGAGGAAATGGACGACGCTGGGGGTTGGATCGGCTTCGAGCGGTACATGGAGCTCGCCCTGTATGAGCCTGGTCTCGGCTACTACAGTGGTGGTAGTACCAAATTCGGCCCGGCCGGCGATTTTGTGACTGCACCAGAGTTATCTGGCCTGTTTGGGAGTGCCTTGGCAGATCAGGTCGCACCTCTTTTGTCGCAGCTGGAAAAGCCGCTGATTCTTGAACTGGGCGCGGGTACAGGAACTCTCGCAGCGGATATTCTAGAGAGCTTGAGCAAGACCCAGGCTCCACCCCAGTATTGGATTTTAGAACTCAGTGCGGACCTGAGGCGCCGACAGCAAAGCCGATTGAGTTCGTATGGAGACAACGTTTGTTGGTTAGACCGACTTCCGGATCAGCCTTTTGAGGGTGTTATTTTGGCGAACGAGGTAGTCGACGCGCTGCCGGTCAGTTGTTTTATAAAAAGAGCGAATGCTGCGTTTCCGTTGGGTGTTCGACTGGTGGACGGGGATTTTGCTTGGGCGGAGGGTGATTCAGATCCTCGTTTATCGGAGGCGGTTGAGTTGCTCGAAGCTTCCCTCGGCTACACCTTGCCGGAAGGTTTTAGATCGGAAATAAGACTCGGCCTTTCGGCTTGGATTCAGACGCTCAGTGCGGTGATGGCTCGAGGAGCGATGCTGATCGTAGACTACGGATTGGTGCGTCGTGAGTACTACCATGCCGATCGCAATCAGGGCACGCTGCTTTGTCATTACAAGCATTTGGCGCATGCAAACCCGTTTCTTTATCCGGGCCTGCAAGATATCGGTGCCTGGGTCGATTTTAGTGCCGTAGCAGATGCAGCCGTTGGGGCAGATGCCGAGGTCAGTGGCTTTACTACCCAGACTCAGTTTCTATTGGAGTCGGAGGCCCTAAGGCAACTTTCCATGCCTTCTTTGGGTCAGCTACAAGGATTGAAGACCCTGGTGTTGCCCGGGGAAATGGGAGAACGTTTTAAGTTGATCCTATTAAGCAGGGGCCTCAGGGAGGCGGAGCTGCCCGGGCGCGATTTTCGCGATCGCCTTTGATGCATATAACACTGAGTTAGGAGTTGTTAGTATTTCCAGCGTTGACATGTAAGCGCGGATAAAAATGGACACAGCTCAGGTCATTGTTCTTGCCCTTGTCCAGGGGATTTTGGAGTTTTTACCCGTATCCAGTTCCGGGCATCTGATCTTGGTGCCGGCCCTGGTGGGATGGGACGATCAGGGACTCGCCTTCGATATAGCAGTTCATTTTGGGACCCTACTGGCTGTTATTGCCTATTTTCATCGGGACCTACTGGAAATGGCCACCTCATTTTTTTCCCCTAGGTGTTTCGAGTCTGCTCTGAGCTGGGCGGTGATCTGGGGCAGTATACCCCTGGTCGTGGTGGGATGGTTTATGGCCGAACAGGTGGCAGGAGACCTCCGATCCCCCATGATTATTGCGGTGACTACTGGTGTCTTCGGATTGCTGCTATGGGCGGCTGATTACTTCACGAATGGCAAGAAGAGCGAGCGTGACCTTCATTGGGTTAGCGCAGTCCTAATTGGTTTCGGTCAGGCCCTGGCGCTCGTTCCGGGAGTTTCCCGTTCAGGGATTACCATGACCGTGGCCATGGCATTGGGTCTTAGTCGGGAAGGGGCAGCACGTTTTTCATTTCTACTGGCGATTCCTGCGCTCGGGATTTCCGCTGGCTGGCAGTTCATTCAGCTTCTAGGAGACCCGGAGCCGGTACCTTGGGGTACGCTGGCAGTTGCTGTCTTGGTCTCCGCGGCGACGGCTTTCTTAACAATCAGACTCTTTCTTGGACTGATTCGTCGAATGGGTATGTTGGTATTCGCCCTTTACCGATTGATTTTGGCAGGCCTAATTTTCTACATCTTCGTATAGATTTTTTGCGATCAAGCCGCCTCATTGCTGATCTAGTGGGTCTTTAAAGCTGCGGAAATAGCCTCGATCTGCTTCTGGCGAATGAGTTCACCCAGCGCCTTTCCTTTAGCGGAATTTTCGGTCTCTTCAACGCGAACAGTGCGAGCCGCATGCAGTGCGCATTTTAGTATTTCAGCCTGAGGGTAGGCTTGTTCCTCAAGGCCCTTTCGCCCCCTCGCATCTGCTTCGCAGGCAATCAGGAAATCCTCAAATCGCCCGGGCCTGCGAATGCCATCAACCGCGACAATAATTTTGTGCAACGTGTTCGGCCGAAGAGAGGATGCTTTGTGGACAAACCCATGATATTGAGCAACGGCCTCGGCTAGTGCCTGATAATTTTTTGGGACCGGCAGTCGCGCACAAAGTGAGGCGAGAACCTTAAGAGAACGCTCTTCATGGCCTCGGTGGCCTGGCAAAAGTTTTTTTGGCGTTGTACCTTTGCCGAGATCGTGGGCCAGCACAGCAAATCGAATCTCAGCCTTGTCCGAAAGTTCCGCTGCTATCTTTAGGGCCATCATGACATGGATCCCCGTATCAATTTCGGGGTGCCATCGGGCCGGCTGGGGCACTCCAAAAAGTGCTTCCAGCTCGGGAAACACCCTGGCAAGCGCTCCACAATCCCTCAGGACCAAAAAATATTGTTGCGGGCTTGTTTCAACCAGAGCCTTATTGGTTTCTTGCCAGACTCGTTCGGGTCTAAGTTCATCGAGTTCTCCCGTCTCCGCTATTTTTTTCATCATTTCGGTTGTTTCCGGTGCCACACTGAATCCTAGTTGAGCGAACCTTGCGGAAAAACGAGCCACACGCAGCACTCTGAGAGGATCCTCAATAAACGCGTCAGATACATGGCGAAGCACTTTGCGTTCCAGGTCCAGTTGGCCTCCGTAGGGATCAATAATGTGGCCGCTCTCGTCTCTAGCCATCGCGTTCACAGTAAGATCCCGGCGCGCCAGATCTTCCTCAAGAGAGACTGTTTTTGAAGTATCAAAACTGAAGCCGTGGTAGCCAGGCCCAGTTTTCTGTTCGGTACGCGCTAATGCGTACTGCTCTCTGGTTTTCGCGTGGAGAAAAACTGGAAAATCTTTTCCGATCGGTCGGTAGCCCAGACGCAAGAGATCATCCTTGGTGGCCCCTACGACAACCCAGTCACGATCCTGAATCGGCAAGCCCATCAGTGCATCCCTTACCGCACCACCAACTTCATAGATTTTCATACACACATCATACCGTAGAGCCCCCCGTGCTATGTTTAGTGTATGCGCCAGTTTATCCAGTACGTCTGGCTGGTTGTGCTTGTTGGTGGGCTAACAGGTTGCTCTTTGCCATATTATTGGCAAGCAGCAGAAGGGCAGCTGGAGTTGCTCAGAAAGAGGATGCCTATCGAGAAGGTGCTGGGTGACCCAAATGAAAGCCAGCCCTTGCAGGAAAAGCTCAAACTGGTTCCAGAGATTCGTCAATTTGCTGTGACGCACTTGGGGCTTCCTGATAATTCTAGTTACAGAAGCTATGTTGACCTGCAGCGTGCTTACGTGGTTTGGAACGTGGTGGCAGCCGGGGAATTTTCAGTAGATCCGGTCCAATGGTGTTTCCCGTTCGCGGGATGCGTTGCTTATCGGGGGTTTTTTGATGAAGGTAGCGCGAGGAATTTTGCGGAAAAGCTTGATTCGCGTGGGCTGGATACCTACGTTGTTGGTTCTCCAGCCTACTCGACTTTAGGGTACTTTGCTGACCCGGTACTCAATACCATGCTGTTTCGCGGTGAGGAGTATTTGGTGGGCATCTTGTTCCACGAGCTTGCTCACCAGCGCCTGTACATAAAAGATGATAGTGAGCTGAGCGAAGCCTTTGCTACCGCAATTGAAGAATATGGCACACAACGCTGGTTTGAAGCCCAACATAATCAGCGGGCGCTTGAGCTCTACCGTGAAAAGCTTTTACGACGCACCCAATTTGCCCAATTAATCTTAGAGCAGCAAGGTCGGTTACGGAAAATATTTTCCGAAACGGCTTTACCTGAATCGATGGGCATAGCTAAGGCTAATGCGTACGACGTGATGAAGGATGAATACCAGATACTAAAACATCAGTGGGGCGGGGCCAGCGATTACGATAATTGGTTTTCTGGCCCCCTAAGCAATGCAAAGCTTGCCTCTGTCTCCACTTATCGGCGATGGGTTTCGGGTTTGCTCTGGTACTTAACCCTAAACGGGTTACCTGCTTTCTACGCGGAAATGGAAGCCCTTTCTAGGCTGACATGGAACGATCGACGTTTGCGTCTGGAGAGTTGGCTCGCGAGCGCGCTCAGCGACCCGCATTCCGGCGCAGCCGAGAGAGCTGTTGCTGGTAATGATTCTTTGGACTGAGGTATTGTGGAACAACAATCTCCATTGAGGTCGCTTTAACCCCTAATAAATTGAGCCCGTTTTTTGTGCATACACCACCCACGGCCATAGAACGCAGATTGTCGAGAGAAAAAGGCTTACCTGGGATCAGATAATTTGTGACACTAGCATACAGTGGGGACAGGAAATTCGGGAGCCCGACGATGGCTCGCTTCAGACCGAGCAGATCGCGCACGTAGGCTACGATTTCGCTTAGGGAATATGCTTTCGGGCCGCATAATTGGTAGGTTCTCCCATAAGTATGTGAATTTTCCAGGCTCCGAACGATGGCAGCGGCTACGTCACCGACGAACACGGGGGCCAACTGCGTTTTAGGGCGCAGCAAAGGGAGAACCGGCAAAACCTTTAGAGATGCTGCGATGTGGTTTATGAAGGTATCTTCTGGTCCGAAAATTACTGAGGGCTGGAAAATGGTGAGATGTAGTTCTTCGCCGGCCAAGTCCTTCAAAATTTTCTCTGCCTGTCCTTTGGTACGCAGGTAATAGCTGGAGCTATGTTCGGTATTGGCCTTTAAGGTGCTTAGCTGGATGAGACGCTCGATGCCGTTCTCTTGACAGGCCGCGAAAAGTTTTTTTGAAAGTTCAGTATGTGCAATCCTGAAACCTTCCCCCCTGTGACCCTTCTCGTTGGCTATTCCAATTAAATTAATAGCGATATCTGATCCACTGAGAAGTCTGCTCAGGCTTCGCTTGTCATGAACATCCGCCTGAACCATCTCCACACCTGGAAGAACAAGCAATTTTCTGGCACCTTGCCGGTTACGGGTGGGAATGCGCACCGAGTAACCCTCGTTGACCAGGAGGCCCGCGAGCTGGCGCCCGACAAATCCTGAGCCACCTAAGACGCAGATATTAGTTGATCGATGTCTGTGAAGCATCAACGCATCTGAATCAGAACGCTCTGCGTCCCCCGCTGGACCTGCAGGATGATGGTACGGCTGTTCGTTATGATTTCCTGGATCTCCGCAGGGTTTCGTACGCGTTGCCGGTTCACATGTGTGATGACATCGTTTGCTCGCAAGCCACGCAGCGCTGCCTGGCTGTCCGATTGGATTAGGATCACAAGAACGCCGGCTAGTCCATTGAAGTTGGCCTGTGTTTCGTCGTTTGTAGCGAACTCGGCACCATCAAAAACTGGATCAATTTCTGCGAGTTTGGTGGGTTCCGCTGCTGCGCTCGTCTGTTCGCCAAGGATAGCCTCCACAGAACGTTCATCCCCTTCTCTAATGAAGTCCACTCGGACAGTATCACTCGGGCGGTGCAGTCCTACGGCATTTCTAAGCGAGCTAGCGCTGGTTATATTTTCCCCATCGATGCCGACTATTACGTCACCGATCTCCAGCCCAGCATTTGCGGCCGCTGAACCCAAAGCTACCGAAGTAATTAATGCACCGGTGCTTTCATCCAAGTCGTAATCTTCCGCGAGCTCCGCCGTCACGCTTACAATAGTGACGCCTAGAAGGCCACGACGCACAGTCCCAAACGAGACGATCTGGTCCATAACCGTTCTAGCCATGTTTGCTGGAATTGCGAAGCCTATGCCGATATTTCCTCCATTACTGGAGAAGATGGCCGAATTTATCCCGACCAACTCTCCCCTGAGGTTTACAAGCGCCCCACCGGAATTACCCGGATTTATGGCAGCGTCGGTCTGAATGAAGTCTTCGTAACCTTCCGGATTAATGCCACTGCGACCAAGGCCGCTCACGATACCGGAAGTCACCGTATGTTGGAGGCGAAAGGGATTGCCAATCGCAAGAACAAAATCTCCAACTCTCAGTGTTCCGGAGTCTGCCCAGGCAATCTCCGTTAGGCCTCCCTGATCAACCTGCAGCACCGCAATGTCGGAGCCCGGATCTGATCCCACCACCCGGGCTTCCAGGCTTCGCCCATCCTCTGTGATCACGGTGATGTCGTCAGCATTCTCTACCACATGATGGTTGGTCAGAATGTAGCCGGCTTCTGCATCCACAATCACGCCAGAGCCAGCACTTTGAAAATTTCTCCGTTCGCCCTCGGGTGGAAAAAATCGCCGAAAGAAGGGGTCTTGGGTTAATGGATTGGAGACATTCACGCTACCACTGACAGAAATATTTACAACAGCCGGGGAAATTTTCTCGATGATGGGAGCGAGGCTCGGAAGAGGCATATTATCGACTTGGAGCGGTAGATTGGCTTGAGAAAATGACGTTTGTGTTAGCCAAACACTAAGTAGAAATATCATTACTCCGACGATGTTTTTTAGTGCATTTCGATTAGTCATAGCCCAAGTTTTCTCCAAAATTGATTGTTTGCTGTGGCCCTAGTCTATTTCAACGGCTTTGCTATAACTAAGATGCCTGAAATCCTAACAAGGTTGCGTGAGATTCGTGATCCAGAATTTGGGGTAGATAATCCTATTTCAAGGGGGCCAGTACAGCAAAAGCTGTGGATTTCATGTGTTATGAAAGGGGATAGCTTGGGGGTATGTAGACACAATATGTTGTGTTTGCGGTAGTTAGGGTATTTTTTGATAAAAAAGTAAAAACTTTTTCCTGTAAATTTAGGTAAATATTCTAACTTATTGTTTTTATTATAAAATATACTTATCATTTCTTGCTCATAAACTCTTGACATGAGCACTATACAGTCCTAATCTAGCGAAACGTCGACACAACATCTTGTGTTACGGGTTTTCGAGGGAAGATATCAGGCGGGTTATTAGAGGGACCAGCTGAAGGGTAGCTTTGCTCAGCGAAAGGGGAGAGTGAGACCTATGACCACAAATCAGGGGGAAGTGTGAAGCTGGGGTTGGCGCTACTATGAAAACCGCGTTGGAACTAGAGACAATGGCGGTCGCGGATATACCTTTACAAGAGGCATCGCTGAATATCTGGGACACGAAATATCGGTTGAAAGACAAATCAGGGGACCCGATAGACCAGGACATTCAAAGTACCTACGAGCGCGTGGCCAGAGCGCTAGCCAATGTGGAAGATGGCACCAAACGTGATTATTGGTATGAGCGATTCGTTTGGGCATTGCAGCATGGGGCTATACCAGCAGGACGGATCATGTCTAACGCTGGTGCAGAGAAACATAAACCGGCGACTTCAACTATCAATTGCACTGTTTCTGGTGCCATTGGTGATTCGATGCACGACATACTAGATAAGGTTCATGAGGCGGGCCTGACGCTTAAGGCTGGCTGCGGCATCGGCTATGAATTCTCTACGCTTCGCCCGAAGGGCGCCTACGTATCTGGAGCCGGTGCGCGCACATCAGGGCCACTGTCCTTCATGGATATCTACGACAAGATGTGCTTCACCGTATCTTCTGCTGGTGGTCGGCGTGGGGCACAGATGGGCACGTTCGACATTGGTCATCCTGATGTGTTGGATTTTGTTCGGGCAAAACGGGAAGACGGTCGGCTGCGTCAGTTCAATTTGTCCTTACTGATCACCGAAGAGTTCATGCAGGCAGTAAAGGATGATTTGCCGTGGAAATTAGCTTTCCCATTAACGTCCAGAGAATGTGAAGAGGACAACATTGACTTAAAAGATCCTGAGCAAGTCGTTTGGCGTGACTGGCCGGTGACAGCTAATTACGTTCAGAATGACGACGGACTGGTTGCCTGCAGAATTCACAAAACGGTTCCGGCGAGGAGGATGTGGGATCTGATTATGTCCTCTACCTACGACTTTTCCGAACCTGGATTTGTGCTGATCGATTGCGTCAACGAGATGAACAATAATTGGTGGTGCGAAAATATTCGGGCAACCAACCCTTGTGGTGAGCAACCTCTACCAGAGTACGGAGCTTGTCTACTTGGTTCCATCAATCTGACAAAATTCGTTATAGATCCCTTCTCGGATGAGTCCCATTTTAATTGGGACGAATTTAGAGAGGTTGTAAAGGTCTTTACTCGGATGTTGGATAATGTAGTTGAAATTAACGGCTTGCCATTGGATCAACAGCGATCCGAGATCCTGAAAAAAAGGCGTCACGGAATGGGCTTCCTCGGCCTGGGGTCTGCGATCGCGTTGTTGGGTATGCGGTATGGCTCTAAAAAATCGGTGGAATTTACTGAAGAGGTGGCCAAGGAGCTTGCGATTTCGGGTTGGGAAATGGGCCTGGAGCTTGCACGGGAAAAAGGTATAGCGCCGATCCTATCGGAGGAATTCGTCATCACGGGCGAAATGTTGCGCCGCCGCCCTGAGATGGCACAGGATGGTTGGAAACTTGGAGAAAAAATTTCAGGTCGACTTCTGCATAGTCGTTACAGCCGTTATATGCAACAGCTCGCTGGTGTTGCCCCAGAGCTAGTGGAAAAACTGACAACGGAGGGTGCACGTTTTACCCATCACAGCTCGATCGCGCCTACAGGGACCATTTCTCTGTCTTTGGCCAACAACGCGAGCAATGGGATAGAGCCGTCTTTTGCTCATCACTACTTCAGGAATGTTATCAGAGAGGGTCGTAAGACGAAGGAGAAAGTAGACGTGTTTTCCTTCGAGCTTTTGGCGTATAGGGACATCGTTAATTCCGAGGCTATATTTGACTCTGAAGAGGCTTCTCAAAAATTGCCTGATTATTTTGTCAGCTCCCAAGACATCAAGCCAAGCGAGCATGTGGATATTCAGGCTGCTGCACAAAAATGGATTGACTCGTCCATCTCCAAAACCGCGAATGTTCCGGCAAACTACGATTACGAGGACTTTAAAGATATCTATCTCTATGCCCACGATAAAGGATTAAAGGGGTGCACAACCTTCCGGTTTAATCCGGAGGCTTTCCAGGGCGTGTTAGTTACTGAGAAGGACCTAAAGAATAGCACCTACCGTTTTACCCTTGAAGACGGCACGGTAGTGGAAGCAAGAGGTGATGAGGAAATCGAATATGACGGGGAGCAGCACACCGCAGCGAATCTTTTTGATGCATTGAAGGAAGGGTACTACGGAAAGTTTTAGTTTTGCGAGGAAAGAAGAAGACAGCACTCAAATGAAAAGAATAGAAAAAAAGATAATCAAATATTCCGTCGCCCAAGGCCAGGCCGAGGATCTGGGGAACGATGAGGCAGCACCGGAGGCCCAAAAAGAAGATCAGGCTAACGTAATCAGGATGCACGAAAACCTAGAGCGCCCGGAAGAGCTCATTGGTACTACCTACAAGGTCAAGACGCCAGTCGCAGATCATGCCATGTATGTCACGATTAACGATATCGTGCTTAACGAGGGGAGCAAATACGAGAAGCGTCGCCCCTTCGAGATCTTCATTAACTCGAAGAATCTGGATCATTATCAGTGGATTGTGGCGTTGACGCGCGTTATGTCAGCGGTTTTTAGAAAGGGCGGTGACGTGACATTTCTAGTAGATGAACTGAAGGAGGTGTTTGATCCCCGAGGCGGCTATTGGCAGACAGGCGGGAGGTACATGCCTTCGATCATCGCAGAGTTGGGTCATGTCGTGGAGCGACATTTGATAGATATCGGTATGTTGAAGCCCACGGTACCGAGCGAAAAGCAGCAACAAATTCTTTCGGAGAAGCGCGCGGAATTTGAGGCGAGAACAGCCCAAAAGGATGCTTTTTCGAAGAATTTTTTCCCCGCAGGCGCTCAACTTTGCACTAAGTGCAATACAGCTGCGGCAGTGATGATGGACGGGTGCATGACCTGTTTAAATTGTGGTTACTCCAAATGCGGTTAAAGGTTGCGCCGCAGCTCAGAAGTTTTTGTAGCGGTTGAAAGGGTCTGTTGATTCGCCTTTGGTCCGTCCCCATTTTGCACCTCCATGCAAGAATTTTTTTTGGGGACGGACCTTTTTTTAACGCGGCAAGAGAAAGTACGGGTTAGAATGGCATCACGATGCTCCGGGACTGAATTAAGTGACCCTCACGATCCCTGACTTTTCCCAACTCCGGATTCTAGTCGTCGGCGATGCGATGCTAGATGAGTATTGGTTTGGTGACACGAGCCGCATATCTCCTGAGGCGCCGGTTCCGGTGGTAAGAACTCAGTCCAAGAAGCAGTGCCCTGGAGGAGCTGCCAATGTCGCGGTGAATCTTGCTGCACTTGGCGCGGATACTCGTATCGCTGCTGTTATCGGGAACGACCATTGGGGTGCACAGCTTCGAGCCTTGCTTGAAGGTTGTGGCGTATGCTGCAAGCTACTGGAATCTGGATCTTCCACCATACACAAGTTGCGCGTACTGTCACGAAGTCAACAGCTAATCCGGTTGGATTCTGAACAAATTATTTCTGGTCATGAAGAAGACTTCGTACGTCTTTTTTCTGAAGAACTTAAGGACGTGGATGTTGTTGTCTTTTCCGATTATGGCAAGGGTACGCTGGGCGATGTGCAAGACTTGATAGCACTTTCTAGAAAGTTGGGAGTGCCAACGATCGTAGACCCTAAAGGGCAACACTTCGAACGCTACCGTGGCTCGACTGTGCTTACCCCGAATCAGGGCGAGTTTGAATCTGAGGTAGGGGTTTGGTCCGACGAGGCAGAGTTTCTTGCTAAAGGCGAGGCTTTGCACTCCTCTCTTGATTTGGGGGCGGCCTTATTAGTGACCCGTGGAGAAAAGGGGATGGTTCTATTTTCCGGGGACGGGCCACCGCTTTCCCTCGGTGCAGAGAGTCGAGAGGTGTTTGATGTTACAGGGGCAGGCGACACGGTGGTGGCGTTGTTGAGCGCCGGCATTGGCAGTGGTTTGTCGCTGGAAGAAGCGGCTGCGCTTTCTAATCTTGGTGCAGGGCTTGTGGTCAAAAAAATAGGCGTCGCAACGGTGAGCCCGTCAGAACTGAGGTTGGCTTTGCACCGGCGTGGAATGGGCGGAAGAGGGCTAATAGATATGGAGCAGCTTGTGGAGTTTGTAAATGAGGCAAAGGCCCGTGGAGAGCGTGTTGTTATGACAAACGGATGTTTTGACATTCTTCATGCGGGGCACGTGAGCTATCTAGAAGAAGCTAAAGGTTTGGGCGACCGTCTAGTTGTGGCAGTCAACGACGATGAGTCAGTCAAAAAATTGAAGGGCGCTTCACGACCAGTTACAAAATTAGAGGACCGAATGGCTGTGCTGACGGGCTTGGCAGCCGTAGATTGGGTTGTTTCTTTTTCCGAACAGACGCCCGTAGATCTTATTGCTCGAGTTTTACCCGACGTTCTAGTGAAAGGTGGCGATTACAGAGCTGAAGAGATTGCGGGCGGCCAGTCCGTAATAAAGAACGGGGGTGAAGTTAGGGTACTATCCTTGAAGAAAGGACGTTCTACCAGCGCAATGATCGAGGACATCCGAAACACCCATTGATTTATGAGACCCAGATCCAAATCTCTTCACTTGGATCACTCTAGCCACTCGTTCACAAGCTCCAAGTCTTGCACGGCTAGGCTGCCGGCTGCGTACTTTAAGTTCAGGACTTCTAGGGCATAGTCATAGCGACTGCGGGCAAAGTTTGTTTGGGCTCGGCGCAGGTTATTTTGGGAGGCGAGCACGTCTACTGTGGTTCTTGTGCCGACTTCGAATCCAGCTTCAGTTGCCCGCAACGCCGTCTCTGAAGACTTTACAGCCTGTCGCAAGGCTCTCACCCGAGATATTTCTGAGAGCACGCCGAGATAGGCGTCCCTAGTCAGACGCTCAGTTTGCCTGGCTATACGTTCTAGGCCTTCTAGCGCGGCACGGTGCTGGTACACGGATTGTTGAATGCGTGACGCATTGAATCCGCCCGAGTAGATGGGAACGCTGAAGCTCAAGTTGAAACTGTATCCTTCTGAGCCAAATTCCGAGAAAGTTCTGGGCGAGAGTCCGCTTGCCAAGTTGTTAATGCGGATACTTTCGGATTGGGATTCCCCAAAATTACCTGACAAACGCAAAGTTGGAAGGCGCGTGGACCGCTCAATTTCAATGCTGTCTTGGGTAATTTCGGTCCCAATTCGACTTGAAATGAGGGTTAAATTTTGGTCCAGAGCGGTACGAACCCAGGCTTCCTGGTCAGCTGGATTGGGTGAGATCAGAGGAAAATCTTCTTTGGGTCCCGCCAGGTCAGTGACATGGCTACCAATAATCTCCCGCAAAAACTCTCTGGAAGTAGCAAGTAAACGCTGTGCTGAGATCTCTGCGGCAACTGCCTGATCGAACCCTGCCTGAGTTTCTTGTACGTCCGTGATCGCTATTAATCCCACCTCGAAACGTTGCTCAGCTTGTTCCAGTTGTCGACGAATAGCCTCTCTAGCCGCTTGCTCCGATGCTACAGTGTCTTCTGCGGCAAGGACATTAAAGTAGGTCTCGGAAACACGGAGTAAAAGATCCTGCTTCGCTAGTTGGTAACCTACCTCGGCGCGAGCCACCTGTTTGTCTGCTTGTCTAAGGGCTATGAATTGTCCCCGGTTATATAGCGTCTGCGTAAGAGCAACGCTCCAATCTGAAGAGTCACGCCTACTTTCGCTGCTGACCACAACCCTGCTCGGCTCTCCGGTCATGAAGTTTGTCGCTGGGTTTGGATTTGTAGAATCTCCAATTGAGGCCCCGGCGCTCAATGTCAGTGATGGCAATACAGCACTTCTCGCTTGGGGTTTTACCTCCAACATCGCCAGGTAATTTGCTTCAGCTTCTCGGATTACGGGATCGTTTTGCAGCGCTCTCTGATAGATTTCAATGAGACTTTCTTGGCCCGTGGCAGATTTGGTTAGCACGAACAAACTAACGACAAGCGTTAGTAATTTCATCCTGTAGATCATGGTTTGCTTATCCTATGTTTATCATTGGGATGGTGATTACTAGTATTGCGGCACTTTTGGATCTATTTGTTTTGACCAAGCGTCTATACCGCCGTTAAGGTTAAAAACTTCTTTAAATCCTTGTGAGATTAAGAACTGGGCTACGCGCAGGCTCCGCGCGCCACCGTGGCACATGACAACGATAGGTTTTTTGGAATCTAATTCTCCTAAGCGTTGAGGAATTTGGCCCATCGGAATATGGTCAGCGGCGGGCAATGAAGCAAGTTCAAGTTCAGCCACTTCGCGAACATCAAGTAGCTGAACCTCCTCCCCTACTTCGTTTTGAGGCCACCTATTGTAAAATTCTTTTGGGCTAAGCTCAGGAATAGTCATTATTAATAGCCCGTTTTAGGTTCATGGCTAAAGCAGGAATGGTTCTGGTCTTTCGGCGTTGACCAGTGGAGCCACAACCGTCTCAAATAAACTTTGTCGGGTCCATTCTCCATTATCGTGTAGCGTGATTAAGCACGCATCCATTGCTGGGGCCTTTCCGGCGATGATGAATAATCTTCCGCCCGGCTTCAGCATCTGAACAAAATGATCGTCTACTTCTGGTACTGAGCCTGTTACGGCAATCGCATCAAACTTTTTGGAATATTTTAGTGAAAAGGCATCTTTCGTTTGCAACTCCACATTTTTGATTTCTTGCTCCTGTAACTTGATTTTGGCTTCTTGGGTCATGCCATCAAAGATTTCTACACTGACTACTTTTTCCACAAACTGTGCAATGCAAGCCGTTAGAAAACCAGTGCCGGTGCCAATTTCAAGCACTTCATGGGTAGATTCTAGTTGCAGCGCCTGCAACAGGCGCCCCTCGATTTTTGGGCACATCATTCTTTGGCCGTGTGCTATCGGAATATCTGTATCTGCGAACGCCAGCTCTCGGTAGTCGTCGGGCACAAAAAGTTCCCGGGGGGTTTTTGCCAGAACGTCGAGCACACGACTATCTATGACGTCCCATGCTCTAATTTGTTGCCCTAACATATAGGCACGCGCTTCTTCTAGGTTCATCGCCGGAGACCGAAGGGTTGCTGTCGATTAAAACACGGAACTCTAAGGGTACGGAGTTTGACTAGCTCATACAAGGCGATTCCTTAAAGGAATTGACATTCTGTATTCAGCAAAATTCGCATCCCAATCTTTATATCTTTAGATGTTTTTAGAGACAAAAGGGTCGCATGCTAAGCGATAGAGGAACGCTTTCAGAGTAGTGGCGCAGCCGCCGCTCTCAGATAAAGGGAACGATCAGTAACGCCACAATGTTTATGATTTTGATCAAGGGATTGATGGCCGGACCCGCCGTATCTTTGTATGGATCACCCACAGTATCTCCAGTTACCGCCGCCTTATGCGCATCTGAGCCCTTGCCTCCATGGGCGCCATCTTCAATATACTTCTTCGCGTTATCCCAGGCGCCACCCCCGGTCGTCATAGAGATCGCAAGAAATAAACCCGTTACGATGGTTCCTACCAGTAAACCTCCAAGGGCCTGGGGTCCCAGCAGTTTGCCTACCAATATCGGAACCAGTACAGGCAAAAGAGATGGCACAATCATTTCCTTAATTGCTGACTTTGTAAGCAAATCCACCGCAGCGGAGTAATCTGGTTTGGTCGTTCCCTCCATGATTCCCTCGATCTCTCGGAACTGTCTCCGGACCTCAGTAACTACCGAGCCCGCTGCACGGCCTACGGCCTCCATCGCCATCGCACCAAAAAGAAACGGTATTAGGCCGCCAATGAAAAGCCCAATGATCACTCGATAGTCGGAGAGATCAAAAGTTAGGGCTCCCCGTCCCGCCTCTTCTAGGCTATGGGTGTAGTCTGAAAAAAGTACTAAGGCCGCTAAACCGGCTGAACCAATCGCGTAGCCTTTGGTTACAGCTTTCGTGGTGTTCCCTACTGCATCGAGTGCATCTGTGACGCTTCGGACTTCAGAGGGGAGGTCTGCCATCTCTGCAATGCCCCCAGCATTGTCTGTTATCGGACCAAAGGCATCTAAGGCAACGATCATTCCGGTCATCGACAGCATAGCTGTTGCTGCAATTGCAATACCGTACAGTTCTGCAAGCTGGTAACTGCCCCAGATTGATAGGCAGACTGCTAATACCGGCAAGGCGGTCGCTTTCATGGATACACCAAGTCCCGCGATGATGTTTGTTGCGTCCCCTGTTGTTGAGGCACTCGCAATTTTCTTAACCGGCGCGAATTCGGTTCCAGTGTAATATTCTGTTATTGCTACCATCGCTGCTGTGAGAAAAAGGCCAATTAGTGCAGCGAAATATAAGTTAGTAGAGCCTTCACCCATTAATGCCGTAGTCACAGGATAGAATGCAATCGCAGCTAGTGCGCCTGAGACAATGACGCCCTTGTAAAGTGCGCCCATTATTCTTCCGCCGGTAGATTTTACAAAGAAGGTTCCGATAATGGATGCAATGATTGAGACACCGCCTAACGCTATCGGATATAAAACAGCGTTGGGCCCTAGAGTTTCGGCAATTAGACCGCCAAGCAACATAGTTGCTATTAAAGTTACGGCGTAAGTTTCAAAGAGATCCGCCGCCATTCCAGCACAATCTCCCACATTATCCCCAACGTTGTCAGCGATAACGCCGGGATTTCGAGGATCGTCCTCAGGAATCCCTGCTTCAATTTTGCCCACTAAATCTGCGCCCACATCTGCGCCTTTGGTAAAAATTCCCCCTCCAAGTCGAGCGAATATAGAAATAAGA
>CAJWKT010000042.1 GCA_913041665.1 uncultured Gammaproteobacteria bacterium | reverse complement strand
TACACCAGCTTGCCCAGAAATCGATCAACAAAACCCGTCCATCCCACTCTCCAATGGAATGCAAGCCACCACCCAAATCATTGAGCTGAAAATCTGGTCGCTTAAGTTCAGTCATCACTGGAACAAATCTTGTTGTCTCTCCCCCTTGAGCTAGAATCAGCCTTTGGGGAACTCCAATCATCACTAACAAAAAACCACCAACCAAAACATTTTTAAAGGTTGCTGTTGCAAATAGTTTCTGAGAAAGTGTGGATAACAAACCTGTGCTAGCGAATAGGGGGCTACCCGAAAGAAAACTAAGAAAACCCCGGCGATTTTTCCTAGAAACCAAAAAATCTTTCATTACTCACTCCTACTACTTGCTAGCCTGAATAAGTACCAGCAAATACTCTGACCGTCAATGCATCGTGATTTAGTCTAATATTTTTCCCTTAACTGACTCTCAACTTGACATGAAACGTATAGCATGTGAATTTCGTCCGCCTGCATATCTTAAAATGCAACGCCCTCAAGTACCTGGGGCCAATTCGCGGGGGGTCGATGCATGAAACTAGGAACGATCAACTACCACGACAAAGAGACCATCATTGCACAAACAGATGGCGGAAAAATAATGAAGCTGGCAAGCGCTTACTCCGCCGCTAACTTCGACGGAACCCCAAATAGCATGCTCGCACTCATTAAGGGTGGGAGAAAAGAATTAAGTAGGGCGCAAAAAGCAGTTCAGAACGTAACTTCAGAAGCTATCAATCCGATAAATGAAAAAGACCTTGACTGGCTGGCTCCGCAGCCTCATCCGAGTAAAATTTTTGGTGTTGCGTTCAACAACAAGCGGTTAATGGAGACAGCACACAAAGATCCGCAGGTGCCCAATTTTTTTCTAAAACCGCCTTCGTGTCTGACCGGGCACCTAAAACCGATCGAAGTCCGCAGTTTTTATGGGGCAACTATCCCAGAATGCGAACTTGCCGCCGTTATTGGACGCCGAGCTAAAAACATTTCAGCTGAAAAAGCATTAGATTACATTTTCGGCTACAGCATCATGAATGATGTCACATCCCACCAAATGAAATTCTCAATGGACAGTGTCGCTGTTACAAGACCACAGGAAATTTGGGCACCCTATATGTCGGAATGGCGACACGTACATCGAGAAGACGACAGGGATCTGTACTTTGTTTATCACTCCCGCTCAAAAGGAGCGGACACTTTCGGACCTTGTGGCCCTTGGATCACCACTGCAGATGAAGTAGTAGACCCAAATGATCTCCAGGTGGAGGCATGGATCGACGGGGAACAGTTTGCCGATGATCACACGTCTAGTTACCGCTTCAAGATCCAAGAAGTGATCGCAGAAGCTAGCCGGTTCTTTACTCTGGAGCCGGGTGATTTATTCTCTTTTGGCACCACGGCTAAAGGCGTTGGACGTTTTCCTCACGCTCACCGAAACATAGACCTCTCGAAAATGACCGGAATTATCGAGATTCAGATTTCCGGCCTGGGCTGCCTCGCGAACCCTATATCTCATATCGAATAGGTCTATACAGAAAAAAATTAACGCCAGAATGATTGGGTGGCTCGAAAAACTGAATGCAGGTGAAATTCTGCTTATTGACGGCGGTACCGGCAGTGAACTGCAGCGTCGCGGTGTCGCTATGGATAGAAATGCGTGGAGTGGGCCTGCTGCCTATACCCATAAAGAGGTACTTCGGCAAATTCACACGGATTACATTAGAGCCGGAGCGCAAATTATTACCACTAACACCTTTGGAACAACGCGCTTCGTCCTAGAAGCTGCAGGGCTTGGAGATGAATTCCGTAAAATCAACAAGTCCACAATTGATGCGGCCCAAGAAGGGCGCGAAGACGCTGATGGTGAGCATGTTGCCATCGCTGGATCTCTCTCCTGCCTGCCGCCTGGTTTAAATGCAGAAACCTATCCTAGTAAACGCAAAGAGAAAGGTGACTACCAAGAATTAGCAGAGTTCCTTGCAGAAAGTGGCGTTGACCTAATCGCGCTAGAGATGATGGAAGACAACTATCACTCATTGATGGCCATGGAAGCCGCTCAGGATGTAGGGTTACCCCTCTGGCTCGGAGTCAGCTCCCGATTTGGCCCGGACGGCAAATCACTTGTGGCATTCGATTTTCCAGATACACCCTTTTCAAGTGTCCTGCAATCGTTGATTCCCTTAGACCCATTGGTTGTAAACATCATGCATACAGAGCCAAATGTCGTACCAAGTGCTCTGAAAAATCTGAAACAGTACTGGACCGGGCCAGTTGGAGTCTATCCCGAATTAGGAGATTTCTCTGCACCCAATTGGGTTTTCAATAATTTGATGGAGCCAAAGCATTTTGCAGAACATGCATTGCAATGGGTCCGGAACGGCGCTCGGCTGCTTGGGGGCTGCTGTGGAACCACGCCGAAACATATTCAAATTCTCAAAAATAAAATGTCTGACCTGCTCGCTGCGCGCGCTTAGTTACAAAACTAATCTGGAATAGGAATGTCCTCGGCTTTTTTGGGGATGTCATACCCCCTTTGCACAGCTGGTCGTTCAGCAATCTGCAGGTACCAGCGTTTTAGGTTGGGAAAATTAGGCCAATGTACCCTCTGCCTTTCGTAACGGGCAATCCAGGGCCAAGTAGCAATATCCGCTATGGAATATTCACCTGCTAGAAAATCAGCTTGCTCTAAGCGCTTGTCTAGAACGCCGTAGATTCGTGCATTCTCATTTAAATAGCGCTCCTCTGCATATTGGGATTTTCCCGGATTGAAATAATGAAAATGATGGGTCTGGCCTAGCATGGGACCCACAGTTGCCATCTGCATCATCAGCCATTCAAGTACTGCCCAGTTGGTTGGACCGGACTGAGGCATGAACTGCCCGGTTTTCTTTGCCAGATATAAAAGAATGGCCCCGGACTCCATCATAGAAATACCTGTATCGCGATCAACAATAGCAGGAATTTTGTTATTCGGGCTGATTTTGAGGAATTCAGGTTCGTGCTGCTCCCCCTCGCGGATATTGATTGGAATAGTTTTGTAAGGCAACTCAACCTCCTCGAGCATAATAGAGATTTTTCGGCCGTTGGGAGTAGTCCAGGTATACAGATCAATCATAATGTTCCCTACGCTTTTAAACTTGATGCTCAGGCGGTGCGTGTTCTACCAATAACCCATTGTGGAAGCAAGATGGCACCACCAAGTACCAATCCAGCAAGCGGAATAAGCAAACCAGGAGCAATCGCAAGACACGCCGCCGCAAAGATAATCAGGCGCTGGATGCGATTAAGTGCAAGAAAAGCGTATCCCCGAATGCCCATGGCAAAGAATGCTGCACCAAAAACAGCTGTGATAATTGCAAAAACCATATCAATTAACTCACCCTGCAAAAGAAGACCTGGATTAAATACAAAGGCAAATGGGATCACGAAAGCAGCGATACCAAGACGAACCGCCTCTCTCCCTGTCTCCCAAACCTTGCTGCCAGCAATTCCGGATGTGACAAAAACTGCAATACAGGTGGGTGGGGTAAAAAATGAAGCCAATCCCCAATAGACAACAAAAAGGTGTGCGGCTATATCTGAAACGCCCATCCGAATCAATGCTGGCGCCATCAGTGTTGCAAGGGTTATATAGGCTGGCGTGGCATCAAGTCCCATGCCAACAAACAGGCTAACCACACCTACGAAAAGCATGGCTAAAACCAAGTGGCCGCCAGCTAGATCAATAATAAAGCGTGAAAACTTAATGCCCACTCCGCTCAGTTCTATGGCCCCAATCATCATCCCTACCCCACCGGTAATCACTGCAATCATTACCCAACGGGTAACTCCTTCCTCCAGTGCCTGCAAAAGCAGACGTGGCAATAACCAATTAGAGCGATCTTTGGACAAAAAACTGGCACCCAGTACAAATAGGCAAGCATAAACACCAGCTATTCCCGGTGGCAGTGCAGCGACAACGAGAAAATAAAACAACCCAAGCATGGGAACTAGGTAGTACCACCCCCGAATAAATACAGCTTTGAAGTTTGGTAATTCATTCGCTGACAAAGTAGCAATGCCATCCCTTTTTGCCTGCAAATGAACAGAAAAAAAGACAATAAAAAAATAGAGTACAGCTGGTATGGCAGCTGCAAACACAATCTCTACGTAAGGTACGTTTATCCACTCGGCCATTAGAAATGCAATCGCGCCCATTACGGGAGGAAGAATCATTCCACCACTAGACGCTACTGCCTCTACAGCTGCCGCAAAAGCCCCTGTGTAACCAATGCGCTTCATAAGAGGTATCGTGAAAACACCGGTAGTGGCTGAGTTGCCCGATGGCGAACCCGATATAGACCCGAACATAGCACTTGCCAATACCGCGGCTTTGGCGGGCCCGCCCCGAGACCAGCCTGTGAGTGCCAATGACATATCCATGAACCAGTGACTCGCGCCACACCTATGCATCAGGGCACCAAAAATTAGATAAACGATGACGATGTTAGCTGCCACATCTAAGGGACGACCAAAAATACCAGCATCACCTACGTACACGCTGAACAACAACTGCTCTATTGGAAAACCAATGCCTCGCAAAACGCCGGGCAGGAATTGCTGAAACATCGTAATACAAATAAAAAACAAGATGATGGCGGGCAAAACCCAGCCTGCTACACGCCGAACCGCGGCTAAAAGAGAAATAACGAGCAGTGAAGAAGCAACAATTCCTGGCCTATCAAGAAAACCAAATAACGTATAGCCAAGAATGCGGTCATGAAAAAAAACTACAAAGCCCCCGCCTATTAGTGCTGAAAGCAGAAAACAGCAATCTAACGAATACCTGAATCGACCTGAGATGGTTCCCTGACGGTGATGATCTGGAGGTACAAATAAAAAAAGGATGAATAGGGCGCTGCAAAGGCTTACAGCCTTATGTACTTGATCCGGGACGAAAACCCCAAACCATGTCGGCAATTGGGAAACTACACACAGATGATAGACGGCAATAATTCCCGCAGCCCAGCGCAAAAGATATACTCCCATTAGCACATCATAACTGGAAGTAAAAAATCTTTGAGACGAGGGCTCATAGAAAATTCAATTATCCGATGCCTAACCATTTCGATTCTGCCCAAAATGACGCTAAATCCTGCTGCCATATTGACACCGCAATCCACTTTCCAGCGCTCCCGCCGAAAATAGAACGGGGACAGCGAGCATAGAGGCGATGACTGACATTGTAGAAACCCTTATACATGAACTTGGCCGGCAAGCAGTGCTAACCGGCCTAGAGATTGGCGAAAAATATTCTGTCGACTACACGGGTGACAAACCATGCATGCCACTAGCGGTAATACGGCCTGCGTCCACAGAGGAGGTCTCCAGAATTCTCAACCTATGCTCTCAGATGGATCAAAAAGTGGTCGTTCAGGGTGGACTCAGTGGGCTCGCGGGTGGCGCAACACCGCAACACAACGAGATCGCTCTCTCACTTGAAAGAATGTCGGGTATTGAAACGATTGATCCCACCTCAATGACCCTGACAGCTCTAGCGGGCACACCTCTCCAGGCTATCCAGGAAGCAGCTGAGGATGTTGGGCTCCTTTTTCCACTAGACCTAGGCGCTCGTGGTTCATGCAACGTCGGTGGCAACATTGCAACCAACGCCGGCGGCAATCAAGTAATCCGCTTTGGCATGATGCGTAATCTGGTCTTGGGCTTAGAAGCGGTACTAGCAGACGGAACCGTTCTGACCTCAATGAACACCATGTTAAAAAATAACGCTGGCTATGATCTTAAGCAGCTCTTTATTGGAACCGAAGGCACATTGGGGGTCATTACTCAAGCCGTTTTACGGCTTTACCCAAAACTAACGAGCAGATCAACAGCCCTTTGTGCACTAAATGATTTCCCCAGTGCTATTAAGCTACTCAATCAAACACAAATCGGTTTGGGCAGCTCACTCAGCACATTCGAAGCCATGTGGGCATCCTATTATGATTATGTTCTAGATCACATTGAAGCGCTGCACTCACCCTTCGACGAACGATACCCACTCTACGTACTCGTAGAATCTGAAGGTACTGATGCGGAAAGGGATCAACAACTTTTCGAGGCTACGTTGAACGCGGCGCTAGATACTGGAATCATAAAAGACGCTGTTGTTGCTCAATCCCAGAAAGACATGCGCCTTTTCTGGAATATTCGCGATGGTATCGGTGAGGTCACCCAATACTTAATACCTTACGCCACATTTGATATTAGTCTGCCCATGGGAGAAATGTCAGAGTTCTTAGATCGGGTACACGAATCACTCACAGCTAAATTTGCTAATACCACAAAGCTGGTCTTCGGTCACATAGGCGACAACAATTTACATTTAGTTGTTACTACCGGGACTAGTGAAGATGTAAAGAAGATCTTTGATCTGATCTATCGACTGACGGGCGCTCACAAAGGATCGGTATCTGCCGAACACGGCATAGGCACTCAAAAACTCGACTACTTACACTATTCACGAAGCGCTGAAGAAATCGAAGTGATGCAGAAACTGAAAAACACCCTCGACCCGAAGGGAATTTTAAATCCGGGCCGAGTGCTACCTTAATTTCGCTAAAGAACTCACTATTGAGATTGTGAAAATTAGTAAGCTTCCCCTCAAGGGGAGTCTCCTTTAAGGCGAGGAAAACAACGCTCCTACTACCACCTTTATCGGCAACAATAGATTTCTCTAGTCTCTATTCGGATAAAGATTGTAGAGCTGGTCTCCAATCTTGAGGCGCTCGGTCTTCATCTCGAAATTCGTTGCCTCCGCATGCCGATGCCCATACGCCGTAACAGTCTCCCCTACTTCCACCTCTTCTTGGCCGAAACCAGCACGCCGGCTCCGGAAAGGAGTTGAGAGCACCACGTTCCACCGCTGACCACCGGCTTCAATTGTAAGCCGATCGTGTGGAGCCCCAAAGTGCTTCTCAATAACAATGCCCTCTAGAGAAAAATCGCTTCCCGTGTACCATGACCATCCATGGTGAGCAGATGCTACACCTGAAAGTACCGCAAAAAATCCTAGAACCAAAGATTTTCTAATCAAGTACATACTCACCCTCCCCCCGACTAAGCGTCACGCGATCTGTAGTCTAGCACTGTTAATTGACGCAAATCTGCCATCAGTAAAGTTTGGCGAAGTATTGAACGCTACCGCAAGAATACCAATAGTACCCCCGAATTTAGACCCTGGTCGATAACGCCTTAATCGTTCCAAACCAAGTCTCCGTTTGGTAATGCTGCTAGTAACCTGCCCTCGCGCAGTAGGTCTGATACTGCAGAAATATAGTCACCAAGCACTTCATCATGATCTAGGTACGGAACTAGCTCACGAACCATTTCATAGATGGACCGAGTGACGGAACTTAGCGCGGCTGCTCCTTCGTCGCGCTGATCTACCGCCTGACAGGCGCATATCAATTCAAAAGCTGGAATGTAGTAGGCATTATCAACAATATCTCGGGCACGCCGAGCAGCCACAAGACCCATCGAAACATGGTCTTGAAAATCCCCGGTAGTAGTTAATGTTTGGATCGAGACCGGATGACAAAGTGAACGCATGTCCGCCATAATGGATGCTGCGCAGTACTGACCACCCATTAATCCATGACGCAATCCTGGGTCTTCTTTGCATAAGAATGGAGGCAACCCGTTACTGTGATAAGGATCCAAGTATCGATCTATGCGCCGGTCAGATAAATTGCACATATTTACAATGGCAATAGAAAGATGATCCATGGCCTGACTTACATATTGGCCATGAAAATGAGCGTTATGGAATGCATCGCCCTCTTCCACAATGACCAATGGATTGTCATTGGTAGAGTTAATCTCTATTTGGAGCGTCTGATCTGCAGACCAGATAGCATCAAGACTCGGGCCCAGAATCTGCGGCGTTGCACGCATTGAATAAGCATCCTCGATTTGCTGATCCATCCCCTGGGGTTCTCCAGTCCTCATGCTGGAGAGCCAACGATCTACCTCCTCGTCCTGTACCACCATCTTACTGTCAGCCAAGGTTGTCCAAATCGCATCTGCGACTTTAATTTGACCTGGATGAGGCTTGTTTTTGTGAACAGTGGGATGGTAAGGCATGATCTTGCCTTTTAGCGCCTCAAGACTGATGGCGGAAACCAGACAGAATTGTTTCACCAATCTTTTAGCTCCATAGAGCAATGGCGCGGCTACCCCTACCATCATGGAGGTGCCATTAATCATGGCAAGACCTTCCTTGTAGTTCAGGCGTGCGGCCTCAAGCCCAGCGCGTTTAAGCGCTTCCTCACCCGACATAATCTCGCCTTGATATTTAGCGCGCCATGCGCCCGTGGCAACAAGCGCAATGTAAGCCAGTGGCCCCAAATCGCCGCTTGCCCCTAAAGATCCTTTCTCGGGCACACAGGGAATGATGCCAGCGTTGTACATATCCACATATTTTTTAAAATTCTCCGGCGAGATCGCTGATATACCGCGACCCATAGAGTTAATTCGGCATAGCATAGCCGCACGCACGTAGATGTCGTCTAGATCCGGTCCGACGTTGGAAGAAACACCACGCAGTATATTGTTCTGAAGTTTCTCAGCAAGATTTTCTGGAATTAGCCAGTTGACGAAGCCACCTACTGCAGTAGTCACGCCGTAGATAGTGCGACCTGATTTCACAAGGCTGTCCAATAAATCCCGCGATGCTTTAACCCGGGTTTCCTGTTCCGGAAAAATTTTTACCCTCGCATGACTTTCAGCGGCAAGAACCAACTCATCAACAGTCAGGGTTTCCCCGTCCAGTTCAATTGTCGGTACATTTACGCCGCTTGTGCCGGCGTTCTTTTGAGATTTTTTCACTATTTTTCTCCAGTATGCGGAAATTGGTAATTAGTCGATCAGGATGACTGCAGTAGTATCACTGTAGGTGCTCAATGCCTGCTGCTGCAGGAGCAAACCCTAGTGGCATCCGCTGTTCATCCTGTCGGGCGATTATCCACAGCTAGGACCAGCGCCATGGCAGAATCGCCCGCCGCACAGCCCGTAAAAAGTCCATAGCCACCGCCGCGCATAACCAACTCTTCAATCAGTTCAATGACCGATCGCATCGCGGTAGGCGCCTGCGGATGCCCCCAAATCAAGGAACAACCGAAATTGTTGAAATTCTCCACCCGCACACCGGTATCCCGAGCAAATATGATGTCATTCACTGCAAAAGGGTTGTGAGTTTTGATCGCATCCATATCCTTGAATGACAAATTAGCGTGCCGCAGAGCTAAACGGGCCGCATTGATTGGTGCCTCCGGCATATATGCGAGTTTCACCCGAGATTGCCCGGCACTCAAGATGCGGATCTGCACGGTGGCATCAGCCGAGAGCTCTTGAGCCTTGCCTAGGTCTGAAACCACGATGGCCGCATTACCGTCTGCCGGATAAGTTTGCCCACCAAATGTGACTGTACCGCCCTCGACAACGGACTTAAGTTGCGCAAGGCCATCAGCCGTTGATTTAACTACTCCCTGATCGCCGTCAATTTCCTCGGCCTTTTTTCGGAATCTCGGGTCTGGAACGGCAAATGGCAAGTCCATATATCGCTTCTGAAATGCTTTGTCCCCCGACAAGGCCTCTTGGTATTGTGCATAACGCCTCAACACGACCTCATGCTGCTCGGCTGTTGAAATAGAGTGCTTTGCAGCAACATTCTCGGCGGTCTGCAACATCGAATGCCTGCCGAGTGGATCACAGTTGAAGCTATCTAAGACAACATCCTCGGAGACACCGGTCCCGCCGGTTCCCGTCTGGGCCGGATAATAAGTGTGTGGACCGTTAGAGCAACGATCAGCAGTAGCGGCAAGTACGGTTTGAGCCAAGCCGCTACTAATTTCCTGAGCGGCCATAAGTACGGTCCGGACGCCTGATGCGCAGACTTGTGACACTGTAGGCCCTGGCGCCTGCGGTGCACCGAGCAAGCCCATAAACCAAGGTGTGCCGTAGAACGATTGATGTTGGTAGATGCTGAGCCCGAGCACACCGGCGTCAAAAAACTTTGGATCAATGTTGCGGCTGGCGAGCTCACGGCGGGCGACGTAGGCGGCAAATTTAATAGCATGGAGATGCTGCATCGATCCTTGCCAACGTGCGAACGGTGTAGACCAGTAACAACCGTATGGAATTTCAACCTTTTCGAACATTGTTGTTCCCCATCTCCGCCGCTACATCACACATTGCCATGTCGGCACGTTCTACGGCCCCCGCAATATCTTTCTCCGTAATGACAGTCGATAAAGCAATCATGCCCCGCGGCGCGATAAATAATCCGTGATTCATGCAGGCAAGATGAAATTTCTCAATCAGCTCTCCATCCTCACGGACGCTAGAAGACTGGGGAACCGCTTCGCTGAAGTAGAGATTCAAACAGGATCCATAATGGTTTATCGACAGAGGTAATCCATGCTTGTTCGCGGCACGGCCCAGCCCCGCCTGCAGCAATCCCCGCAACTGGTCCATCTGCTCAATACGCTTTGCGGTTAGCTCCCGCAAGGATACTTCGCCCGCGACCATTGTTACTGGGTTCCCGTTAAAAGTACCGGTGTGAAAGATTTTCATGTCAGAGGGATTAAAGATTTGTAGCAGTTCTGCGCGACCCCCCACTGCACCGACGGGAAACCCTCCCCCGATAATCTTGCCCAGCATGGTCAGATCTGGCTCAATACCAATGGCTCCCTGGCACCCGCCAACCGCGAATCGCAGGGTGAGCACTTCGTCGAGAACGAATAATGCGCCAACCTTGTGTGCGGCTGCCCTGGCTTCGTGGAGAAAATCTGGTTCACCACAAATGATCCCGCTAGCACCCAGTACCGGCTCGAGGAACACGGCTGCAATGTCATCTCCATGCTCGCCTAGCACGGTCACAAAGTCCGCTGGGTCATTGTAGGTTGCCAGGTGGGTAAGCGGCCCTTCCTTACCAAAGAAACCAACTCCGAACTCGAGTGCCGACCCATGATAGCCCCACCGCGCCATTAACAGTTTGCTTCTGCCGGTAACGATCCGGGCAATGGTAAATGCGAGTACACCGGCCTCGGACCCCGAATTCGTAAAGCGGACCTGCTCAATGGCGGGCACCCGATCGACGATCAGTTCAGCGAGGCGGTTCTGAGGTTCGTTAGCGGCAGCCCACCCGGTGCCGTCGCTGATTTGTTTGCGCGTTGCCTCTACGATGGGAGGATACGCGTGTCCGTGGACCATTGCCGTGTAATTATTGATCAGATCAAGATATTCGTGACCATCGAGATCCCAAAAGTGGGGACCCGCGCCACGTTTGATCGTGAGAGGGTAAGGTGCCCAGTAGGACGCTTGCCGCGACGTTCCGCCCGGCATCAGATTAGTTGCCTTTTTGTATAAGCCGGCACTTGATCTGGTGCGCTCGAGATACGCTGCACGAATCGCAGACATAGAGCCAGTTCCTCTACCGTTATGGGCATCAGCCCCTTGTGGCAACGCCTAAAGAAGCTCTCCGCTTGCGGACATGGCCGCAGCTGATTTAATAGGCCATGTTTATAAGCAATATATCACTACACAGATAAATATGTTGATATTTTTATTTTAATAATCCATTATTTTGATAATTTATTGCTAATTTATAAATTTTTTTGAAATTATAATGCGAAATAATCTGGATAACACCGATCGTAAAATTCTGGCAAAGCTTCAAAAAGAGGGAAGGTTGCCTATCGTAGATCTAGCGCAGCAAGTTGGTCTGTCACCTTCACCTTGTCTCAGGCGGGTAAGGCGGCTAGAACAACAGGGCGTGATCAAAGGCTACGGCGCATACATTGATCACCACAAAGTAGGCATGGATGTCGTTGGTTATATCGAAGTCAACCTAGATCAAGCAGACGCAGAAGGTTTTCACGAGGCAGTACTGAAAGAACCCGCAATCGTCGAATGTTACGCGCTATCAGGCAGCTTTGACTGTCTTCTTAAGGTGGCAGTTTCGGATCTCGAGGCGTTTGGAAGACTTACAATGCAGGAAATTCTAAGATACCCCGGGGTGAAGAGTATTACTTCAAGTTTGATCCTGCAGTCTTTAAAAGAACAAGTTGGATTCCCAATCCCTTAGGCTCGCCAGACCTATCGTGAATTCTATTTAAGAATGCTGCTCAATCTTTCTGGGATGGTAGTTACTGAAAAAGAAAGTATCCTCAGAAACAACCCGCCTGATAATCGGCAAATGCCTGACGAATTTCCTCCTCAGTATTCATCACGAAAGGCCCGTACCTCGCAACCGGCTCATTGCAAGGTCTCCCAGCTACCAGAATTATTCGGGCTCCAGTAGAGCCGCCACTGAGATCAATATGTGAGCCGGGACCGAGGACAGCTAACTGGTTCCGCTTCGCCCTGGGAGGTTTCAATCCCAGCTGGATGGAGCCTTCGTAGACATATACAAAAGCGTTGTATTTTGTTGGTAGTGGAATCAGTACCGATTTGGCAGCTTCAAGCATCAGGTCAAGAAAAATAGGATCGGTGCTGATACCCTGGACGGGACCTGTAGCTCCACCAAATTCACCAGCTACGACACGTGCACGCACCCCGGGTTCTGGAACGACTTCAGGTATTTCTTGGGCTGAAATATCCTGATAGCGAGGCTCAGTTAATTTCTTACTAGCCGGAAGGTTCACCCAGAGCTGGAACCCCCACATTAACCCGTTCTCCTGTTCGGGCAACTCCGAATGTACAATACCGCGCCCTGCTGTCATCCACTGCACACTACCTGGACCCAAGAGACCGCTGTTGCCCTTGTTATCTGCATGCCTCATACGACCGGCCAACATGTAAGTTACCGTTTCAAAACCACGGTGCGGGTGGTCAGGAAAACCCGCAATATAATCATTGGGGTCGTCAGATCTAATTTCATCCAGAAGAAGAAACGGATCTAGATAGGATAGCTCACTGGTTCCCAATAACCGCGTTAAATGAACCCCAGCACCGTCACTGGTCGCGTGACCATTAACAATTTTTACTACTTGCCGGCCGTTTACATTATCTGATGTCATTACATTTTTGACCGCCTACTAACCATAGAAATACCCGCATCGGAAGCTACGCATTCTGAGTGATACCTGGTTGCTGTCGTGCATATCCCGTCGCTTGCTCAAATGCGTAAGCCAACTGCAACACCTCAAAATCCCGATGTCGGCGACCAACGATCTGCAGACCAATTGGTAACCCATCAGGCGTGAACCCACAAGGTACGGAGATAGCGGGTAATCCAGTGCAAGTGATAGCATAACAAGTCGCCATCCAGTCGATATAGGTTTCCATGGGAATACCATTGATCTCTCTTATCCAATCAATTTCCACTGAGAACGGCGCAACCTGGGAAACGGGCAGAACCAGAAAATCATATTTTTCCAGGAAGGATGCAACGCGCCTATAAAGTTCGGTGCGCCGGGCCTCTGCTTCAGCAATATCCTGACTTGTGAGATTTAACCCTTGCTCTATATTCCAAACGACAGTGTCTTTGAGAAGACCCCGATGCTGTTTATATTCGTCGCGGAAATTTGAAGCGTAACCGGCCGCTCGTAGCGTTTGAAAAATTTTATCCGCACCCGAAAAATCTGGCTCGCCATTTTCTGTTCGACAACCAAGGTCTTCAAATGTACTACGGGAAGCATTGCAGACTTCATTAACCACGGGCTCCACACTATAGAGACCTAAATTCTCACTCCAAGCAATTGTCGTGCCTTGAAAATCCCTTGCTAAAGGACTGAGAAATCCATCTCCTGGCTCCAAAAGAGAAATAGGGTCACGAAAATCGGGGCCTGCCATTACCGACATCAGCAAAGCCACATCAGGTACCGTCCTCGCCATTGGACCTTGTACCGGCAAGGTATTCCATGCCCGAGCGGCCAAGCGCGGTATTCGTCCCGGAGAAGGCCGAAACCCGACAACATTACAAAAACTTGCAGGATTGCGCAGGGAACCACCAAGATCACTCCCGTCGGCAAGAGGTACCATCCCACAGGCCAAAGCTACTGCTGCACCACCACTACTTCCACCGCAGGTCTTGGAAAGATCATAGGGATTGCGCGTCACCCCAAAAACCTCGTTGTATGTCTGGGAACCCGCGCCGAATTCGGGTGTGTTGGTTTTGCCAATAATTATCGCGCCGGCTTTCTTAAGTCTCTCCACAAACAACTCATCGGTTTCAGGCACAAAATTTTTATAGATTGGGGAGCCGAAGGTTGTACGTATTCCCCTGGTCAGAGCCAGGTCTTTAACCGCAAAAGGGAATCCATGTAAAAGTCCTGGCACTCGCCCTTTATTGAGCAAGCTGTCTGCATTGCGAGCTTCTGCCAGCAACTCATGTCTAGGCCGCAGTGTTGGAATTGCATTGACCAGCGGATTCAACCGTTCAATCTGATCAAGAAAAAACTCCATGACCTCGACTGCAGTCACCTCTCGGCTGCGGAGCATACGCGCCAATATATTCGCATCAACAAAGTTCAGACTGTTCAATTCTTGAGTTCTCGCTTCTCCGCCAGTCACACCACCTACCATCACCGCTGATAATCCTGATAAAAAACGCCGCCGTGATACGTTTCTTTGTGGTTTTATAGTGTTTTCCACGGAGCCAATAGTCCCCCGTCCATCAAGGTATATCTGGTAGCTCGCTCAGGAGAGTAAAAATCTCTGAAGTCTCTGGAAAACGGTTTTCCTTGTGTTTCGAGAATATCAGCTGACTATTTGCAACAACGTCAAACACTCCGCCCCCACCCCTGATGAGTTCAACGTCGACTCCTAGTTGACCTACGAGCTCGGCCTCCAAACTGGAAGCCCTGGATAGGTAATTTCACTTTCCACAGTATTTGATCAAAATCTTCATATAAATCTTCTCTCACTTCGACGTGCCACCTAGCGCGAGCCGGCTTTCTGGCCTGCTAGCATCTGCTTGAAGTTCTGCTCCTGTGTATCGACATGCGCGAGATAGCCTGCTCGATCGACGAACGGATTCGGATCGCCAGAGCCGCGATTTTGGAGCTGTGCGTACTTCTCGGCCAAACCATACCAGAATCCGTGCGAACCCAGGAACACATCGACCGGCAGCTCGCGGGCTTTCGTAAACGTCGCGACGTAGTCGTCGGCAATCTCCGGGTAATCGGAATTATCGACGAGGACGTAGCCCGGGTTGACCCCGTAACTGCAAACGATCAGCGCGTCGTAGACCTGACCGTTCTCTTCGACCTCTAGTGCCCAGCTCGTGCAGCCTTTTGTATGCCCCGCCGTCAGGTGCGCCGTCAGTGTCGTGCCGCCGAGCACGACCTGCTCACCGTCCTCGAGGATGCGATCAATCGGGTGCTCCTTGTCGCCGGGACGCATCCTGCGCAACGCCGGCACATCCTCGGCCATGGCCATGACGCGGGCGCCGGTCAGCTCTTTGGCCAACGCATCAGCTTGCATGTGGTCACCGTGCGCGTGGCTGCCCAAGATGATCGCGATGTCCTCGAACTTAAAACCGAGTGACTCGACGCTCTCGCGGATCACGGGCACAGTCGACTCGAAGTCGCTATTGATCAGAATATGCCCCGCAGGCGTCGCAATCAGAAAACTACCGAGCAGCACTGTACCGACAAAGTAGACGTTATCGATAACCTGATGGGCCGGGAACGGCTCGTTCCAATTGGGCCGGGCAGGTTGAGCCAACACCGCAGACGGAGCCATTGCAATCGCGAGCAAACATAGCAACTGTCTCATTCTCTTTCTCCTATCCGTGCAGCCAACCGTGCATATCTTCTCTAACTTTAACTCTGCGCAAATGGAAAGCCAATTTGACTAAACCCACTATATGTTTCAGTTGTAATTTCAATACACACCATCCTTAACCATTAACGGCAGTGGACACCTAACCCGAGTCGGAATCTTGGGGTCCACCAGGATGTCTGGAACTATCTCCCTTAGCTGGTTTAAGCGGCATTGTATGCTTGTATAAGACAAACACCGAAGCCCCCACCAGTAAAGGTATTGGATTGAGTATTGTAATGGTGCCTAGCACAGAACCGAGTACCAGAAATGCCTCGATAAGCCCATGTATTCCAGGAAACTTCCTGGAACGCCCAATTAGAGTACCGCAAGAAACACACCGGACAACGAAAAGCAAACTCAGAAACCGACTAATACTCTGTTCTGAACAGGCCGGACAAATACATTTCCAAATGCTCACAGTCGCGTATGATGTCACCTGAAGACAAGCAAGCCAAACAAAACAGTTACAGTGATGCAGGCCCTAACTGTGGTTAAATAAGGCCTGCTCAGGTAACTTTTAGGCTTGCCGCTCATAGGAAAAATTGGTTTTTTTAGGAGCAAAGTGCATGACATTACGGAAAATTCTTTCAGTATCAACCATCCCGGCAATACTGCTATTGGGGCCAGCTTTTACCAATGCCCAGGGAGTTACAGATCAACTAGCTGACCGCCTGGCTTCAGGCGCTAATCTCGCTGCCTCAGGTTTTCTGATCGCAGCCGGATCCTACTTTATAGTCATCTACATCCTTTCGAAGGTACTGAAGCGGTTTGTTTGAAAAAGTCCTAGACCCAATCAACCTCACTATAGGCATGGGACAAATACAGGTTAAGTTTATTTTCCGAAAATAAAGGACGGCAGTGACGATGAGCAACACATTTCTAAAAAATGTGTGGTATGTCTTTGTCTGGTCCGATGAACTTGGCGTTCGTGTTTAAAGGAAATGCCCTCAATTGGAGATCTTCCGAAAATGGTACTGAAAGGGTGTTCCCAAAGCACGGGCATTTCCCCAAATAAGGTACAAACCCTCCACAACATGAGCGTATCGAATTGGACCAAGATCCACCACCTCTAGCCCCATGCCTTCGATAATCGTCGCCACTGTATCTTTTGCCTCCTGATCATTGCCCACCAAGGGCACAGTAACGGGACCGCCTGAAGAAGCGGGATCGATCATCGTCTCCCAGCCCATTGTATTGAATGCCTTTACAACCTTAGCTTCAGGCGCCATGGCCTGAATCATCTCTGCGTTGGACGACGCAACGGCATAGTCTCGCAAACCGTCGCTCGATATCATCCTTGGGTTGGTAGGATCAATGACAATCTTGCCTGAAAGATCGCCCAAATTGGACAATACCTCTTGAACGGCGTTCCATGGTACCGCGAGAACAACTATATCGGCTTGGGCTGATGCTGCTGCTTGGCCTGTAGCCGAAGCATCCTTACCGGTACGTAACAACAATTCTCTTACTGCGGGTCGGTCTGGATTGCGCGAGCCATAGATGATTCGATGCCCCAATGCTGCAAATTCTGGCCCTAGCGCGCTAGCCACCTCACCAGTACCAATCATTGCCACAGTCTCTGCGGCTACCGGCACCATACTAAAACTCCCCATCACAACAAATGAGCCAGCAATCAACGCCAGAAAATTTTTAGGAAATAACATGATGTTCAGCCCGATAACACACCAGAGGAAGAGTTATTATGCCAAATGGAGTTGTAGGAAAATATAAATTTTTCCAAAACCACTACGAGTCTTGGGTTCAAGGGGCCACATCAGTTCTAAACATAAATACCCCTAGGTTAAACTAGGTGTACTAATGCTGAGCAAAATTTAATATCCATGGATCACGTCCACCGCACTGGCACGGAAAAAGACAAACAATTATTTGCCGCTGTTAGTGTCAACATCTTATTGACACTGGCACAAGTAATCGGGGGAGTCATTTCGGGTAGTTTGTCTTTGATTGCTGACGCCCTTCATAACTTAAGTGACGCCGCATCCTTGGGTATTGCGCTGTTCGCACGAAAAATTAGTCGTAAACCTCCTGACGAATTCAAAACTTTCGGGTACAAACGAGCCGAAATTGTTGCCGCCCTCATAAACCTTACTCTGCTAGTTGTCATTAGCCTCTACCTAATTTATGAGGCGGCCTGGAGGTTACTGGAACCGCAGACGATAACGGCCTGGATTGTTATTTTTGTGGCTACTGTTGCTTTAGTTGTGGATACCTTTACCGCGTTAATTACCTACAGCATGTCGAAAGGTAGTATGAACATGAGGGCGGCATTTCTGCACAATCTTTCAGATGCTGTAGTTTCAGTCGGGGTAATTATTTCCGGTGGGTTAATTCTACTCTACGGTTGGTACTGGGTAGACACCTTGTTGACGTTTGCGATTGCTGGTTTTGTACTGTGGCAGGGCTTACTTATGCTGCCAAGAACCATCCATCTGCTAATGGAGGGTACTCCAGTAAATTTATCTATAGAGACTATTAAAAAAAGACTGGAAACTAAAGATGGTGTACAAAACGTCCACCACATTCATCTTTGGCATTTGGATGAGGATCGCATCGCTCTGGAGGCTCATGTTGTGGTAACCGCACAGAACTTAGAGGATATTGAGGTCCTTAAAGGCTCCCTGAAAAAGATGCTAAGGGAAGATTTTGCAATTAGTCACTCCACCCTGGAATTTGAAGCCCCGACAGATGGAAGCTGCGCCGAAACTAGCACTTAAATATCTATAAAATGATAGAGCTGCGGGTGCCGTATATATACAATTTGTGTAATATCTTTCAACGAAACCAAAAAACGGAGCAGAGCCGTGTACAAAAAATTTCTTAGTATCTCTACCCTTGCGACAATATTTATTTTGCCTGTGACAACAAACGCTCAAGGAGGCTTCCTGCTTGGTACGGAAACCATTGTGGATTCGGATGTTCCGGTTGCGTATTACATGGTCGAGACCGTTGATGGTCTATACGTTCCCGTGGGTTTACGCAAGCCCAGCGGCAGTGGTCCATTTCCTATTGTCGTTTTCGCCTCCGGTAACTCCTGCAGCTTGAAGCCCAAGGACTTGAGCGCTTCCGCCTTGCTGATCATCGACTGCTCCGCCAATCGGTAGTGTTCTCGCAGACAATGCATGAAGGCGGCGAACTTATCCCCCAT
>CAJWKT010000041.1 GCA_913041665.1 uncultured Gammaproteobacteria bacterium | reverse complement strand
TTTGCCTGCATGGGATCCGTCGCTGGAGATGGGTTGAGCTTTTGCTGAAAAAACATCGCGGCGCCATTTAGAACAGGAAGTATAAAAAACGGGTCTCTGGTGGACAGATCATCTATCCATAACATAAAGGGCGCTTGCCGCATCTCTACGCTTTCAATGAGCACCCAATAAAAAGCAAAGAAAAAAGGCATCTGGATCAGTATAGGAAGACAGCCCGCTGCCGGATTTACTTTTTCTCTCTTGTACATCTCCATAGTCTTACGGGTAAGTTCTTCCCGGTTGTCCTTGTACTGCTCCTGGAGTGCTTTCATGCGAGGCTGCAGCTGGCGAAGTTTGGCCATAGACCGGCCGCTCGCCGCGGTCAGCTTATAAAACGCCAACTTTATGAGTAGGGTAACAATGATGATGGCCAGACCCCAGTTGCCTATATAGGAATGGACCTTAGAAAGAAGCCAAAAAAGAGGTTGTGATAACAGAGTCAACTTACCGTAGTCGACTGTTTGTTCCAGTTTGTTTCCGGTCGTCGCTAATTGACTTTGAAGCTTTGGTCCCACAAACAACTGAAACACAAACTCTAGTTCGCCGCCCGGAGGAACCTCCTTTTCATTACTAATCGCCGTTATTACATAATCTGAGCCGCGTACGGAAGCTTGGTAATTTATCTGCTCATCCGGTGGCGGGACAACAGCTGCAACAAAATGATGTTGGATGCCGGCCAGCCAGCCGCCCATATTAGATTGCACCAGCGGGGTCTCGGCCAGATCATCGACGTCCAGCTTCTCGTATCCATTCCCATCGGATAGAACCGGCCCTCTAAAAGAATATGAATCAACATCAGTAAATGAACGCTCAAGAGGGATATTCCGGCGTACCATTCGCGCGTAGGCGGCACCTTTCCAAGCAACATCAGATCGGTTTTCGAGTAACACCTTAAGTTCGATGCCGTATTGCCCCCTGCGAAATGTATAAACCTTTTCCGCTGCCAGCGGCCCTTCTTCCTCCCACTTCAGGCTGACCCGGAGCTCTTCTTCGCCCAGACCAAGTACGTATTCCGACCGCGCGCTCTCAAACACAGCAAGATGATTGGGTCCTGTGTCCTCCCCCTCCCCGGCTGTCCTGAGACCACTCTGGAAAACCCACCGCTCAGCATCAACAAAATCCAGCAAGCGTACCGGCACATCCGGCACATCCTTGTCTACTGGGTAGCCCGGCAGGTCCACACGGATTAGATCACCGCCCTGTTCATTTATCGTTACATCAAATACATCAGTATGAATACGGACCGGGGTAAACGACGGTTCTTGGGAGATATTATCGCTTGACAAAGCCGCTGAAAGATCGGGCATGGGCTCTGCGCCCTCTGCTAAAATCTCTGGTAGCTGCTGTTCGGGACTACTGACCTGCTCCTCTGGAACTATTGGCTGATAGTCGGTGACCCATGCCCTGTAGATTAGCCACATGAAAGCGAAAAGTCCTAGCCACAAAAATAATCTAGGATTGTCCATTTCGTTCTTCGTTTGCCTTCCGCGTCAATCGCTGAAAGTGTTTTTCTAGGCTTCTCTTTAGCATGTTGTTTCCCTCGGCTGCAGCCGCCGGACGCGCTATCACAACAAAATCCCAGTCCGGTAAACCATTTTGGCAGCGAAAGGCTTCTCGAGCTAGTCGCTTAAGTCGATTCCGAGCTACAGCTTTGCTAGCCACCCGCTTTGAAACGGCGAGCCCCAGCCGGGGCACACTAGAGTCATTTTTTTTGCCTAAAACCGTAAAAAATCTGTCGGCGCAACGTAGCGACCCACTAAACAATCGAGCAAAGTCCTTCGATCTCTTCAGGCGCGCCCAGCGGCAGGAATCATCGGATGCAGACACCGATTTGCTTACTCCGGCCCCACGCCTCAGGGTGCGAGTCGGGATCGCCCCTTAGCCCGCCGGCGCTGAATGACCTTGCGGCCACCCTTGGTGGCCATGCGAGCTCTAAACCCATGGTTTCGTTTGCGCCGCAGGTTGCTTGGTTGGAACGTTCTTTTCATTTTGTAGCTCGTTTCTGGCTGCTGCTCAGTGCTAAAAGTATTAGGTAAAACAAGGAGATGTGCTTGCCAGAGAGAAGTGCGGGACTCTACGCGGGAGCACCCGCTCTGTCAATAGACATGTGGACATCTAAACTGTGGATAACTTGCTCGGTCCCGTATAGACTGAGGCATCTTCGGGGGCCCGTCCCCGATCCGGCAAAAACTAATAAAGAAAAATAGTGACAGAGAACCCGGCGGTATGCCCGTCCCTTTGGCCACAGTGCACTCGAGCGCTTAAAGCAGAGCTTTCTGAGCAGCAGTTCAATACGTGGATCAGGCCACTGCAGGCCGTTGAGGAAGGTAGCGTGCTCACTCTGCTGGCACCAAATCGTTTTGTGATTGATTGGGTTAAACAGCATTGCCTGGACTTGATTTCTGCGGAATTGAGGTCGGCGCCAAATTCTGGAAGCGCCTCAGTTGTCCTCGAGGTTGGATCCCGGCGCAAGCTCTCCGCGACGGAAAGCCGAAACCCGCCCTTGCCTAAGTTGGGCCCCTCCGAGCCCAAGGTTATTGGTAGCCCCCTTAACTCGCTCTTTACGTTTGATCAATTTGTAGAAGGAAAAAGCAACCAACTTGCCAGAGCTGCTGCTGTTCAAGTAGGAACCAACCCTGGCCACGCGTACAACCCTCTTTTTATCTACGGTGGTGTTGGTCTTGGTAAGACGCACCTTATGCACGCCATCGGTAACGTAATTCTTCGGCGCAAGCCAACTGCAAGGGTTGCCTACATCCACTCAGAGCGGTTTGTTAGTGACATGGTGAGGGGTCTACAACACAATAAAATTTCCGCCTTTAAAAAAACCTATCGTACCCTTGATGCCCTTCTTATAGATGACATCCAGTTTTTTGCTGGTAAGGAGCGTTCCCAGGAGGAGTTTTTTCACACATTTAACGCGCTGCTTGAAGGTCAGCGCCAAATCGTGCTGACTTGTGATCGGTATCCAAAGGAAGTAGTTGGCCTTGAAGAGCGCCTGAAATCAAGATTTGGGTGGGGCCTAACGGTCGCTATTGAGCCCCCCGAACTAGAAACAAGTGTCGCTATCCTTATGAGTAAGGCAGCAGCAGAACACTGTCAGTTGCCTGAAGAGGTGGCTTTCTTTATCGCTCAGCGGATCCGCTCCAATGTTCGTGAGCTTGAGGGGGCCCTAAGAAGGGTAATGGCAAACTCGCGGTTTACTGGGCAGCCCATAACACTTCAATTTACGAAGGATGCGTTACGAGATCTTCTCGCCCTTCAAGAGAAACTTGTTACCATAGAGAACATCCAAAAAACTGTCGCGGGGTATTTTAAAATTCGTGTAGCTGATCTTCTCGCTAAACGTCGGAGTCGGTCTATCACTCGTCCAAGGCAAATTGCTATGTCCCTTGCAAAAGAGCTCACCACCCACAGCTTGCCAGAAATAGGTGATGCTTTTGGTGGCAGAGATCACACCACCGTGCTACATGCATGTCGCCGCGTTAAGTTTCTCGGTGAAACCGAGACCCGGATAGCAGAAGACTATGCAAACTTGTTGAGGACGTTGAGCGGTTAATGTGCAAACGCTGTGGATAAAAATATTGTCCTTATTTTCTCACATCTCTTACACAGCAACATCACCCATTATTAAGAGGTTTGTTTAACATATAAATGATTGTTTTTAAACAGTATTTAACACTTATCCGCAGTTTTCGTTTACTCTATTATTATAATAATAATTAAATATAATATTAATAATACTAAGATTTGGAATTAGGTAACCAAAGTATGAACTTCAAAATACCACAAGCGCTCTTATTAAAGTCTCTTCAGGCGGTTATTGGTGTAGTGGAACGCAAGCAGAATATGCCTATGCTAAATCATATTCTGCTAAGCCTTACCGACGAGACTCTAAGTATTACTGCAACCGACCTAGAGGTTGAGCTCGTCGCCAAAACAAAAACTGAGACAGAAGCTACCGGGGAGGTTACTGTACCAGGCCGAAAGCTTTACGATATTTGTCGTGCCCTCCCCAATGATGCGGACATACACATCAACCAGACCGGCGAAGAGAAGGTAAATATTAAGGCAGGAAGAAGCCGGTTTGCATTAGCAACCCTAAAGGCGGTTGATTTTCCAGTAGTGGATGAAATTGCAGCACAGCAAACCATTAAGCTTCCTCGAAAGGATCTAAAAAGGCTGCTTCAAAAAACACATTTTGCAATGGCCCAACAAGACGTAAGGTACTACCTCAACGGGCTTTGCCTTGAAACAAGCGGCCACACATTTAGAGCAGTGGCGACAGACGGCCACCGCTTGGCACTCTCTGAGGTTGCGCTAAAAGAAGCAACGGACCGTAATGAGCAGGTTATCTTACCGCGAAAGGGTGTTATGGAACTGGAGAGGCTCCTTAATGACGAAGGTGACCTGGTGGAGCTAAGCCTGGGATCGAATCATGCGAGGGCCCAAATAGACGACATCCGTTTTACCTCTAAGCTCATCGATGGGCGATTTCCGGAATATAACCGGGTTTTACCAAAAGATTGCCGCCATGTAATTACAGCGGATCGTGGCCTCCTGCGGCAAGCCCTGCAAAGGGCTGCCATTCTTTCCAACGAGAAGTATCGCGGCGTCCGTTTGGATCTGGATGAGAATAAAATAACAATAGAGGCCAACAACCCCGAGCAAGAAGAGGCCGAGGAAGCACTGGAGGTACAGTATAGCGGCGAAAAAATGGAAATTGGCTTCAACGTCAACTATTTATTGGATGCTCTGAGCGCCGTGGAGGAGGATCAGGTCGAATTGGGGCTATCTGATGCAAACTCGAGCTGCCTTATTCGTGCACCAGGCGCTGAGACCACCCGGTACGTAGTAATGCCGATGCGACTCTAAAAAGCCCAAAAATCGCTGTTTAGAGTGCCACTGCAGAACCTTCGTATAGAGTCGTTCAGATGTCTAGAGGACGACCAATTGGCCCTCGGCCCCGAGAAAAACTACCTTTTTGGGCCGAACGGAGCAGGAAAAACAAGCTTATTAGAGACAATTCATCTGTTGGGCCGAGGTCGGTCTTTCCGAACACGACACGCGAAACAACTAGCAAGGCATGGAGCGCAAGCGTTTTCTGTCTCCGGGACAATAGCTGATTTAGAGGGGACCAAGAACCGACTAAGCCTGCAGTTTTCTGACGGAAGTCTGGTTCCTCGGCTTGATGGCTCTCGGGCAAAAAGTATGGCAGATTTAGCCCAAAAGCTGCCGGTTCACATTATAGAGCCCAACACCCACTCTCTTGTAGAGGGGCCACCGAGCAAGCGCCGAAGCTTTCTCGACTGGGGCGTGTTTCACGTGGAACAAGGCTACTTAGAGGCTTGGCGTAAGTACCGACGGATATTGGGCCAGCGGAACAGCGCCCTTAAAAAGGGCGAGGGGCGGCACATGCTAGACATTTGGACCGCTACCCTAGTTGAATCGGCGGAGGTGGTCGAAAAATTACGCATTCGCTACGTTGCCCAAATAGAATCCCTGCTGCAGCCAATAGGGCACCAGTTGCTTAATGAAGTCGTAAATCTCGAATATCTTTCCGGTTGGGGCGGCAGCTCTTCCTTCGAGGGGGCCCTGGAGGCATCGTGGAACAAGGATTGCGTTATGCGCACAACATCGGTCGGTCCTCATCGAGCAGACTTGGTGCTACGCATGAGCGGTAGGAGGGTTCGGGAGGAGGTCTCGCGGGGGCAGCAAAAATTGCTAGCGGCTGCGCTTGTATTAGCACAGACAGAGCTTTTTGTGGCCACTTGCGGGAATGCCGGAATTTTATTGGTAGATGATCCGGCGGCGGAGCTTGATGAGGGCTCCCTGGGTCGCCTTCTACGAGTGCTCGATGCTTTGCCCGCCCAGCAAATTCTAACAGGCCTCTCCGAAGCAAAGCTGTCGCTAGATCAAGGAGCCCCGGTGTTTCACGTGGAACAAGGGAAAATCGATAGAGTGGTATAATAGATCAACGAAAGGGAGCGAATTTCTAAATGAGCGAAAACGAGTATACTTCTAAGAATATCAAGGTCTTAAAGGGACTTGAGGCGGTACGAAAACGCCCCGGAATGTATATCGGGGACACCGATGACGGCACCGGCCTGCATCACATGGTTTTTGAGGTGGTTGATAACTCCATCGACGAGGCTTTGGCTGGCCACTGCACCAATATTCATGTCTCGATCCACTCAGACGAATCGGTCACCATTAAGGACGACGGTAGGGGTGTGCCAGTAGATATTCACCCGGAAGAGGGCCGCTCAGCCGCAGAAGTGATCATGACGGTTTTACATGCAGGGGGGAAATTTGATGATAATGCTTATAAGGTTTCTGGCGGGCTTCATGGCGTAGGTGTATCGGTGGTTAATGCCCTGTCGGAGGTTTTGGAGCTGACAATTCACCGCGGCGGAGCTACGCATCGGCAGACATATCATATGGGTGAGCCCGCTGCGCCCATTGCCCAAAGTGGCTCGACAGACCAAACGGGTACAGTAATTCGTTTTAAGCCAAGCTCTAAGATTTTCACTAACATCGAATTCGATTACGATATCCTGGCCAAGCGACTAAGAGAACTATCTTTTCTTAATTCCGGGGTGTGCATTAACCTGGCTGATGAAAGAGATGGCCGCAGGGACGCGTTCAAGTATGAAGGGGGCATTAGGGCCTTTGTTAAGCGCCTCAACCGCAACAAGAATCCTATTCATCCTTCGATTGTCTACTTCAAAGAAGCCCGAGACGAGGTTCAGGTGGAACTGGCGCTGCAGTGGAATGATAGCTATCAGGAGAGCGCACTTTGTTATACGAATAATATTCCCCAACGAGACGGCGGCACTCACCTAGCAGGCTTTCGTGGCGCACTGACCCGCACCCTCAATGGATACATAGAGCGAGAAGGCATCAGTAAGCGAGAAAAGATCGGTACTTCAGGCGATGATACGCGAGAGGGCCTAACCGCAGTCCTTTCAGTAAAATTGCCAGACCCAAAGTTTTCCTCGCAGACGAAAGACAAGCTGGTTTCCTCTGAGGTTAAGGGGGCTGTAGAGGCTATTGTCGGGTCCCAGCTAGAGGATTTTTTACTAGAACACCCCAGGGAAGCGAAGGTAATAGCAGGTAAGATTATTGAAGCAGCGCGGGCGCGGGATGCCGCCCGTAAGGCAAGGGAAATGACCCGCCGAAAGGGCGCCCTGGACGTGGCCGGCCTACCAGGGAAGCTGGCCGACTGTCAGGAGAAAGACCCCGCTCTTTCTGAGCTCTTCCTTGTAGAAGGAGACTCCGCAGGAGGTTCAGCCAAACAGGGAAGAGACCGCCGAACACAAGCGATCTTGCCCTTGAAGGGCAAAATACTCAATGTTGAAAAAGCCCGACTAGACAAGATGCTTCAATCTCAAGAGGTTATCACACTGATCACTGCGCTCGGTTGTGGGATCAAGGGGGATATTGAGCTAGACAAGTTGCGATATCATCGGATTATCATCATGACGGATGCGGATGTTGATGGCTCGCACATTCGGACTCTACTTCTGACCTTCTTCTATCGGATAATGCCGGAATTGATAGAGGGCGGACATATATATATCGCCCAGCCGCCCCTTTACAGACTGAAGCAGGGGAAACAGGAGCAGTACGTCAAAGACGATGAAGAACTAAATGATCTTTTGTTGGCGAGCGCGATCGATAAGGCTCGCTTGTTTGTTGGGCCCGATGCGCCACCAATCCAAGAGAAGGCCCTAGAGGACCTTGCCAGCCGGTACGCTGAAATTAATACCATTACCGAAAGATGGGGGCGTCGCTATGACAGCAACGTGCTTAGAGCCATGATGTGGCTTCCGGAAATAAAGGAAAAGTCGCTGACAGATCTAAAGCACTTTCAAGGGTGGTGCGACCAATTGGAGGAGCGGCTGAGGATCTTGGGTAGCGAGGGGCCTCGCTATACAATCCGTCTTCAGAAGGAGGGTGAACTTGAGCCGATTATCATGGTAGAAAAGGAACATCATGGGGTAACAAGCTCCAAGGTGATTCACCGGGGATTCTTCGCATCGCCGGAATATAGACGAATCGCCAAGATAGGCGCAGAATTTAAAGACTTAATCGGGCCGGGCGCTTGGGTTAGTAAGGGCAAGGAGACCAAGGAGGTCTCGAGCTTTCCCGAGGCAATTGACTGGCTGATGGACCAGGCAAAACAGGGACAAAGTATTCAGCGCTATAAGGGCCTTGGGGAAATGAATCCAAATCAATTGTGGGAGACCACCGTGAACCCCGAGAGCAGGCGATTGCTGAAGGTACAGGTACCACACGCAGCAGCAGCGGACGAGGTGTTTTCTACCCTCATGGGAGAAAGTGTTGAGAGCCGTAGGGAATTTATAGAAAGCAACGCCCTAGCAGTCGCGAATCTTGACGTCTAAGTTGAGGTGCTAAGTTAGTGCTTGGAGTCGCCTTCCTCCACTGAAGCATTGATTTTTGTTACGGCGCTTTCGATCCACTCTCTAACTTGATCCGTAATATCCCTCGGCGACCGACCTTCGGTGTTGATAGGGGGCCCGATGCGGATCGTTATGGTGCCGGGGTGCTTTATCCAGCTGCGCCTAGGCCAAAATCTACCGGCATTGTGCGCAACAGGCACAATCGGGCGACCGGCCGCAACCGCGAGAAGGGCACCGCCCAAACCGTAGCGCTTGGTTTCTCCACTGGCCACGCGAGTGCCTTCCGGAAAGATCATGACCCACAAACCATCATTGAGCCGCTGTTGGCCTTCTTCTATAATTTGTTCCGTTGCTGTTCTGCCGGCGCGGCGGTCAATAGCGATAGGCTTATAGAGTGGCAGGGCCCAACCTAAAAAAGGAGCCCACATTAGCTCTTTTTTTATCACCCAAGTTTGCCTTGGAAAGATAAGCACCTGAGCTAAACCCTCAAAGGTGGAGGAATGTTTAAGTAAGATTATTGCATTTTTTTTAGGCAGATGTTGTTGACCCTCTACGACATAATCTAATGAACAAAGCATCTTCAGCAAAAAAAGCACGGTCTTTACCCAGTGTTGTCCCACAACATAGGTGACGCGATGAGGGAAGGGGGCGGTGAGCAACGAGATACCCGCATAAACGGGCAAAGATAGAAAGAGATACAAGGTGAAAATCACCGAACCCAACGACTGGCCAAAGTTTTGCATTAGCTGTTTTTGCCTAGAACGTTTCCAGCGTTGCTCGCCGAATGGCCACGAATCCCTGACAGTTTGTCTGAGGTGCCTTTTCCATTATTCAGCCTATGTGTCAAAAGCTTAATGTGTTAATTGGTTGTCTATGTACGCTACTAATTCTTCTGCCGGCAGGCGCAACTGTTCGCAGGTATCCCGGTCCCTAACAGTGACTGTATTATCTGAAATCGAATCACCGTCCACGGTAATACAAAAAGGCGTGCCGGCCTCGTCTTGACGCCGGTACCGACGACCAATGGCACCTTTTTCGTCATAGAATGAATTAAAGTTTTTAGAAAGAGAGCGGTAGATAGCCATAGCCTTTTCTGGCATACCATCTTTTTTAACAAGCGGAAAGACAGCCGTCTTGATCGGTGCGATTCTGGGGTGCAGCTTCATAACAATTCTTTGCTCGCTTCCCACTTCATCTTCAACGTATGCGTCGCAGAGAAACGCTAAGGTAGCACGATCAACGCCCGCCGACGGCTCTACTACATGGGGTAAATAGCGACGCTTTTCCTTGTCAGTTTCAGTATCATCGAAGTAGCGTAAGTCCTTACCGCTTGCCTTCATGTGCTGACCCAAATCGAAGTCAGTACGATTCGCGATTCCCTCTAACTCACTGATTCCAAAAGGAAAAGAATATTCTATGTCCGCACACCCTGTAGCGTAATGGGCAAGTTCTCTGGAGCTGTGTTCGCGCAGATGAAGCTTGGAAGGATCGATGCCTAAATCGAGATACCATTGTAGCCGGCGGTCGCACCAGTATTTGTACCATTGGTCCGAGTCGCCTGGTTTGCAAAAGAACTCGATCTCCATTTGCTCAAACTCGCGACTGCGAAAAGTAAAATTGCGCGGATTAATTTCGTTTCGGAAGGCCTTACCTATTTGCCCGATTCCAAAGGGAAGTTTAACTCGCGTAGTGTCGCAGACGTTTTTGAAGTTGACAAATATACCTTGTGCGGTCTCAGGCCGAAGATAAGCAACACTGGATTTGTCTTCTAAGGCCCCGACCTTGGTTTTTAACATTAACTCAAACGAGCGGGGCGCTGTAAGCGTTCCGGGCTTACTGGCACCCGGAGCAAAAATTTTTGCTCGCAGCGCATCTTTTGTAAGTGCATTCTCGATGGGCTTGATCTGAAATTCTGAGTCCATTTCCAGCTTTTTTCTTATTGCCTTGATGCGTTTTTTGTGAGGCATCAACAGCTCGGCGTTAGGGGTTTTCCCTGCCTCACCAGGAGACGCGAACAAGAGATCTTTAAAGCCCGCACCTGGGAGATGGCTGCCTTCTGCGATCAACTGAAAAATCACTAGCTGATCGGCCCTGTAGCGCCCCTTGGTTTCCCGACAATCCACCATTGGGTCATGGAAGCCGCCAACGTGACCACTTGCTTCCCATACCTTCGGATTCATCAAGATGGCTGAGTCGAGTCCGACCATGGCAAAACTTGATGGAGCAGATGACATGGTAGCGGTCTCATCATGACTTAAAATCATGTCTTTCCACCAAGCTTCTTTGATATTGCGCTTTAGTTCTGCGCCAAGGGGCCCATAATCCCACGCACCGTTAAGCCCCCCATAGATTTCGCTGGAGGGAAAAATGAAGCCTCGCCGCTTGGCGAGCGAAACAACTTTATCCATTGGTGCCATAATTCGTGACGCCCCTAGTTTTATTTGAGTAGTCGGGAGCAAGTATAGCTTGGTGCCCCGGCGGATTTGCGCGCTCAATTTGCAAGGGCCGCTTTTCAGTCCATTCAGCGTTGTTTGGGGCTCTACATTTAGCACCTTTTTGGTGCATAATCTAACCTAGGACTGGGTGCCTCTTGGCAGTTCGTCCGGGACCCGCGGCTTTTGTCTCGCTAAACCAATGTGCTAGAGCGGACAGGCGGCCACATTAAGAAAATCAAAGCTTTTTCGATAAGATAAAAAGATTGGAGGAAGACCATGTCGTCTGCGGACATTCTCAAACAGATTAAAGAAAAAAACATTAAGTTCGTCGACCTGCGGTTCACCGACACGCGCGGTAAAGAGCAGCATGTCACGATTCCGTCGGGCCAACTCGAAGCGTCGTTCTTTGAAGGCGGCAAAATGTTCGATGGCTCTTCAATTTCCGGTTGGAAGGGAATTAACGAATCCGACATGATTCTCATGCCGGATAGTCCCACAGCTGTGCTGGACGTTTTCTCCGAAGAACCCACGCTCAATCTGCGTTGTGACGTTGTCGAGCCGCTGACGATGCAGGGCTATGACCGCTGCCCGCGATCCGCTGCCAAGCGGGCTGAAGCCTATATGCAATCTACCGGCATAGCCGATGTAGCATATTTTGGGCCAGAAAATGAATTCTTCGTTTTCGATGACGTTCGCTGGGGCTCGACGATGCAAGGCTCGTTTTACGCCGTTGAATCTCAGGAAGCGCAGTGGCATTCTGCGAAGGACTACGAAGACGGCAACATAGGTCATCGTCCCGGCATTAAGGGCGGCTACTTCCCCGTTCCGCCAGTCGATTCTCTGCACGACATTCGCTCAGCGATGTGTCTTGCGCTGGAAGAGATGGGGCTCATAACGGAGGTACACCACCACGAAGTTGCTACAGGCGGCCAGGGTGAGATCGGTGTCAAGTTCGACACACTCGTGAAGAAAGCAGACCAAGTGCAAATCCTCAAATACGTCGTATTGAACGTTGCCCATTCCTACGGCAAGACGGCTACTTTCATGCCGAAGCCGCTCGTCGACGACAATGGTAACGGCGCTCACGTCCACCAGTCGCTTGGCAAAGATGGTAGCAACCTGTTTACAGGCGACGGATACGGTGGCTTGTCCGATACCGCATTGCACTACATCGGTGGCATCCTAAAGCATGCGAAGGCGATCAACGCGTTCACGAATGCGACGACGAACAGCTACAAGCGGCTCGTACCCGGATTCGAAGCGCCCACATTCCTAGCCTACTCTGCCCGCAACCGGTCTGCATCGATACGGATTCCGTATGAGTCAAACCCGAAAGGACGGCGCATCGAGGTGCGTTTTCCCGATTCGACGGGTAATCCTTATTTCCAGTTTGCAGCGATGTTGATGGCTGGTCTGGACGGTATTCAGAACAAGATCGACCCAGGCGAAGCCACGGATAAAGATCTCTACAACCTCGCCCCGGAAGAAGAGGCTGCACTGCCGACCGTTTGTAACTCGCTTGACCAGGCCCTGGATGCGCTGGATGGCGATCGTGCGTTCCTGACCGTGGGCGATGTGTTTTCTGACGATCTGATTGATGCTTACATCGGCTTGAAGATGGACGAGGTCACGTTGCTCCGGAAGACGACTCACCCGGTAGAGTTTGATATGTACTACAGCCTGTAAGTGAGCGCAGTCGATCTAGGGTCTCTCGAACGTACAATGGTCTGGGCTGGGAATTCAATACGGGATTCCGTTGATTTAGGGTCCGGGGGGTCGGTGATCTTGAAGGCTGGGTTAGGCGCATGAAGCGTTACCCAACGACGGATGATTTGGGGGTGGTAGAGGGTTATGCACCAACTCGTCTGGCTAAGGAATGTGATGGGGCGCGCTCTACCGTCAGCGGTATAGCCGCCTCGGTTGATTGCAGCAAAAAATCGCAGCCCGAATCGCTAGACCCGACTAGTGTCCGAGGCTCTAGCCGTTACAGCAGGAATTGCTTTGGAACAGCCGCACCAAACAGATCTTTTAGTGGGACATAGGTCCAAAAGTAGCTTAACAGCTAGCGACATTCTGCGGGCGATGACAACCGCTGTCTTGTTGGTTGATGAGAGTTTTAAGATCTTGTACGTAAACGTGGCTGCAGAGAGTCTGCTAGGACTTAGTGAGCGTCAAACAGTTGGCCGGCCTATAGCGGAGCTAGTGCTTTCTCCCGAAGAGCTAGAGGGATTGTGTCAGAGGGCAGCCAATACCGGGGCGACATATAGCGGCCGGGAGCTTGTTGTTAAAGTCTCTGGACGAGATCTTGTTTTAGATTGTCGGGCCGCTTCGATTGACCAGAAAAATGGCTGTGTGCTGTTAGAACTTTTCGACAGACAATCGGACCGGCAAGCGCGTAAGGAGGCGGAGCTTGTTTCACAACGGCGGATAAGCCGGCGAATTGTTAGTCAATTAGCCCACGAGGTTAAGAACCCCCTGGGCGGACTTCGTGGTGCAGCGCAGCTACTGGAGCGCCAATTGCCCACAGCAGAACTTAAGGCATACACGCGTGTAATTATTGAGGAGGCGGATCGACTCGCGGCCTTAGTCGACGGAGTTTTGCGCGCAGGGGGCGAGCAGAACAAAGAGATGATCAATCTGCACCAAGTGACGGAGCATGTAGCCAATCTCGTCGAAGGGGAAAAGCCGGCAGGTGTTGAGCTGGCAAGGGATTATGACCCAAGCCTTCCTAAGATATGGATTGATCGTAGCCAGATAATTCAGGCCCTTCTCAATTTGGCTAAAAATTCCCTACAAGCGCTCGGCGCATCGGGCCGGATGATTTTCAGAACCCGGGCTCTTTCCAATTATTCGATGGCGGGAGAGCAGCATCGTTTGGTGTTATCAGCTGAGGTGGAGGACAACGGACCGGGAATACCAGAGGACATTAAAGAAACGATTTTCTATCCGCTTGTCACCGGCCGGGACACTGGGACCGGGCTTGGTCTGACCATTGCTCAAGACTTGGTAAGCCGCAACGGAGGGCTGATTGAGTTTGATTCTCGGCCCGGGCTTACCCTATTTCAAATGCGTTTACCAATTCGGCCCGCCCCCGGAGCACCAAAGCCATGATTCCCTCGGCATTGTCTGTCTGGGTGGTTGATGATGATGAATCGGTGCGTTGGGTGTTGGAACAGGCCCTACGTCAAGCCCGTATGATGCCCCGCTGTTTTGAATCAGGCGCCGATCTTTTTGAGGCCTTGGAGGCGGAGAAACCCGACGTCCTAATAACAGACATCCGCATGCCAGAAATGAGCGGGCTTGAACTTATGGATCGCGTAAACACGAACTACCCAGACTTACCGGTGATTGTTATCACGGCCCACTCAGATCTCGATAGTACTGTGGCAGCGTACAAGGGCGGGGCGTTCGAGTATCTACCGAAACCATTTGATGTGGATGACGCTATTAAGCTTGTCTCAGATGCTGCGCATCAAAGAGCGCGAGGGAAGAGAGACACCCGGCAACCAGCCGCCGTGCCCGGGATGATCGGACACGCACAGTCAATGCAGGAAGTTTTTCGTGCCATTGGCCGACTGTCGCGCTCTAGCATGAATGTGTTGATTACGGGCGAATCCGGGACCGGAAAGGAGCTTGTTGCACGCGCCCTGCATCAGAATTCTCCTAGAGCTGCGAGGCCCTTTGTCGCGCTGAACACGTCTGCGATTGCCCAGGATTTGCTAGAACCAGAACTGTTTGGCCACGAGAAGGGCTCTTTCACCGGGGCAGCCGAGCGAAGGATAGGGCGCTTTGAGCAGGCTGACGGGGGAACTCTTTTTCTAGATGAGATTGGTGACATGTCTGTGGATCTACAGACGCGCTTATTGCGTGTGCTTGCAGAGAGCGAATTTTTCCGAGTTGGCGGACAGAGGCCGGTACGAGTTGATGTAAGAGTAATTGCAGCCACCAACCAAAAGCTGGACCAAGAGGTAAAGCGGGGACATTTTCGGGCGGATCTTTTTCATCGACTCAACGTTATGGCAATTGAGGTTCCTCCGCTGCGAGCGCGGAGGGAAGATATACCGAATCTCGTAAAATTCTACATGAACCAAGCGGCTAGCGAATTAGGTGCAGAACCAAAGGCGCTTAGCCAGGCGGCCTTAGAGGCCCTTGTGAGCTATGACTGGCCGGGGAATGTCCGTGAGCTTGTAAACACGTGCCGGCGCATTACTGTTAAGGCAGCAGGAAAAGAAGTAGTAGCCCAAGATATCCACCACGATCTTTCAGGGTCGGCTTTGGGCGGTTTATCTACAGATTGGACTGGCAAGCTAACTGAATGGGCAGAGGGCCAGCTAGTTTTTGATGGGGCTTCCCCGCTATTATCGGAGGCGTTGCCCGCGTTCGAGCGAGCCCTGATTCTTGTGGCGTTACGCCAGGCACGTGGCAAGAGACTGGAGGCAGCAAAGCTGTTGGGGTGGGGGCGCAACACATTGACGCGAAAAATAAAAGAGTACGGACTGGAAGAACTTTACTAGGTGTCGAGGTCTCAACCAGCAAAATATACACACCGGTCGTGGAAATATTTTTGCGTCTGTTAAATTTTTAGAGATGTGTTGGAGCTATGATGCGACTGAGTGTTCTATTGCTTCCATTATGGTTTCGGCTAACTCTAATGCCAACACGCCTTCCAGCCCAGGAACTTGGCAAGGGCGGTTTTCTAAAATTGATTCGGTGAACGAGCTAACCTCCGCGAGCAGCGCATCTTCCTTCTCAAGGCTCCAACGTTCGGTCTTGAGTGTGCCTTCGTTTGTTTTTGTACTATCGTCGTAAGTGATCAGGTTTAAATCTCCGGCCTCGAAATCAATTGAAAGATATTGTTTGTGCTGAAAAACGCGAAATTTTCTCTGCGTGTTCTGTGAAACACGGGAGGAGGTAACATTGGCAACGGCGCCGGTATCAAACTCAATTCTAGCGTTGGCAATGTCTATGTTATCTGTAAGCACACGGATACCTACGGCTGAGATATTTATCGGTTTTCCACCTACGAGGGATAGAATTACGTCCAGATCGTGAATCATGAGATCGAGCACAACGTTCATCTCTGCACCTCGGACTTTAAAGGGTGCAAGTCGATGGCACTCTATAAATTGCACATCGCTTAAGCGGTTTTTGGCTGCGAGCAGCGCGGGGTTAAACCGCTCAACATGCCCCACTTGCAATTTTAGATCACTATCATCCGCCAGCTTAGTAAGGTTGGCGCCTTCTTGGCTGGTTACCGTCATGGGTTTCTCCAGCAGCACATGGACACCACGCTCAAGGAAGAAGCGCGCAAGGTCGAAATGCGCTGATGTGCTTGCCGAGATGGTCACTGCGTCCACTTTGTTTGCGAGTAGCGTGTGATCAGAAAAAAACTCGGTTGCATACTCTTGGGCAACCGATTGGCCAGCGGCGGCGTTTAGATCGCAGACTCCAACAAGGGTCACGTTTTTGAGCATTCGGTATTTTTGGGCATGGAATCTACCTAGATATCCCGTCCCTATGACCGCTACGCGTAAATTTTTCATCCTCTTAAAATGCCTTTTTCAGATGTTCGAACGAAGTTCATTAAATGATCAATGTTCGGGGATGGTAGGCATTCACCAATAATTTTTTTTGTCACTTCTTCTATTGTGAAAGAGTTGTTCATGAGAATTCGCATTGCGCGACCTATATTTCTTATTTCGCTGGCGTCCAGTCCGGCGCGCCGTAGTCCTACGCGGTTCACTGCGCGCAAGGATGCCCACCGCCCATCCGCGATAGAATAAGGCGCGACGTCTTTGTTAACTAGCGTACCCGCAGTGAGAAAAGAGAGCTCTCCAAGCCGAACAAATTGCGTGCAACCTACCATACCGCTTACGACTACTTTTCTCTCGACGGTAACGTGGCCCGCAAGCTGAGCAAGGTTAGTAATTACAACCTCGTTTCCTATTAAACAGTCATGGCCAACATGGGCATAGGCCATTAGGAAGCAATGGTTGCCAACTTGTGTAACACCACTCCCAGTACTACTCCCGAGACTAACGGTAGCGTATTCTCCAAAGCGATTATGGTCACCGACCACAAGCTTACTAGGACTATCATCGTGCGCGAGATCCTGGGGCGGCCCACCAAGGGCCGCTCCTGCCTGTAGGTGATTGTGCTCACCAATGATGACTTCTCCGCGGGGACTTCCTACTCTCACATTAGAATCTAGGGCCGTGTAAGCGCCAATTTGGGCTTTCCCAGAAATGACACAGAAAGGTCCGATCTCAGCCTTGGGTGAAATGATCGCTTCTTTTGAGACAACGGCGGTAGGATGAACGCTCACCGATGGACAATACCGCGAAAGGTCGGGTTATCGATAGAGTAATTTAAGTATGTTGCGAAACCGCGTCGGATGACAGAGAGCTTTGCTTGTTCTTTGGTGCATAATCTCATAACGATGCCAGCTAATCTCAGCCCAGAATACAAAAAAGCCGAACAGGCCTTCCGAGAAGCAAAAGAGGACGGAGAACGCCTAGTTTGCCTTAAAGAGATGCTGCGCACTATTCCCAAACACAAGGGTACAGAGCATCTACAAAGGGACATTAAGAGCCGGATCAAGCAGCTTGCAGAACAACTCACAGGGCCGAAGAAGGGAGCAGCGCGATCAGGGCCAGCACACACGGTCCGCCCGGAAGGAGCGGCCCAGCTGGCCATAATTGGTCCGCCAAATTCTGGTAAATCGAGTTTACATAGGTATTTAACAGGGTCGCGGGCTGAAATAGGCCCCCATGGCCACACTACGCAAAAGCCTATGCCTGGCATGCTCGCGTTTGAGGATATTCAGTTTCAGTTAATTGATCTTCCGCCAATTACAGCCGACTATATGGAAGGTTGGTTCGTAAATGCGCTACAACCCGCACAGGGGGTGCTGCTTGTGGTGGATATATCTGACCCGGGATGTACAGATCACGTGGCCATGATATGCGGGCGTTTAGAGGAAAAGAAAATTGCCTTGATAGAGCGCTGGCCAGGGCTGGATCCAGATGATCAAATTCCCATTGATACAGATTCGGAAATTTTGGATCCATTTCGGATCTATCTTCCGACCCTGCTTGTGGCCAACAAAATAGATCTAGATCAGGGCGCCGAGGATGTAAATTTGCTCAGAGAATTTCTAGGTACCCGCTTTCCCCTTCTCGCTGCCTCAAGCAAGAGCGGTGTGGGGCTAAATGAGATTGGTCCGTTACTGTTCCGGGGACTTGAAATTGTTCGCGTCTACACCAAGACGCCAGGAAAAATACCCGAGATGGACAGGCCGTTTACTGTGAAGCGCGGCTCGACGGTACTCGATGTAGCGCGTCTCGTTCACAAGGACATAGCGGGCTCGCTTAGATATGCGCGCGCATGGGGTAAGGGCGTCTTTGCTGGACAGCAGGTAGGCCCAGAACACTCTTTAGCAGATGGAGATGTAGTTGAACTTCACATGCGATGAATTTGTGTTAGCCGCTTAGCTGTAAATCATCTTTTTCACCAGTATCCAGCGTTCCTACTAACTCTTCTGTGTTTGTTATGCAGTGTTTCTCAAGGTAGGCAGTAATTCCAGCGTTTATTTTTTGTGCAGCCGCAGGATCCCAAAATAGGGCTGTGCCCAAACCCACCGTTGTGGCGCCCGCGATTAGAAATTCAATGGCATCTTGGGCCGTTTCTATTCCTCCCTGCCCAATGATTGGTATTCCAAGAGGTCCGGCTATTTTATAAACCTGATGTACTTTGAGTAACGCGATAGGGCGGATCGCAGGCCCAGATAGTCCTCCCTGAACATTTCCAATAATGGGCCGCTTGGTTTCGACTTCTATAGCCATGCCCATGATGGTGTTTATCACGGATAGGCCGTCACTTCCGGATTCGATGCAGGCGCGCGCATTAGTAGCAATGTCTGTCTGATTAGGAGACAGCTTTGTGATTAGTGGTTTTTTTGTTGCTTTTCGGCAGGCCTCAACAACCCGGGCTGACATCTTTGGATCATTGCCAAACGCGACGCCGCCTTCCTTTACATTGGGACACGAAATATTAATTTCCATGGCATCAATAGGCGAATCCTCGAAATGTTGGGTTACCTCGGCGTACTCATCAACGGTAGATCCACAGATGTTGGCAATGAATCGCGTTTCAGAGAAATCCAACTGAGGTAGAATTTCTTGGACAACAACTTTTACTCCAGGATTTTGTAGGCCAATTGCGTTAAGCATGCCGGATGGCGTTTCCCAAACTCGATGGGGAGGATTACCCAAGCGCGGATTTAATGTGGTGCCCTTCAGCACAACTGCGCCGACCTCTCGGTTGGAGAAACCCTCGATGCGAGTATATTCCTCTCCAAAGCCCACACAGCCCGATAGAAGTACAATTGGGGAGCTAAGGCTGAGACCGCAGAAGTCGAGTTTTAGTGAGCTACCCATGTTTTTTGTAAGATCCGACATTATCCTGAGCCAATTATAAGGCGGATTAGCTGTCATACTCCTAGATGTGTTCCATCTAATCTTATATGAGCCAGAAATTCCTCCCAATACCGGGAGCGTAATCCGGCTTTGCGCTAATGTCGGTGCGTCGCTACATCTTATTCACCCCCTAGGATTCCAGATGGATGAAGCAAGCCTTAGGCGCGCTGGGCTCGATTACCATGAACTAGCGAATGTGTTGGAACACAAAACGTTTACAGCGTGCATTGCACAAATTAAGCCTCAGCGGATTTACGCACTGAGCACAAAAGGAACCAACTCGCTTTTTAAATCAAATTTTCTTACAGGAGACGCTTTTGTACTAGGCCCCGAAACGCGAGGCCTACCAAAAAAAGTTTTAGCGTTATTTCCGAAACCTGCAGTTCTCCGCATACCAATGAGGCCCGGAAACCGAAGCCTTAACATATCTAACTGTGCCGCAGTAATACTTTATGAAGCGTGGCGACAAAGAGGGTTCAAGGGGGCCAGCTCGAGTTCCTAGCGGCACCGGATTATTCCGTTGCCATGGGGCGGCGCATCAGATTAGTAACTGCCTCCTTTGGGCTCATCCCCTCATATATGACCCTGTAAATTTGTTCTATGATAGGCATATCGATTTTTTGTCGTGTTGCGACTAGATGAGCTGATTTGGCGGCATAGTAG
>CAJWKT010000040.1 GCA_913041665.1 uncultured Gammaproteobacteria bacterium | reverse complement strand
TATACCGTGATTGGCGGGGGCGACACCGTAACAGCAGCTACTAGATTTGTGGATCTTGACGACATCAATTACGTGTGCACGGCGGGTGGTGCAATGGTGAGATTTATTTCCGGAATGAGGCTACCCCTGATCCAGGCCATGGAGAAAGCCTACCTGCGGGATCAGGGTACTTCCTAGTCCGGGAGCATTGGTCTCGGTCCGGAGTCCTGTACAACATAAGAGCCCTGCGTATGGTCAAGGAGCTAATTCAAAAAAAAGGAAGCACAATGCGTCAACCAGTAGTCAAAAGTATATATTTGTTTTTATTCAGTTTTTTTTGGTTTTGTCATACCAATGCCCAGCAAGAAAATCTGGAAATTTATTGGATAGATGTGGAGGGTGGTGCAGCGACCCTGATTGTTACTCCCGATCGGCAGGTGGTGCTCATGGACGCCGGCTTCCAACGCGATGACGGACGAGATTCTGGCCGGATTATGGCAGCCATGAAAGACGCCGGTGTAACCGAGATCGATTATTTTTTAGCATCGCACTTTCATGGTGATCATGTAGGTGGGCTTTCATCATTGAGCGCAAATGTGTCCATCAAAGAGTTTATTGATCATGGTGACAGTGTTGAGCAGGATAGTGAGAGGCGCCGTGCTGATTGGGAAAGCTACCTAAGCATCGTCGAAGGAGCGAGACGAAGTGTTGCGGCGGGAGATCAGTTGTCTCTCGAGGGTATCGATTTTACGTTCGTCACGTCAAACGGAGAAATTTTTAGCAAGGAATTGCCTGGCATAAAACCTAACCCTCACTGCAGTGGTGCTCCTTCGGGTGATGACGACTCAGGCGAGAATAGCAGGAGCCTTGGATATTTGTTGTCGCTTGGAAAATTTCAGTTTCTCAATCTCGGTGATTTGACCTTTAATGTTCAACATAAACTCGCCTGCCCTCAATATGAGCTTGGCAGCGTCGACATTTTTCAAGTTCCCCGGCACGGCAATGCCGTGGCTCTACAGTTTTCGACTGCGGTGAATCCCACTGTGGCAGTGTTAAATAACGGCCCCCGAAAAGGGGGAAGCGCCTCTGGTTCTGATGCCCTTAAGGTTATACCTGATTTGGAGGCCGTATGGCAGTTACACCGCGCGCTGGGTCTCGACGATCATCACAATGCAAGCACCCAAATGACGGCTAATCTTACGGAGGAGAATGACGCAGGATATTGGATCAAGGCGGTCGTTCAAGAAGATGGCATGCGCTATGAGTTGGTGAATCAGAGAAACCATTTTTCTCGACTTTATATGAGTAAATGAACCCGGCAAATTATTTTTTCAATCCTGTGGCCAGGCAGATCAATAAAAGTTTTTTTTGTGCTACGCTGAAAAAATGTCCACGTTAGTACTTGTACATGGTTTGGGTCTCGGGGGCTGGTGCTGGAATCGGGTTGCAGGGCCTCTCAGGAAGGCTGGCCATGATGTTCATACGCCCACGTTAACGGGTTTGGGTGATCGTAGTCATCTGCTCAACCGCAAGATTAATCTGGAGACTCATATCGAGGATGTCGTTAATTTAATGAAATGGGAAGATTTAACGGACGTCATCTTGGTGGGTCATAGCTACGGCGGTTCAGTTGTCACTGGCGTAGCCGATCGAGAAACCCAAAGGATATATAAATTGGTGTACTTGGATGCTTTTATACCAAAAAATGGCGAATCCGTTATGGATTTGCAGCCCCCACACCGGGTGGCGTATTACAAGGATGTGGTTGCGGAGAAGGGAAAGGGCTGGTTGGTACCCCCTAACCCCGCTGAACTCTACGGAGTGACTGACTCCGATGATCAGATATGGATTGACAATCATTCTGTCCCACAGCCTTTTTCCACTATGGATCAAGCATTAATACTTGAGAATCAGGCAAAAGAGCGACCGTATTCGAATGTTTTTATTTGGGCCTCCAACTTTACGCCTAGTCCGTTCGTTCAATTTGCCCAGAAGTGTCGAAGTGACCCTGCTTGGGACTACTATGAGATCCCGTCTGGCCACATGGTCATGATGTCAAATGCCGAAGACCTGGTAAGTATTCTTGATGGTCTCTAGCAGATTCGGGGTACCTCATGTGTCTCTCCCCTGGAATTTTAGGGGAGATATCGGTGTATTTGCACTGTTTCGCCAATCTCGAACCTCATTAAGTCTTCCCCGATCTGAAGGGGTCCCGAGTAATTTTTACGGGTGCGCTCAACGAGTTCCTCCAGTGTAACTTCGGGTACACCAGGCCCACTCAAAAGGACAAAATGTGTATACACGGCCAGCTTCGGAGTGGCCCGAGAAAATACGATGCCAGCTTCTTCCGGGGTAGTGTGATGATCAAGGATCAGTTGGATTCTTTCATCAAAGCTGATCAATTCAGGGTGCGCAGCAGCTACTTCGTGGATCAGAACGTCGGTACCCCGTGCCATCTCAATGAGATTTTCATCAAATTGTGTGTCTCCGGAGATCACCACTGATCTCCCCCCGTAATCAATGCGATACCCGTAGGAGGGTTTGATGAGCTCACCATGATTGACTGCAAAAGCAGTCACAACAAGGCCTTGTTCGTTGAAGATCACGCCATTCCCAGAGAATTCCTTGACATCAAATTTCACCCCGTCTTCTGGAAGTTTCTCGTCCGCAATACGAATCTGAATATTCGGTTCGAAAGCTTGCCTCATTCCTTCAAGAATGCTCTGAATGCCCTTTGGCCCATAGACGCGAAACGGGGTTGTGCGTCTTCCGAAGGGTGGTGGTAGCCAGCCCGTCAACCAAAGATCGGGAATTCCGGTAAGGTGATCTGAATGAAAATGCGTAATAAAAACCCCGTCTATTTCTCGGAGGGGTATATTCAGTTGGGCCCACAAACGCTGAGTTGCGCCGCGACCAACATCAAAAAGTAGGCGCTTGCCTCCTGCCTCCACCAAAGTAGATGGCCCAAAGCGGTCCATGCGTGGTACCGGCTCTCCGGTGCCGATGAGAGTCACATTCATGATTTGTGACTGAGTGACTAGAGGTATCAAACAGAAGAGGAAAATGGATGAAAGGGATGCGGCTAACGGAATCTTGAAGGACATGAAATTAGTCACCTTTTGTCTTTGTTCTTGTAAGTGTATTCTACGAAATAATGACCTTAGCTGGAGAGCATAGCAATGGGACATAATTTGTCGTATCAATCCATCTTAGTTGCGGTTGCCTTTACCGGATTTTTTTCAAATGCCGACGTTTTAGCCCAAGAGGCGGAAGAAAGCCACAACGTGCGTCTACTGGGTCACGATGATTTGCAGGCTCGATCGGCCTACCATCCGGTCATTCAACGGCAAATCATAGACGGTACAGAGAGATGGATTGCTTACGTGGGCCACCATGGCGGACAGGCGCTGAATCCCTTGAGTGGAAACATGGAAAAGAATGGTACTTCTGTGGTTGATGTTACGGACCCGGAGCATCCTGTCTATCTGCAGCACATCGAGGCTAGCTACGGCACTTCTGGGGCCCAGATGGTAAGAGTTTGTAGTGGAGCGGAGTTGCCTGGAGGGGATCCCAGCAGGTCATACCTGTTACGTGCTAACGGAGGCCGAAGTCCGGAAGGTGGGAATGTCTCCCATCAGGTGTTTGATGTTACGGACCCAGGAGCACCCGCATTACTGGCAGTTGTGTCAGAGGGTCTTGCGGATACCCATAAGAATTGGTGGGAGTGTGATACGGGTATTGCATACATAGTATCCGGGGTGCCCGGGTGGCGGGTTGATCGTATGACCCAGATTTTTGACTTGAGTAATCCTTCCGATCCCAAGTTCATCCGTAATTTTGGGTTGCCGGGCCAGCAGCCAGGTTCTGACGGCGAACCACCGGTTGAGCTTCACGGGTGCATTTCGGTAGTGGAGGTAAACCGAGTGTACTGTGGGCAGGGCACAAACAGTCGCGGAATCCTAGTGATTTTAGATCGAAACAAGTTGATTACGGATACGCTTGTAGATCCAGAGAATCCAACTACAGAGGAATTAGAGGCTGCGATAATCAGTCAACTCCGATTGCCTGATTTCATGGGTGCTCATACTAGTTTTCCGGTTTTGGGCATGCGACCGGAAAGGTTTAGCAATGATCAGGAGTTTAAAGTGCGCGATGTTGTAGCCATTGTGAATGAGTCTTTGCGCAATGAATGTACGGAAGAAGCTCGTCAGATGATGTATTTTGTGGATGTTACCGACGAAATGCATCCGTGGCCCATATCGACCTATAACGTGCCGGATAGTTCAGGTGATTTCTGTCTACGTGGCGGACGTTTTGGCGCTCACGGCTCTAATGAAAGTTTTGCTCCAATGTACTACGGACGGTTGATTTTTGCCTCTTGGTTTAACGCCGGTATGCGTGTAGTCGACATTCGTGACCCGTTTAACCCAAAAGAAATCGGCTATTACATTCCTGCGATTACGGGAAATACGGGTGAGCGTTGCATTACCATCTCCGACGAGAGGCGCTGTAAAACAGCAATTCAAACGAATAACTTGGAGGTAGATGATCGCGGATATATATATTTGGTCGATCGTGCGAACACCGGCATGCATATTGTCGAACTCACGGGCGATGCCAGGGAGGCCGCTGATTTTTCTGCTGGGCTCGCCAATGGAAATTAACGAAAAAAATTGATCGGGGGTAGACGTGCGAATTGCGATCATGGGCGCTGGAGCTGTGGGTGGATACTACGGCGCAAAATTAAAAAAGGCAGGTGAGGACGTTGTTTTTATAGCCCGAGGCCCACAGCTTGAAGCGCTTAAATCCAGTGGTATACAAATTATCAGCGACGGGACCAGGGAAACAATAAGGCCGATTAACGTTACGGACGATCCCAAATCAGTTGGTCTCGTAGACATCATTTTTTTTGCAGTGAAGGCTTACGATACAAAGGTTGCTGCTGGTGCTTGCAAGTTCATGATGGACGACAGTACTTACGTAGTAACTGTGCAGAACGGTGTGCAAAGTGTTGGTCTTATCTCAGATATTATTGGGGAGGGGCGAGTGCTCGGTGGTACTACCTATTTTATTGCGAGCATAGAATCACCCGGGGTTATTCGACAGACTGGGCCGTGGGCCCGTATTGAGTTTGCAGAACCGAGCGGCGAGAAGACTGACCGTGCATTAGCCTTTGAGAAAATTTGTAGTGCCGCAGGGATCGACATCACATTACGCACGGATATGAATCTGCTTTTGTGGAGAAAATTTATTTTGCTTTCCGCAACTAGTGCTATGACGGGTATTACCCGTCAGTCTATTGGTGTTATCCGCAGCGATGAAGTCGGGCGCGAGATTGCGGCAGAGTGTGTTCGTGAGGCAGTCGCTGTGGGTCAGGCTCTGGGTGTGCCCTTGGGTACCGATATACAAAAAGAGGTCTTCCACTATTTCGATGCAGAGGTAGATCCTGAAGCAAAGACCTCCATGTTAGTTGATCTAGAGAGGGGTAAACCCCTGGAGTTAGAGTATCTTTCGGGTGCCCTGCATCGGCTTGGCAGGGAGTTAGGGGTACCAACACCCGTTCACTCTACTGTATATGCAGCACTTAGGCCGTTTTCTAAAGGTCTCTAAGAGTCCCTGCCCAATAAGGATACGAAGGTTTTCTCCCTACTCTTCGGGGAGTGAACAGTTGTAAGGTTTTCTTTGCTCGCCAGGTGTATATTTCCAAAACATTTCCCAGAATGTGGTGCCTGTATAGGTTTCTGGGTCGGTAACCAATGCTGTCCAGTGGAGCCGGGTATCGTTTTCGCTGAGGGTAAAATGCTCGACTATGTTTACCGCTGCACTTTGTGGCGTCCCAAGATCGTCAGCGTAGGGATAGCTAATCTGATTGGTATTAACAACCAATACCGTGCCTTCCCAGTGTCCTACCGAATATCCCATTGGTGCTGGCAGAGATTCCTCTTCACCGTCTTGCGAAGACATGTGGATTGTTCGCAATCCATCCCATTCCTCTAGATATAGTGCAATGGAAGCGCCTTGATCAATGAATTCAAGTGGGTAAGGGTTTCGCATAGCGGACGGTAGTCCAGGAGGTACGCAGCTTAATGCTGGATCATCAGTCAGTGGATCATAAGTTTCTCTGGCGGCTGCAGCTGCGGGCGTTAAGGCAAAATCTGGCAGGTCTCCGTACCCTTCTAATTGCCAGACACGAAATAATCCCCGTAGTTGCCCGTTGCCTTCTTCGGCACTAGCGGCCGCACTATCCAGGATTCGACTTCTGCCGCTAAGCCGAATTTCTTCCCCCCCTGGTAATGTTAAGGCGTTTGCATACATTTGCCTTCGCCCCAGCCTCGACATCCTGCCTTCAACTTTGATTTGATCTCCCACCTCGATCAAACTTGATTCTATACCGGAGCGCTGCAGAGAATTTACAGAACCACTTTCCACTTCCCAGATATGTTCTTGACCATTTTCTATGCTTCGGACTTTAAAGCGCACGTGAGGATTCCGCCAGAAAAGGAATGTGACTTCGCCCTCGATGTTTCCGATAGTTTCAAAATCGTAAAGGGCGCTAGTTGCGTGGTGAGCAGGCAAATTGAAAGAAATAAACACCATCAATGAAAGAAACAAGGCAGATAAACCTAATCGATGGCAAATTTTTGTCGACTTGGACTGTTTTTTTGTAATTTGGTTCATTATGCGGTGTTAACCTCCAATGGTTTGTGTGATTGAGGTTTCCCGGAAGCTGCATTGACTATCATATCTGCAACTACGGGTGTGCGGTTAAAATAATAAACCAAGTGCATCGGAAACTGTACCTGATGGGGTTGGTATCTCATCTGCTGTCAGAATCCCTAGGACACCTTCCATGGCAAGCGTTGCTGAGGTATCAATGTTAACCACGCGTCCGTGGGGTAGCGGACTGGTCAACAGCCTACAGAACATCATCCCATCGACTTGAAAATTTTCAGAAAATTTGGCGTTCCCATTTACTTTCCCCCGCACGTCAGGCGAAAAAAAATCCTTGCTAAGCAATGAATACACCATTTCTATTCCTCCAGTTGTTGAGTGTTAAGGTGGCGTAAATCATTGTCAAGACCTAAAGAAAGCGTTAACTATAATTATTTCACGATTCTAATATTGAGCAGCATTGCCTGATCGTTTTCAAGTTCGGCGCTCCATAGGCCCGCCTCCCGAAAATATCGAATAACACCATCGTGAAAGGGCAGGCTGAAATTTCGCAGGGCTTCTTCGGCAGTCCATTCCGATGCATTGCCAATATAAACCGCTAGCTCCTGATTATGATCGAATAGAGTTTTAGCTACCTTGTATACCGTCTCGTCCTCTAAATCTGCTCTAACTGTCAATAGGGTGTCAATAGAAAATGTAGGGATATCTTTTTCTTGATTAAGGAAAGTTTGCTTTTTTATGGTGCTGCCGTGAATTGTCTCGGGAAGGTTTTCCAGGATTTCATCTCTTTTGTCTGCAGGAATGTAAAGAAACTCAACAATTTCATTATTTAGAGCTTGCTGCACAAGTGCGTTTCTATTTGAGAAAGGAAAAAGCACTGCATCCACGCTTCCGACCTGGAGGGCTTTGAGCGCTTCCGAAGAGTTAGTGGTAGATACGATATTAATTTGGCTTTTTGGCAATTGGTAGATCGAAATAAGGCTGTCCATAATCATTCGCATATCCGGATTGGAAGGTCGTTCTCCAATGATAGTGCGTCCAATAAAATCGTAAGGGGATACAATTCCAGATCCCTTCCTGATTAAAAAATGGCGGTGCGTGACCTGACCTTTCATAACAATTCTTAAATCAATCGGCTCAATGAACTCGTTGAGTCCATAAAATCCTGAATAGGCAGCAAACGAGTTGGTAATAGCGAAATCTATTCTTTCGTTCCCCAGAGCAAAGATATTGGGTGCCGATCCTCCAACCGCTTGCACGGTCGAGTTGATTTGTGCGTATTCGTGGACTACTTCAGAGGCTGCAACGGCCAGGGTATAGTAGCTACTACCAATGCTGGATGTACCAATTCGGATGGCATCTTGATCCGGAGTATCGCATGCCACTATTGTGAGTAGTATTGTGACTACTACCAAAATTAATTGCTTAGAGTACTTCACCCTTGTAAGCCCCTCGGGTCTAAAAAAACTTTCTTAAGCGCCACTTGAAATACAAGATAACATGACATAATAGATCCACGGGGACCCGATACGAAGCGGGAAGTATAGCTTGCGTACCTAGTTCCTATCCGGGCCGTTGGAACTGGGACTTTCAGCAAAATCACCCACGAAGGGGCATATGAACGGAAAAACCCTAATATTAATCATGTTTTCTATGAAAATTGGTTTAGTTTCGGCCCATCATAACCTCGGTACGAGCTACTTCGAGTACGAAGAAAATCCAGTTGAATTTCCGGCACATTAACAGAAGTCGAAATCCGCAACCCTCATACCCTGCTCGAGCTTCAAACTTTTGAAAAAGAAGGAGAAGTTGTTGAGTAGCTGATCCAGTGGACCGATGGGAACCCATTGCGTCGCAGAGGTATTCCTGTGCATCTATTGAAGGTAGGGCAGCATGTAACTGTTCGTGGAAGGTGTCACCGACACATGGCTAGGGTAACTTATCCGAGAGATTTTATGCTATCAGATGGTACCCTTGTCAGGGATTGTGGTTCAAGTATTTATCGCGGGAAGGAGTATTATGAGACTTGTGAGGCTGCTGAACAGTCATCGGGCGGCAGGTAATTCTGAGGGATGTACATAATGATTGTAAGGCTGTATGCATTTTTTTTCTTGGCAGGGATGTTAAGTGGTTTATCGAGTTTTGCCTTGGCTCACCATTCGGTACCAACGAACTACGATATGGGGGATGTATCTGAACTAATTGGTGTTATAAAGGAAGTGGATATTCGAAATCCTCACTCGTTAGTGATTTTGGATGCAATCAACCCGGATGGTACGGTCACTGAATGGTTGATCGAATGGAATGACGGCAATGCACTTCGTCGTCGGGGGGTAGCTATTCAAAAAGTAAAGCCTGGCGATACCGTTACGATGAACGTGCTTAGCCATAGGCGCGTGGAGCATGTTGCATACTTAAGGGATGTGCTCGTCCCGGATGGTACTCTCGTTAGGGACTGCGGAGCCGGTATTTACCGCGGAACTGAGTACTACGCGACTTGTGAAGATGCAGAGGATGCGGCAATAGATGACATCGCCCAGTTTAATGATACGTCTACTCCACCCAATGAATAAGACGCTGGGTTAGGTTTTAATGGGTGCCTAATCAATTTTTTGAGTATTTTTAAACGGACTGGCTCATCATAAAATTTTGCTCGGCAACCAGGAGGCGATTTCAGGGATTGCATAAATCAGAAACGCTACAGCTAGGATTAAAAGCCAGTAAGGCAGTGAGCCTTTAAAGATTTCTCCGAGTTTTACTGATGAATCGGGGACTGCTGCCTTCACAGTAAACACTAGTAAACCAACTGGTGGGGTAAGTAGGCCTGCTTCAATAATGAGTATTCCAAAAATGGCAAACGCAATTTCGTCGACTCCTGCCGCGAGTGCCAGTGGCGCAAAGATAGGTACGGTGATCAGAATTACAGAGATAGAGTCGATGACCATGCCGAGCAATAGCCAAATTGCGGCCATGATCAAAATAATTCCGAAAATTGGCAGACCAGAATCAGAGAACAAACTTTGAACAAGGTTCACACCACCGCTGGTGGCGAGTAGACGCGAGTACATGGATCCCGTGATCAGTAAGAACATTATTGGGGCCGTTGACCGTCCCGCGTCATAGACAGCTTGAATGAAATCTCGGTAACTCATATTTTTCATCCAACCGATCAAGATACTTCCTAGGACCCCAAAGCCAGCGGCTTCGGTGGGGGTAAACAGGCCTCCCCATAGCCCCCCTAGAACGAGAACAATTAAAGCGCTAACACCCAATCCGCCGATGAGTTGCGAAGTGGAACCCTTTGCCTGCAGTTGTTTGTCATGGCCATGATTTGCCGTAGGCGCAAGGGAAGGATTTCGAATTGCTGCAATTACGCAATAGGAAATAAAGGCCAAACCAAGGATGACTCCAGGAATAACACCCCCAAGGAAGAGGGCCCCTACCGAACCTTCCGTAAGGATTGCCCATACGATCAAAAGGACGCTCGGGGGGATTAGCATGCCTAGGCAAGCGCTTCCAGAGATTACACCCAGCGCGTAGGAACGGTTGTAGCCAAATCTCCGCATCTCCGGATACGCGATACGGCTAAATGTTGCAGCGGAGGCAATCGATACACCTGTAATCGCAGCGAAAGCGGCATTTCCTGCCACAGTAGCCGCCGCGAGCCGGCCTGGCAGTTTACGCATGGCCCGGTCGCAAAGCATGTAAAGATCCGTCGCTGCCCCTGATTGGCTGACAATTTCGCCCATTAATCTAAACAGCGGAATTACAGCAAGTGTTTGGTTGCGTATGGACTCATAAGCGGTCGAGCCCAGCATAGAAGATGCAATACGGAAATCTCCAAAGATCAGATAGATTCCAAGAAAGCTTGAAACGCCAAGAGCAATTCCAACATGGACACCAAGCAATACGAGAGCAATCAAAACTGCCAGAGAATAAAAAATAACTTCAGGGCCCATTAGAATCTTGTTTTTAGACTTGTTAATTGCCCATCAGGCACGGGCCACATCTCTTTTGTCAGGTCCTGGTTGGTTAGTCCAGTCGAGATATAGTAGATAGCCGTACACTAGGGCCGTAAAGGCTGCCGTTGCAGCCACGAGAAATCTAACCGGATAGGTTGGTACTCGCAGTGCACCCTCGCCTTCGTACTCGCCGATTTGCCAAGCTTCAATCGCAGGCCCCCAGGAGCTAAGGGCTGTCAGTAGAAAAAAAAGAAAACCAAGTATGTTCGCGAGAGAACGAAGATAGAGTTGTCGATCCGGGCTCACCCTGTCGTAGACTAAGGTTGTGCGAATCATGCCGCCCCGATAAATTGCTAGCGGCAGTTGTAGGAAAGTGATTGATACCACAGAATTTTTAATGATCTCCGACGCGCCGAGTAATGGAATAGCAAATAAAAACCGCCCACTAACATCAATGAAGATAATAATTGCCAAGACCAATACCCAAAATACGGATACGACATGGCACGCACGCGCTAAATTTTTTAACGAAGATTCCACTATTTTTTTGCTGTTGACAGTAAGTCTCACTATAGCAGAAGAAGGAATGACTGCCTTATTGGGTTACCGATAAGAAAAATACTTCCAATGAAGCTGGTCGCTTGAAGCTTCGGGGTGGAGTAGACTCTAGGGGGAAGGTCCCCATGGCAAAAAACATGTTATTTTTGAGTATCTACACTGACTTCGTTCTTAAAAAAAATAGACAAGACCGTGATTTATGAAAAACAAGAAAATAACATTGATAAGCGGCTGTCACCGGTGAGGATGAACGCGCATACATATAATCATACTTGGCTAGGCGCCTTGATATTGGTTAGTGTATTTCTCCTTGAGGGGTGTTCGGATCCATCGACCATCACTTTGCGAATTGGTGCTGGGCATCCCGTCGGACCGACAGTCTATGTCAATGAAATGCGTGATTTCTTTGTACCGGAAGTGACGCGCAGGGTTGCAGAGGAGACAGACCACGAAATTAATTTTGTGCAAGGCTATGGTGGCTCAATTGCCCAGGTTGCTGAAGTGCTTGAAGCTGTTCAAGCAGGTATTCTCGATATTGGCGCATATTGCGTATGTTTTGAGCCCGCTAAATTATTCCTTCACAATTTTTCTTACTATGTGCCCTTTGGCCTACAAGACGCCGTTGAGGTTATGGCACTAACGCGGGGAGTTTATGACCTAAATCCTTGGCTCGAAGAGCAGTTCGGAGTGTATAGTCAGAGACTGTTAGCCATTAATGGATGGGATAGTTACCATCTTGGCACCGTCGAGCCTTGGGAAACTGTTGAGGATTTGAATGGTGTGAAGATCGGTGGGGCGGGACCCAATCTGCCGTGGTTAAAGTACGCCGGTGTGATACCCGTGCAGTCCGCTTTGCCCGATGGGTATCTTTCTATGCAGACAGGTGTTTATTCCGGTTGGTTGATGTTTCCATCATCTTACTACGGTTACAAATTTCATGAGCCAGCACCCTATTACACCTTGATTGGTTTTGGTGCCATGGGCGGTGCTGTTGCACTGACAATGAACAACCGTAGTTTTGAGCGATTGCCTCTTGAGGTGCAGCAGATTATTCTTGAGGTCGCTCGTGAATATGAACTGCATGCCGCAAAGGCTTTAAATGAAGGTCAGGAGATTGCCCTTCAAGCCCTTAGAGATGCGGGCGCGCATATCCGGGAATTACCCTCTGAGGTTAGGGCCGACTGGGCTAATTCCTTGGTAGAGTTTCCTAATGCGATGGCTCAAGATGCAAACTCACGCGGAATGCCTGGCTCGGAGATTATTCGATCGTACATCGAAGAGATAGATCGTAGCGGTTATAATTGGCCAGTAAAATACATCATCGATTAGACAGCTCATGTCCAAAATTCTCATTGCAGTAGCTGATTCTGTGTTTCCTGATTTGGCACCTACCGAACGGGTGTTCTCAAGGCTGGATGCAACGGTGCAGTTAGCGAGAGCGCCAACGCTAGATGCTATTTTAGAGGTTGCCCAGAAAGCTGACGGGCTTATGGTGACTTTTGCGCAACTGAACGCAGAGCTGATACAGGGACTGGAGCGTTGTCGTGCAATTGGGCGTTTTGGTATCGGTGTCGATAATATTGATCTGGATGCAGCTACTAAAGCCGGGATACAGGTTTGTTTTGTTCCCGATTACTGCTTAGATGAAGTTTCTGATCACGCCATGACTTTACTGGTCGCGCTAGCTCGCAAGATCCCTTATAGCAACTCGCTGGTTCAAGGAAATCGATGGGAGGGCAAAGCTGTAGCTCCAATTTATCGATTGCGCGGGCGTACGATTGGGTTGATTGGACTTGGCAAGATCCCACAAACGCTAGTTCCTAAGGCACAGGCGTTTGGTTTGAACGTGATGGCTTACGATCCGTTCGTGGAAAAAAACATAGCAACTGCGCTCAATGTGGAGATGGTGGATTTTGAATATTTGCTTGAGCATTCAGATTACATTTCGATCCATGCACCGTTAACCCCTGACACTCGACATATGTTTAATGCCGATGCCTTTAAACGAATGAAGGCTGGGGCATTACTTATAAATACCGCAAGGGGACCGCTGGTGGATGAAGCGGCATTGGCAGTTGCGTTAGACAAAGGCCAACTTGCGGGAGCGGCGCTGGACGTACTGTCCGATGAGCCGCCATCTGCTGATTTTGTGCTGCTGAATCGAGAGAACGTTATTCTGACGCCACACACCGCTTATTATTCAGAGGACGCATTACTTGATTTGCAAACGAAGGCGGCTGAGGATGTGGCGAGTGTTTTAAGCGGGAAAGAGCCACGTTATCCCGTTAACAAACTTTCTTGATCAAATATGAACCGGGTGAGGCTCTAATTAAGTCATGAAAGCGATGGTATTAAAGTCACCTGGGGCATTGGGACAAGAGGAAGTTGAGCGCCCATTGATTAAAGATGGAACGACTTTGGTGCGCATCACTCACTCTGGGGTATGCGGAACGGACCTGAAAATCTATCAGGGCGGTATACCCGTCAATTATCCCCGTATTATGGGTCATGAAATGATTGGCGAAGTCGTGGAGATAGGTGGCGAGTCAGGCATACATACAGGATCCAGAGTCATCATTGATCCAGTTTTTTATTGTGGTCATTGTTACCAATGTCATCGTAGTCAGGAGTCACTGTGTCCCAACGGTTACATTTTAGGGCGCGATCAGGATGGGGGATTTTCGGATTATTTGCGTGTACCATCAGACGCCGTTTTTCCTTTACCTGATAACATTAATGGTCAGGTAGCTCCGCTTATTCAAGTGCTGACTACTGCAGTACATGCTCAGCGGCTAGTCAAAATATTTCCCAGTGAAGCTGTGTTGGTACTCGGATTAGGTGTCGCGGGGCAATTACATGTGCAGCTTGCAAAGGCTCGGGGTGCTTACCCAGTTATCGGTATCACTCGCAGCCCTCAAAGGCGAGCACTGGCGGAAAAGTTAGGAGCAGATTTTACGCTTGCTCCTGATGAAAATGTTAAGGATCATTTACTTGAACTTACCAACGGCATTGGTGCCGATGTAGTGATAGAAACAGTGGGAGCGCTGCCAATGCTAGCCAATGCCGTGGACTATGCGCGCATTGGGGGACGATTGTTGTTATTTGGAATTTATACAGGTCACGAGGCAAATTTGCCTTTTTATGATTTGTATTTCAAGGAGTTGGCACTCATCAATGCACGGGCTGCTAGGCGAGAGGATTTCCCCTCATCGATTGCAATGGTAAGTCAAGGCCAGGTGCAGCTCGACTCTATGGTGAGCCACGTATTGCCCCTTATCGAATTAGACAGAGCAATTGAAATGTTAGCCGAGCGGGATGACCAGCGAATGAAGGTCATCTTGGATCATGTCGCGTAGCCAGATGCGCGGCACCCAAGTTTTTAGTTTTTCCTAAGCAGTCCTTCCCCCCGTAGCGAGCGTATTTTTCGCAATTGCCCTAAATTCGTCGTCACTCATAAGGCGTTTCTCTGTGAGTCCGAACTGCTTCACTGCTTGCAGTACCGCCATTGCTTGCTCGTCATTCGATGGTATTTGCATTTGTTCTAGCTTCCATTTCACAGAGTCAATACCACTGCCTTTGCCCATTACCACATCTGCGGAAGGTTGACCTACTAATTCCGGTCTCATTGGGAACAGCTCAGTTAGATGTTCTTCACCACAATTTATAAACCAATTAGCAATAATTCCGGATTCAACTTGGTACAGCATATCTCCAACAATAGACTTATTGCTTGGCACCTTAATAAGTGATAATTCTTCAACTAGCTTTGCTAGAGGGTAGAGTTTTTCTGTTTTGATACCAAGATCTATTCCATACATTGTCAATAGAGCCATTACGATATCTTCAGTAGGGGCATTGCCTGACCTTTCTCCGATTCCAAGAACGGTTGAATGAACAATTTCTACACCTTCGGCTAGGGCTAGCAAGGTATTTGCCACACCTAAACTAAAATCCTGATGAAAATGCGCCTCAAGACGTGTTTCTGGAAATTTTTCTTTTACTGCTCTCACAAAAGATTTCATTGCGTGAGGAGATATAACACCGAAGGTGTCAACGAGGGCGAGCGCATCCATGTGGCCATCACTAGCAACTTTGTTAATAAGATCTAGGACCCAAGATAGCTCTGAACGAGAAAAATCTATCGGAAAGAAAACAACTTCTAGTCCTTGCTCATGGGCATAAGCAGTCGCCTCGACCGATGTGTCAATTGCTTTTTGAAGCGGCCACTTGTAGCCATATTCAATTAGATGGGTGCTAGCAGGCACTTCCATGATCAGCCCTTTGACTCCACAGTCAACAGAGGCATCAACATCTGCCTTCATACATCTACAGAACGAATAAATGTCTGGACCAAAATCTTTTTTAACAATTGCAGCTATAGCCTTTTTATCAGCCTCCGAGACTGCTGGCAGACCCGCTTCAATTCGGTGCATACCGGCCTCAGCAAGCGCTTCCGCTATCCTTAATTTGTCGTCAAAATTGTAAGCAATCCCTGTTTGTTGCTCGCCGTCTCTAAGGGTGACGTCATGAATTTTGATCGTATCGGCAAAATTCAGATCCTTTGTGACTTCCTTATCGTAGTTCCAGGCACTACTAAACCAGTCGTCGGTCTTCCAGGGCGTGGTGCTCACTAGGGATCTCCCGTAAATTAGTAGTTTGAAATATCTAAAATCTTCGGGTCTTTCAAGTTGATTCTTGTCTCCCGAGCCCGCTCAAGATAGCATTTTCCGCTCCAACGAGGCAAACTGAGCGGCTATCCGATAGCTTATCGTTTGGCCTAGCGGGTGGTGAGGCACTCATTTTTCTTAGATTTTTTTTGGAGAATCTTTATGGGAAGTTTTGGAATTGCTGGGGTTGATTGGCAGGAACGTATCAACTGGGATCGGCTACGCAAATATCGACTCGAGAGTGCGCGCGCGCGTATGAAAGCAAATGGACTTGGTGCGATGCTGTGCATGTACGACGAAAATGTTCGATACATAACCAGCACACTTACGCCCGGCTGGAATCGGCTCAAGCCTGGACTTCGGTATGCGATGCTTTGTGGTGATGGTGCCCCGGTACTTTTTGAGCAGGGAGATATTGGTATTCAGATTGAACGTCATTCGCCTTGGTTGCCCAAGGAAAACATCCGCTATTCCTACGCCTGGATTAAAGGTGCCGCAGGGCCTGCTTCGCAACAGCAGGTGAAAAAATTTATGAATGCGATCAAAGAGGAAATGAAACGTCATGGTGTGGCCGGCGAGAAATTAGGCGTCGACTTTGTGGACATTAACATGTTGCGCGCTTTTGAGGACGAGGGAATTGTTTGGGACGACGGCATGAGTGCGATGATGGAGGCCCGCGCTATCAAAAACCAAGACGAACAGGAATGTATGCGTATCGTTGGTGCCATTGGTGATGCCGCGCATTATGAGACCATGAAATTCCTAAAACCCGGCGTGACGGAAAACCAAGTCACCGCCCACATCATGCACTTTTTATACAACATTCCTGGCATAGAAGATGTAGAAGACGTTATTGTTTCTTCGGGACCAAATACTTGGCCAAATTGGCGCAATTTTTCTGATCGAATTATTAAGCCCGGTGATATCGTTTTTATGGATTTAGCTGCGCTTACATGGAATGGTTATAAGTCTTGTTATTACCGCACTTATTGTGTTGGTAAAAAGCCAACTCAAGAAATGAAGGATTATTACGCTACTGCATTGGGGTGGTTGTACGACTCCATTGACGCGGTGAAGGCCGGCACTACTACTCGTGAAATTGCAATGAAATGGCCATCTGCTAAGGAGGCCTGGGGCTACGAGGAGGAAGATCAAGCAGCTGCTAATCTATGGGGTCATGGCTTGGGCCTGGCTCAATATGATCCCCCAGTCATTTCACGCATCTGGTCTTTGGATCATCCTATCGAGATTAAGCCTGGTATGGTGTTTGCCTTGGAGACACAGCACGGGAAGAATTTAGAGTTCGGCGTGCGGATTGAAGAGATGCTGATCGTCCACGAGGATAAGACTGAGATTATCTCGAGTTTTCCTGTAGAGGAAATTACCTTCGTTGATATGTAGGTCAGGCCAGAGAAAAAATACCGTCTGCTTTGTTGTGCGATGATTTTTACGCTGTGAAAAATGTAATGGCTCAATTTGTCCTTGGTCTTGGCGAAGTTGCAGCAGCAGATGCCACCCGTTTCGGACCCAAGGCTGCTAACCAGGCTGCCTTGGGCCATGCTGGCTTACCGATTCCAGGGGGTTATGCTGTGGATGCCGCAGCTTACTGGATTCAACTCGAGTCTTTAGGCCTGATGGATTCCGTTCGTGCAGCGGCGACAGCTGAGTTGTTTGAAGATGCGCGTCAACATATCTCACGAGTCAGAATCAGTTTGTTCGATGAGCCTATTGTGCCAGAGGTTCTAGAGCCACTTTTGGCCGCGCGCCAAAGTTTAGTTGACCGTTTCGGTAAACTTCTGGTAGTTCGCTCTTCGGCACTTATGGAGGACCAAGCGGGCTCCACTTTTGCAGGGCAGTTTGAATCTTTTTTGGGCCTAGAGAGCGAGGATGATTTCATCACGGCTGTTCGGGCCTGCTGGGCAGCACTTTGGGCATCTCGGGCGCGTCAGTATATGACTCATCACCATATAACACCTGCTGATACAGCGATGGGCCTGTTGATTCAGCCACTGGTGGAAGCCCGAGCATCGGGCGGGGGAATGAGTTTGACGGCCAATAATGGCATGCTATTGACGGCTACTTGGGGCTTAGGTTCGGCCATTGCTCAGGGTGAAATCGTTCCTGATCGCTACGATTTAGATCGCAATGGTACTTTGCGTGACACAGTTGTCGGACGAAAGGACCATAGTGTTCACTGCGTCCATCATCAGGTCGGGCCTTCAGCCCAGGCAGTCGCTGCGCCGCGTGTTCAAGAGCCCTGTTTGAATGAGAAGCAAATTAAAAAACTTGGTGATTTATTAGTGCGCGCGGAAGACTTATTGGGCAAGCCAGTTGAAATAGAGTGGGCTCAAGATGAGACAGGTTTTAAGATGCTTCAGGCACGGCCGCTGAAAATGGAGCCCGCCCAGGTACCAGATGAGATTTGGCTTCGCCACCCTGGAATTAAGGGCCATCCGTCGGGTATCGGGTGGGGAAGTGGACGGGCCTGTGTAATTAACTGTGAGTGTGAGCTTGGTCGGCTTGCGCCAGGAGATATTCTGGTTACAAAGGTTGCTGGTCCCGCTTTGAGCCAAGTATTGCCGCGGGTATCGGGTGTGGTTGCTGAGCTCGGAGGCAGCACATCACATTTGGCATCCCTCGCTAGAGAGCGTGGTATACCCATGGTGTTGGGTGTGCCGGAGGCGACTCGGAAGATTCCGGACGGCGCACAGGTGGGGGTAGATGGTGTAATGGGTGTGGTACGCTGGATTAATTAATTTCTTGTAAACAACTTTGTAGGGGAATATAAGAAACATAAATTTGTCTGAGCAAAGGATTTGGTTAGTCAGGCTGAACTGAGAGGGCCTAAATTATGGACAAGATTGATGTGGGTATTATCGGTACTGGTTGGTGTGGTGGAATTCGTGCTAATACTTGTGCGGCCAGTCCGATTGTCAACGAATTACATATTGCTGAAATCGATGAAAATCGGCTCAAGGAAGTAGCCGAACAAACAAACCCCACTTCTTCGACCTCAGATTACCGGGATCTCATTGCTAATAAAAAGATCACCACCATTATCGTCTCAGCCACACCGGAAACAACTCATTACCCGATGGCTAAAGAGTCCTTGCTTGCCGGGAAGCACGTTTTTCTAGAAAAGCCTCTGGCATTAACCTTAGCTGAAGCGGACGAACTTATTCAAATCAGTAAAGAGAATAATCTCAAATTTGCGATTGGCTATTCCCAACGTTTCAACCCAAAGTTTGCCTATGTAAAAAAATGCATAAAAGAGAAAAAAATTGGAGATCCTGTTTGCGCTTTAGTGAGTCGACACATCACCAGGGGTCTTGGTAAAAAAATTAGCAGTCGTATCAAGCTTTCTCCGGCCGCCATGGAAGCAACACATGATTTGGATTTTGTTCTCTGGTGCATGGAACCAGCAAAACCAATACGTGTCTATTCACAGACTGCTTATGGTGCAATGCAGCATGAAACAGGGTCCGCTGATGCGCAGTGGCTTATGATTACAATGGATAACGGAGTTGTCTTGAGCGTCGGCGCCGGGTGGAGTATGCCCCCAGGATATCCAAATTACTCGGGTACTTGGATTGAGGTTGTGGGTACTGATGGCATGCTCGTGATAGATGATACGCACAGGGATGTAATCTTTAATACCATGGAGAATGGCATCCAACTCCCAATGTCATCAATGCCTGGCGAACCGGTAGACCATGTATTTGCTGGCCCGATGCACAATGAAACCGTTCATTATTTAGAGGCAGTAGCATTTGATCGTCCCGTTATGGTTACTGCGGAAAAGGCGCGGAGGGTTATGGAGGTTTATATGGCCGCGGATTTGTCGGATGAGCGTAATGAAGTGGTAGATTTGCCACTGAGTGAATCGAAGCTTTCTGCTGTAGCCGCCGCGTAGTTTTATCGGATTTTATTTTTAGGCATGGGGTATGGCTAAATTCCCGGCTGATGTTGTTTTTGCAATCGGTGCTTTGGTCCTTGCAGTACTCGGATTACTTTTTGGTGGATGGTTGATCGTAGATCCCCCAATATTGTTGAGTCGCGACATTCTAGCAATGAACCCAAAGGTATTTCCGACCTTAGTTCTCTTTTTTATCCTGTTGGTTTCTTTGATTTTTTTGGCTACAGAGGGCAGAAAGGGCTCTCTCGCAGGCAATACATTGAAGGAAGGTTCTCCACAGAGTTCGGTAGCCCTATACCGCCAGGTTGGTTTTGTGGGGCTTACCATTGGTTGTGCGTTATTGCTTACCACGCTTGGCTTTCTAGCCACTATGT
>CAJWKT010000039.1 GCA_913041665.1 uncultured Gammaproteobacteria bacterium | reverse complement strand
AATCAGAGTTTGTTGTACGCCGATCCAAGGTAGATTGGCCGACTGGGGTCCGGCAATAGTTAATCGGATCGTTTCTGAGCTTACTGCAAATGACTGTATAAATAATAGCGCACCAGCTGGCCACCAGCATCGTCGATTACGCAAAGGCCGCCAGATTCCGGTAGAGGTGATCATTAGCTCAATGTGCTACTTAACCCATCCCAGATCAGCTTAAGTCCGACCAAAAAAATAATGATCAAAACGACTTGGTAGAACATCTTCTGGGTCATTTTCCGGTTAATCCAAAAACCCAACAGTACGCCCACGGGTACTAACGGCAACAAAACTGCGGAAGCAACTAAATTGGCAGAAGAGAGTTGCCCAAGCATCCCGTACGGAATAAGTTTAAGTGCGTTGCCGAAAGCGAAAAACATTACGCCTGTGCCTGCAAAAATCTCCTTGTCGAGGCGTTGAGGTAGAACGTATACCTGAAAGGGGGGTGAGCCTGCATGGGCCACAAAGCTGGTAAAGCCAGATAATGCACCCCAGAATAATCCCGATGGCCGAATGGCGGACAGAGGTTTTTGTTTTTTATTTTCTTTTGCTAATTTTGCCTCGATAATTAATCGATAGACAACAAAACTGACCGCAATGAGGCCGACGATTAGTCGTACGGCATTGTCATCAACGGATCCAGCAGTGAGACCTCCAATGGTGATGCCTAAAATGGATCCTGGAATGAGTATTAGGAGATTTTTTTTATCCCAGGATTTTCGGTACACCCAGATACTAAAAAAATCCATCGCGATTAGGATGGGAAGCATAATACCGGCTGCCTGAACCGGCGAAATTACAAGCGCCATCAACGGTACTGATAACATCGTGATGCCACCAAATCCTGCTTTAGAAATACCGGTGACTATCAAAGCGGGGATAGCTACCGCATAAAATAATGGGTCGGTTATGAGTTCGGTCACTATCACTGATTTAGAGCATTATCAGGTGAGTGTTCATTTATTCGAGGCCGCTTGCGCGTGCCTGCTCTCTTGCCATTACAGCCCAGTCACATTCACCGTCACCGTGTGCCACAGCACCCAATAACCGGTCGCGCCAAACATTCACACTTGGCAGTGGCACCTTAGCGGTTTCGCCCGCTTGCAATGCTAAATTTGCATCCTTGAGTCCAATATCAACCGATGCCCCTACTGATTCATATGTCTCTTCAGCGATAATTTTTCCATACACCTGATACGCAGTCCCTGAAAAAAGACCCTCTGTAAGGACCCGATAAAAGAGCGATGGCTCTACTCCAAGTTTTCGGATCAGTGCCATACCTTCCCCCAGCGCCTCGATAGCACTTCCTAGTACAAAGTTGTGGGCAATTTTGACTGCAGTCGCAGACTGTGGCTCACCATCAATTTCAAATGTACGCTGGCCCAGTACTTCAAAGAGGGGCCGCAAACATTTCAGTGCCTTCCCGGGGCCACCCGGAACTATTGTAAGTGTGCCGCTTGCGGCCATGTCCGGACGACCTAAGACGTGGCCGGTGACAAAGGTTTGGCTTGTATCTTGGTGGGCTTGAGTTACTGAACGGATGCATTCGATACCATGAGTACCCATTGCCATATGGATCACTTTTTTTGACATTGTTTCCGTTAATCCACCGTCTCCGGAAACGACCTCTTCCAGGGCTTCATCTGTGGGTAGCATTGTGATTACCACATCCCTGTCCTCACTTACCTCACTGAGTGACGTGGCCACCGATGCACCTGATTCTTTAAGCCGAGTAGTCGCTTCAGCTACTTGATCGTAGACTCTAAGGTCATGACCTGCTTGAAGGATACGCTCAGCCATCCCGTGACCCATGCGCCCTAAACCGATGAATCCAACTCTCATTATTTTACTCCCGTTCTTCTTTTTTTCCGGTGCTCCGAAGCACCACATTTTGTCCAGTACATTTTTTAAATACTTTTACAATCAAATATTTGTAGAGATATCCTCGAAACTGAATCACGCTGGAGTATAGCTTTCACTATTATGAACGTGAAGCACTTTCTGGATCATTACTTGCCGCTTGGTCGTGACCATCTTACTCTTGTAAGCATTGGGGCGGCTATTTATGCCTAGGATGGTTGGTTAGCTACCTATCTGACTACGCCCTCTGGTTTTTTTGAACTATATGGGCGCGTTACGCAAGGTAGGTGTATTCTGGTGCCCGTAAAAATTAAGGACGTTCCGTGGCACATGAATTTCCTCAGCTGGTTATATGCATCACTCAATAAAAAAAATAGCTGAATGTGTAATGAGTTTTCTAAAATATTTTAAACGCTTGGGTGTGAGTAGCCGAGCTTTAGTGGTAGCGATTTTCCTTGGATTTTTGCTCTCCGGAGGGCCCGTACGGCCCCAGGAGATTATTCCTTTAACGGTTATTGATGCCTATGCGCCGACGGCGTTGTGGGTCAGGGTTTTTCTCGACTACTATATTCCGGAAGTTGATCGTCAGTTAGCGGAAACTGGAAATTTTGAAATTGATTGGAATAAAGCGTTTGGTGGGACCATTGCCAAGACTGGTGGAGTATTGGAAGCGCTTCAATACGGTCTTGCAGATATTGGGATCATTACAACTCCGTTTCATCCCGACAAGGTGCCGTTCTACAACATCAGCTACGTTACACCATTAGTAACAGCGGATATTGGGCTTGTGGCTCGTACTGTTGATGAGCTGGTCAATCGCTACCCAGAGTTACGTAGCGGGTGGTCAGATTATCGACAAATTTATTTAACAACAGCAGGCGCCATCAATACCTACCAAGTGTTTATGTCTGAGCCCCATCTTTCCCTAGGCGACTACCGCGGCCGTAGAATTTCTGGGGTAGGTCTAAATCTCCGTTATCTAGAGGGTTTAGGCGCGGCAGCGGTTAGCAGCAACTTAGGTGATTTTTACAACAACATTGCTACGGGACTCACTGATGGCACCATTGCTTGGGCAGAATCCGCTGTGTCCTATAAGTTATACGAAGTTGCACCCTATATGATGGATATACGATTAGGTGCCGTGGCCTCAAAGGTTATCAGTGCTAATGCTCGCACTTGGGGACAGTTGCCAGAGGAGGTTCAAAGTGTTCTTGCGGGGGTGGCCATCGAGTACCGCGATGAATTAGCCGCCGAGACGGATCGGCGTGCAGAGCATAGCCGGGAGCAGTTTGAAGCCCAAGGTGGGGTGATAGTGCCACTAACGTTGGAGCAACGACAGGCCTGGGCCCAGAGCTTGCCCAATATGGCTCGAGAATGGGCAGAGGATCTTGAACGACGAGGATTGCCTGGCCGGCGAATCCTGACGGATTATATGAATATCATGCGGGAGAATAATCAACCCATTGTGCGTCATTGGGATCGTGAGTTATGACAGGCAGGCCTAACACTTCCGGCGTCATCATCGGAAAAACATTGGCGAGATATTTTTCAACTCTTGTAGCCGGCATGAACAGCGTTGGAACGGGTTGGATTTTTGCATTGATGGTCTTGATCAACGTGGATGTGTTCTCACGTTTTATTTTTAATTTTCCTATCCAGGGTGTTGCAGAGGTAGTTGAACTTTCGATTGTGGGCATTGTGTTTCTTCAGATCAGTGATGCTGTTAGGGCAGGACGCTTAACACGTTCTGATGGGCTCTACGGGATGATTCTCGAGCGCCGGCCAAAACTTGGCCATTTTTTAGGCGCAGTGTTTGATTTATCGGGAACTTTTTTCTTTGTAGCCATTTTGCTCGGAGCCATTCCGAGGCTCATTGAAGCTTATGAGCGCGGCTATTTTGCTGGTAATGAGGGCCTGTTTGTTGTGCCTGTCTGGCCCATACGGCTCATATTGGTGGCTGGATGTTTGGTGGTGGCATTGCAGTTTGTTGTACTTGCGTGGCGTCATGTTATAGCCCTGCAGACTGACGGTAGTCTAAGAAAATGACTGGTTTCGAAGTCGGTCTATTCTCGGTTCTTGCGATACTTATCTTGATCTACTCAGGAATGTATGTACCTGTGGCGCTGGGACTGGTGTCCTTTGTCAGCGTTTGGTTGTTGCGCGGTACATTGGAGGCGCCGGTATATCTCCTTACCTTGGCTGCTTCCAATAGCCTTGAAGACTATATTTTTGGTGTAATCCCGCTGTTCGTTTTGATGGGCTTACTAGTTAGTCAATGCGAATTAGGCCGGGATATCTATGAAGTAGCTAACCACCTGTTACGCAGACTTCGTGGTGGGCTTGGAGTTGCTACGGTCGTGGCAAATGCTGCTTTTGCCGCTATTACAGGGGTCAGTATTGCATCAGCAGCGGTTTTTACTCGCGTTTCAGTTCCAGAGATGATGCGCTTTGGTTACCAGCCACGTTTTGCAGTGGGCGTGGTGGCTGGAAGTTCAGTGCTTGGTATGCTGATCCCACCTAGTGTCATGCTAATCATCTATGCATTAATTGCTGAACAGTCAGTGGCCGATCTTTTTACTGCCGGTATCGTGCCCGGTCTGCTGCTGTCGCTTTCATACGTTGTTGCGATTGTTGCCATGGCACGTTTTGCGCCTCGCTATGTGGGTGGACAGGAGTACAGTGATAGAGCAGCAGGTGGTGGCGACATGTCCCCAAGGGAGCTGTTGGCTAAAATAGGACCGTTCGTTGTATTGATTCTTCTGGTACTTGGGGGGATTTATGGCGGACTCTTTACGCCGACTGAGGCAGGTGCTGTTGGCGCCTTAGGTGCATTTGTTATTGCTCTCATCAAACGAAAATTAAGTCGAAGCGGGCTTTGGACCGTTTTAGTCGAAACTGGCCATATCGCAGCCTCCATTTTGATGTTGATAGTGGCTGCAACCATGTACAGTCGTATGCTCGCCTTGTCCGGGCTTCCCAGTGATCTAGGGGAATGGATTAGCCAGTCTGAAATCGGGCTCTATGGGATTCTGGCGATCTACGTGGTACTACTCATTTTAATGGGTACCATTCTTGACACAACCTCAATCATTCTAATCATGGTCCCACTTTTCCTGCCCGTGATGGACCCGTACAACATCAATCTGGTCTGGTTCGGCATTGTAACAATCGTTGGAGCAGAAATTGGTCTTCTTACGCCACCACTGGGAATAGCATGCTATGTGATTAAAGCAAGCCTTGCGGCTGAGGAGAGAATTTCTCTTTATGATATTTTCGCCGGCGCTTTTCCTTTCGCTGTAATCATGCTATTAGTTTTAATTTTATTGATTGCCTTTCCGGGCATTAGTTTGATCCTTGTGTAGCAGAAAAATTATAGCAGTAGAATAAAATAAACAAGGAAAAAACCTAGGATCCACAGATGCATTTAAAGGGTTTGCTAATAGTTGTTGGCTCAATACTGATCTATGGATGTGATTCTAGCACCCAGGTACAGATAGGCATCAGTCCAGATACGGATATTCCTGACCGTGAGATTACCCGTGTCACCGGTGATTTGTACCGGATGCGCACGGGCAGGCATATCGGAGTTTTTTTGGTGACCCCGGAGGGGATTATCCTGGTAGATCCGACGAACCCAGGTCAAGCAGCTTGGGTAAAGGAGGAGCTGAAAGATCGGTTTGGGTTGCCGGTAAAATATGTCATTTATAGTCATGGGCATAATGACCATGCGGCTGGTGGTGATGTCTTTGCCGATACAGCAACCTTTATCGCTCATGAAAACATGCCAAATAACCTGGTTCGGCCTGATGAGGATACCGCGCTACTACCTCGAGAAGCGCTTTGGGATATCAATGGCAATAATCGAATCGAAGAGTCGGAAGCTAATCCCACATTAGCCCAGAATTTTTCTTCACTTGATAGCGATGGGGATGGTGGTCTGAGCCGAGCAGAGATTTGGGTAGCCCGCTGGAAGGGTGAAACACGCCCGCCTGACATGGTGTACAGCGACCGTTCAATTATTACATTGGGCGGGAAGCGGGTGGAGTTGTACTACACTGGATTAAATCATACTGACGACATGACAGTAGTGTATTTTCCGGCGGAAAGAGCTATTTACACGGTGGATTTTTTGACTCCGGGCCGTCCGCCGAGAACAGACCTGGATGGTGGGTACCTGCCGGAGTGGCTGCATTCCCTGAGAAGGGTGGAGCAGCTGGATTTCGATACCATTGTACCTGGACATGAAGCGCCCGGCACAAAGGCAGATGTGTCCGAACAGGTGCGTTATATGGAGGATTTGCTTTCGGCCGTGACGCAAGGGATTGAAGAGGGCAAAACTAAAAATGAGCTGGTTGAAAGTGTTTTGCTAGAGGATTACAGCCACCTTCTTGAGTACGATTTCTCGCGTGCCGGGAATGTAGCAGGCGCCTATGAAATTTTAGTCTCGAGTGACGAGGACTAAGATTTGCCAGTTTAGTTGAACTACCTATTGGTTTTGACGGGCTGCGTTGGGTTCGTCGTGCTTAGGTAGCCAGGTAGCAAGTTCACGCTGCACTGTAGATAGTGCAGGCGTTCCTGCGAGATTTTTCCACTCATTTGGGTCAGACAGCAAATCATAAAGTTCTTCAGCACCATCCGAGTACCTAATATAGCGATAGCGTTCGTTTGCTACGGCATGGCTACGAAAGCCGTTCGTAGTCACTACTGATCGGTCCCATGGCGCGTCCGGATTTTCCAATAAAGGTACTAGACTCACGCCCTCCAGATCGTGTGGTTCCTCTAGGCCAGCAAGTTCAATCAATGTTGGGTAGAGATCCATTAGAGACACGGCCGCATTGGTGCTTGTTCTTGCTTGACTCACTCCGGGAGCAACAATAATTAGGGGTACTCGGGTTGATTCCCTCCACAGGGTTTGTTTCCGCCAGCGCTCTTTTTCACCCAGGTGCCAGCCATGGTCTGACCACAGGACAATCATCGTATGCTCGCTGCGCCCGCTCTGCTCAAGCGCATCCAGTAATCGCCCTAGCATTGCATCGGCGAAGGCTATGCTGGCCAGATATGCCCGTACACCTTCTTTCCACACGCCTGCCTCAAGGACCCACTTGTGCAGACCCATCGCTGGCATATTTATACCGGTCGTGGCTGACTGAATCGCAATGTCAGGAATGTCCTCCAGGTCATTGTCAATGACCGGTGGAAGCTGAATTGTGTCAAGCGGGAATAGATCAAAATATTCTTGGGGCAGGTACCAGGGTAGGTGGGGCCTGTAGATACCCACTCCTGTAAATCGCGGCGGACCGTCCGGTTTCGCGATTTGTTGTTCCGACCAGGCAATTACCTGTCCGTCACCCATAGCCCGGTCATCAGCGGTGACGGCAGACCAGTCAAAGTTTGGTGAGTATGGGTTGTTGTTAGCTGGTCGATCGTGGGGCCGGATTTCATCCGGCAGTTGTCGGTCTAGTGAAGGGTAATAGGCGTCCCAGGCCGTGGTATCGTTGAAGCCAAAATAAGCCCGAGTATTGTAAGTTGAGCTGTGAAATAGCTTGCCGGCACCGCTGGTGCTGTAGCCTTCTTCGCGAAAGTACCTGGGGATGGTACGAATACCCTCGAGTCTGTCCACAGTTCGCCAGTCTGGTTGGTTCAGGTAGACACCAGTAGTGGAAGGCCGTAGGCCCGTGAACAGGGCTGTGCGTGATGGGTTACACAGGAGTGCAGGGGCCTGGGCGTTCGTAAATACCATACCTTGCTCTGCGAGCCGATCCATGTTGGGTGTGTGAGCCTGTGGGTGCCCCCCTAAGGGACCAACCCAATCATTTAGATCATCTATTGAAATAAACAGAATATCTGGACGCACCGATTCCTGTGCTACTAAAAAGGTGGGGGCGGTGACCAGCAGTATGGACAATACGGTTGTGGGATTTCTCATTGCTTAGATTATTCCCTCAATAGCTTTTCCGAGTTCTATGGTGCTAGCTTTACCACCCATATCAGGCGTTAGATGTTTTCCCTCACGAAGCACATTTTCTATCGCCGTCATGATAGTGTCATGGGCTTCAGGGTGCCCCAAATGTTGAAGCATCATAGCACCAACCCAAATAGTACCGATGGGGTTTGCTATCCCCTGACCAGCAATATCGGGCGCTGATCCATGGACCGGCTCAAACATTGAGGGATGGGCTTTTTCTGGGTTCATATTTGCTGAAGGTGCAATGGCGATCGTTCCGGTGCAGGCAGGGCCTAAGTCAGAGAGGATATCCCCGAAGAGATTACTGCCGACTACAACATCAAAGTATTCGGGCATACGTACGAAGTTGGCCGTTAGGATATCTATGTGAAATTGATCAGTTTTGACGTCTGGGTAGGACTTCGCCATTTTGGCGACACGCTGATCCCAATAGGGCATGGAGTGAATAATGCCATTGGATTTTGTGGCCGAGGTCAAATGTTTGGCATCGCGAGATTGAGCTAATTCATAGGCATACTTAACCACCCGATCCACACCGCGGCGAGTGAAGACGCTTTGCTGGGCAACGATTTCATGTTCCGTTCCTTCATACTGTATACCGCCGATTGCAGAGTATTCTCCTTCGGTATTCTCCCGTACTACATAGAAATCTATGTCACCAGCATTTTTTCCGACCAGTGGACATGGTACACCCTCGAATAAGCGGACTGGCCTCAGATTGATGTACTGATCAAAGGCTCTTCGGATCGGGATCAGCAGACCCCACAGCGAAACATGGTCTGCAACCGTGGGGAAACCTACGGCGCCAAGGTAGATGGCGTCGAAGGCCCGAAGTTGTTCAATCCCATCCTCCGGCATCATCCGACCGGTTTTCAAGTAAGTTTCACAGGACCAATCGAATTCTGTCCATTGGAAATCAATGTGGTGTTTTTTTCCAGCCGCTTCCAGTATCCGGAGCCCCTCGGGCATCACTTCCTTGCCGATACCGTCACCAGGAATTACAGCAATTTTCAAGGTATGTCCTTCGTTAATAGTTCATTCCGCACCCGATTAACTCATCGGTGGGGAACTTAGTAATCACTTCGATACCGTCATTTGTGACGACAACCTCATCTTCTAGGCGCACCCCATCTTGTCCCTGGCCTGCGTAGGTTTCTAGGGCAAATACCATTCCCGGTTCAATTTCTACGGGGTGTTCGATGCTGTATGCCCTGGATATGATAGGAAACTCCCAAAGCCCCACGCCTATCCCATGTCCGTATTGCAGGCCAAAAACTTCGTGTTCTGATTTGGCCCCCATTTTTTCAGCGTCGGGCCACCCTTTAGTGATATCCGCAGTAGTGACCCCCGGCTTTGTAGCCTCTATGCCAGCAAGCTGGTATTCCAGGCACTGTGCGTGAATGTCTTTTTGTTTTTTATTCGGTTTGCCACAGCAGAAGCAACGATAGACGCAAGTATGGTATCCATTAAACATGCACACTACATCCATAAAAATCATATCCCCTGGCTGGATAAGGCGGTCTGAGCTCAGGTGTGGGTGTGGATGAGTTCGATTGCCCGTAGTAACCTGGACATTGTGCACCCACTGCGCCCCTAATCGATGCATCTCATGAGAGGCTTCAGCCTGAAGATCGTTTTCCTTGATGCCCGGCGCAATTGTCTGGGCAATCCTGTGAAAAGCTGCATCAACGATGGCTGCTCCATGTTTGAGGCACATGATTTCGTCTTCATTTTTAATTGATCGGGCGTATTGCATGACTTTTTGCCCATCCCCGATGACGTAGTTCTTTTCGAGTAGAGCCAGAATGATCTGTGACTCAACAAGATCCACGCCAATTTTACATTTACTTTTGTCCAACTTGTGGTTAGCGAGCACCATATCCAGATCTTTTAAAAATCCTTCATAACAGCCCCAGTCCATGGGTAATGCTCCATGCATAGTGCCGTGCGCGGGGAAGGTATAGTCCGCAATCCAGGGGCAGTAGAGTTTTTCAGCGGCAACTTCTGAGCCAAAGCCAAATATATGTGGGTAGCCATTGCGTGGAATGATGGCGTAACGGCCCATATTGTCTACCTCTGGTGAGGCTACCGCTGTGGAAGTCGAATATCGTTTATTGCCAGTATCAAAAAGTAACAGGCACTCAATATCAAACTCGTCCATATACTTCTTGATACGAGAGACTCGATATTCACGCATACGATCGAAGTCAATCCGTTGCTCATAATCCACCTGCATCATTCCGTGTGTACCAACTCTCACTTTATTATTCTCCCTGGTTGTTGCCTTTTCCCGGAAAGGGATAGGTTGCGACATAAGATCTCGACCTCAGTTGCTGAATAAAGAGATAGCCTCAGCTAAACTAGGCCAGTTATTTTCACTAGAATTACAGTTTTTCATAGTTTGCCAGCTTGATCAATGGTAACCGTTTCATGACCTCCTGTACTGAGGGGCCTGCTGGACGACAGCATTTTTTTTCGTTTGACTGACGGCCTTGTATTGGGATGTTGTTCCGGGGGGCTTAAAATTACTTTAAAATCCCCGGTCTTTGTCGGCTTTTAGGGGTTAAATAAAGATACCAATGGAGGACACATCATCGCTTCAGATAAACAGAAATCTCTGGATCGCGTAGCACGCTTTAAGCTTTATCGCTCGATGCTGGAATGCCGCGGTCTTGAAAAGCGGGCGTATGACTTGTTCATGCAGAATTTGGTCAAGGGCACTAGCCATTTAGGTCTGGGGCAAGAGGCAGTAGCGGCAGGATTTGGCACAGCAATGCGGCCCGATGACTATACGTTTTGTACCTACCGCGGCCACAATCACACCTTAGTTCGTGGCGTGCCTATGACAGCAATTCTTGGGGAGTTGATGGGTCGCGCATGCGGTCTTTTGAGAGGAAAAGGTGGATCCATGCATCTCACTAGCATTCAGCATGGCGTCATGGGTTCCTATGCGATTGTCGGCGCCCACCTGCCCATTGCTGCAGGCGCTGCCTTGTCTGCTCAATACCGAAAAACACAGCAAGTGACAACTGCTTTTTTTGGCGACGGTACCACTAACATTGGCGCTTTTCACGAAGCGTTAAATTTAGCTGTGGTGTGGAAGCTCCCGGTAGTTTTTGTTTGCGAGAACAACCTGTATATGGAGTACACCCCAATAGAGCAAGTTACGGCTGTTAAAAATCCCGCGGCGGACCGCGCGGCTGCTTACGGTCTCAAGCCTATTCTCATTGATGGCAACGATGTGGATGTGGTCTACGAAACGGCGCTTGCTGCCTACGAAAAAGCTCGTTCGGGAGACGGGCCCAGCCTTATTGAAGCCCAGACCTATCGTCATGGCGGGCATTCGCGTGCGGACCCTGGGAAATATCGTCCTTCGGAGGAAGTAGAAGCCTGGTTGGCTAGGGACCCCATTACAAATTATCGCGCACGACTAGAAAAACTCGGTATTGATGGTGAAACTCTGGGGCGCATTGAGGCTGACGTTCAGGCAGCCGTTGATCTTGCCACAGAGACGGCCAAAGAAAGCCCCAAGCCGCCACTCGAGATTGCCGGCATTGATGTTTGGGCGGACGGAGGTGCGGAATGGCGGAACTAAGCTATCGTGAGGCCGTAGCCGCTGGCATTGCACAGGAAATGAGGCGGGACCCGGATGTGCTGTTTCTTGGTGAAGATGTTGCAGCCGCAGGCGGCGTGTTTAAGGCCACAGAAGGGCTCCTAGATGAATTCGGGCCGAAAAGGGTGAAGGATACTCCGATTTCAGAACAGGCCATTATTGGCGCGACCATGGGTGCGGCAATGACTGGACTTCGACCTATTGCAGAGATCATGTTCTCGGACTTTTTTGCGGTTTGCTGGGATCTAGTAGCCAATCAGATTGCTAAGACACGTTACATGACAGACGGGCAGTGTTCGTTTCCTCTGGTTATCCGGAGTGCCAATGGAGGTGGCAGTCGGTTTGGTGCTCAGCATTCTCAGAGCATTGAAAATTGGGCGATGGCGATTCCGGGGCTGAAGGTTGTTGCCCCTTCTACGCCGGCTGATGTAAAGGGTCTGCTTGCTGCTTCAATACGGGACCCAGACCCGGTGATGTTTTTTGAGCAAAAATCTTTGTACTCAGTAAAAGGGGAGGTACCGGATGGTGAGCATGTGGATACACTCGGTACCGCGCGGGTTGTCTGCACTGGTACGGACGTCACCATAGCTGCCCTTGCCGCTATGGTGCCTCGAGCCTTGAAAGCGGCAAAAATACTGAAAAGCGAGCATGGAATATCTGCAAGCGTAATAGATATCCGTTCGCTGGTCCCGCTAGATACTCAAACGTTACTTAAGTCGGTTTCAGAAACTGGTCGACTTGTAACCGTGGAGGAGAACCCACGCCTTTGTGGATGGGGCGCGGAGGTGGCATCTATTGTTGCTGAGGAGCTCTTTTGGGACTTGGATGGCCCCATTGTTCGGGTAACCACGCCACACGTTCCATTGCCTTCTGCGGCCTCTTTGGAAGACGAGGTTCTACCAAACGTAGAGCGAATTGTTCGCAGCGTTCAGCGTCTCGTAGACTGAATCTCGGCCTGATGAACATTCTAATGCCTCAGTTGGGCGAAACCGTAGAAGAAGGCACAGTAAGCGCTTGGCATAAAAAGGTTGGAGAGGAAGTTAAGCTGGATGAAGTTCTGCTCGATGTGGAGACCGACAAGGTTGCCACAGAAATTCCAGCACCGGTTACTGGAATTCTTACTCAAGTATTGGTAGAGGAAGGTGAGACGGTAGTTGTGGGGACCGTTCTAGCGGTGATTGGTGATTCGCTAGATACAACAGAGGACCTTGGGTCCTTGACGGAGACTACTGATGATGGCGAATTCGATTCTTCCGAGTCGGCTACAGAGGAGGATGCAGGGCTGGGAGCGGAAGTCCTGGAGGAGGGTGCTCCTCGTGAAGAGACCCGCGTACCTGGTGAGCTACTTTCACCGGTGGTCCGGCGTCTGATTAGAGACCACAAAATTGATACGAAACAAATTACAGGCTCCGGACGAAATGGCCGAGTTACACGCAAGGATGTGCTGGCATTTGTGGAGGCGGGGGGTGACCCAGAAGCCAAGCCTGATTTGAGCCAGACAACGTCTCGGCTGATTGATTCGGATAGTAAGCGGATACCTTTTGACCGAATCCGGCGCGTTACCGCGGAGCACATGGTCCGCTCCAAAGCTACCAGTCCTCACGTTTTACAAACGATGGAGGTAGATTTTAGTTACGTAGATCATGTTCGGCTTGAGGCTAGAGAAAGTTGGCGAAAAGAGAATGGATTTTCATTGACGTACCTGCCCTTTATAGGTCGCGCAGTGTGTTTGGCCATAAAAGAGTTTCCGCGTGTTAATTCGAGTGTTGAGGATGACGCCCTTGTAGTACACGATTTAATTAATCTAGCAATTGCCGTGGACTTAAATTTTGAAGGCCTAGTAGCACCAGTAATTCAGGATGCAGGCGACCAGACTGTGTCTAGTTTGGCTCATGCATTTTACAATGTTAGCCAAAGGGCCAAAGAAAATTTGTTGAATGCTGATGACTTCTCTGGTGGAACTTATACGCTATCGAATCCAGGATCCTTTGGTATGCTTTTTACAGCTCCGATCATTAATCAGCCACAGGTAGCAATTCTCTCAATCGATGGTATTAAGAAGCGTCCAGTTGTAGTTGATGGGCCTTCTGGGGATGGTATCGCCATCCGACCTGTGGGGGTACTTGCCCAGTCTTTTGACCATCGTGCCTTTGATGGAGCCTATTCCGCAGCCTTCCTGAACAAACTCAGGACAATCCTTGAGAGTACAGATTGGTCAAAGCAGTTATAGGCCACACTAAAATGAGGTTGCTCGACCAAGGTAGTCAATTATATTCTCAGGAACTGTGCTTCGCATTTGTAGCAAGTAAGACCTTGGAAGATATAGTGGCGCTGAGAGATCTCTAGGATAGTTGATCTAAAAATGGATCAGCCTAAGCTTTGGTCATGGAGATTGTGTTTTAGCTCTTACGTAAAGACCCATGAATTGTTCAACATTTTGTTAGGGCCTCAAGAATGAAAAGAGATTCCGGGTTTCTGGTATGAGTAGCTTTCTTTTGTGTGCTTCTCACAGTCCGCTGAACTACTGCTATGCCCGTAAACCTGATCGCTGGGAGGATATTGAGCAAGTCTACGCGGAACTTAAGGCTACTGTGGAGGAGTTTCGACCGGAACTGGTTTTCGCCTTTGGGTCTGATCATTTCAATGGTTTTTTCCTTAAGCTCATGCCAGCATTTTGTATCGGTAGTGCTGCAGAGGCTACCACTGATATCGGCGGGTTTAGCGGAAAGCTCAATGTGCCAGAATCAATAGCTATTGATTCCATAAATTTTTTGAGGGCTAATGGACTAGACCCAGCTGTTTCGTATGCGATGACTTTAGATCACGCGTTCTCACAAACGTTAACTCGGATACTCGGTGGGTTGGACCGGTACCCGACCGTTCCGATATTCATCAACTGTATCACGGAGCCCTACGTACCTTTTAAGCGGACCCGCTTGATGGGTGAAGCTATTGGGCATTTCATTTCTAAGCTCAGGAAGAGGGTACTTCTTTTAGCTTCGGGTGGGATGTCTCACCATCCTAGGCGCTATTACCCAAAATACAGCGGGGGGGACGACTCTGTGTCCGCTTGGCAATTGTGGGGTGGTGATCGGCCCCCTTCGTTTACCCGTGAGGAATGGTTGCAGAGGTTGGAGGACATGCATCACGAGGGTGCCGAGATGATTACTCGTGGAGAAAGAACCGCTGTCGATATGCATCTCAACCCAGAAATCGATCAACGTTTTCTGAATATTCTGACGAGAAATGAACTAGAGTTGTTTGACGAGTGGGATCAGGAAAAGACGGTAGAAGAAGGCGGAATTGGGTTTATGGAATTACAAGCATGGCTAGCAGCAGCTGCGGCCCACAAGGTGGCTGGTGGCGCAAAGCCGATTGTAGATATTTATGCTGTAACTAAAGAGCTTGGTATTGCTACCGGAATTGTTCATGCTGCTTGAAATGGGTTTGGTTAGTTGGTAGTACCAGGGCGAATTGGTTCTTCTTTCGTCTTTGTGGGTGCAGAGACGTCCTGCTTGCGGGTTGTGATACGCCGGAGAAGCAACAGGGCGAGGAGTACGCACAAGAACCCACAAATACTGGTCGTCCGCGAGAGTCCTATGTAGCTTGCCGCAGCGCCAATCAATAGAGTTCCAAAGGCCGGCGCTGCCAGCGCGAGTACACCCCAAAAACTTAACACCCGGCCCCTCATTTCTTCTGCTACTGCAGTTTGAATCATAGAAGTTGATCCGATTCCGCTCAGGCTAATCGTAAACCCTAGGGCAGCGACCACCGCAATACCCACAGGATAACTTTCTGTGAAACCAAGAACAGATAGTAAGACCCCTGTAAAAACTAGTGACCAGTGCGTGACTGTTTGCAGTCGGAGGGTGGACCGTTCTTTTGATAGCCAGAAGCCACCAATAATTGCTCCTGCGCCTGATACTGAAGTGAGGGTAGCAAGTACGGTACTGTCCCCGACAAATATTGCTCCTGCAAAAGCGGGTAGCATGGATGGCACAATACCTCGTCCCAGGGTTGAATTGACGCCCACTAGCATAAGTTGCGGCCCTATGGTGGCGTGCTGCGCGGTATAACGGATACCAGCTCCGAAATCAGCCAAAAAATTGTTTTGTTTAGAGCCCGAACGCGTAGTTTTAAACCGCACGAACAGCAAGACAGCGATTAGTGCCAAATACGAGATCGCATTCAGCGCAAAAGCAGTAGCTAGTCCCCAGAAAGCAATAATGGGGCCAGCTAGTGCTGGACCAACAAATCGTGACACATTGAAACTGATCGATTGAAATGCAACGGCCGGGGTCAAGTGCTCCTTCTTCACTAAACTAGGTATTATGGACATTCGCACGGGTTGAAAAATCGCGTTAATCAACCCGAGGGTGAACACCAGGCACCATAAAATCCTGATATTCATCATATCTAGTGCAGTAAATCCGGCAAGCAATACCGCCAGTATGGTTGAAATAGCTGCAGAGGCCAGGGCCATAACTCGTCGATCAAAGCGATCTGCCATGACGCCAAACAGTGGAGAGAGAAACATTGTAGGCATGAACTCAGTTGCGGCAATAATGCCTATCCAAAGCTCGGATGCTGTCAATTGCCAAGTTAACCAGCCAAGAGCCACGCGGTGCATCCACTGACCGTGCAGCGAAATCGTATTACCTGCTAAATACCATGTGAAATTACGATTTTGAAACAGTTCGGATCGCATCGTTTAATTTTCTTGGTACATTGGTTCGTGCGCCTACTCGAAGGTTTATTTCGCAAGGGGTTAGCTCAAGCCGGCGATGCTAGCGGGTTCAGGTAGCACCAGCTAGTTTTTTACCTTTTTGTGCAGTGGAAAAATTTTAGAAGAGTTTTCTAAATTTGGCCTGAATGCGATGAACTAAGGTCTCTGGACTTGATTCAAAAATACGTAAACTGCTCCCGAAGAGAACGCAGAATTATCAGCTTGGTCTCCTCCAACACCCCTTGCCGCGCTATCTTCTCCGTGAGCCCCGATTACCAGAATTTCACCATCCTCGCTGATCGCTATAGCACCGCCAAACTCATCGAAGGCCTCGGTGTTGTTGCCTTTTATATAGGCACGTTGGAGCCAGCTGTCATCGTTTCGTGCAAAAAGATAGACAGCACCAGCCTGCTGGGCATCATTATTTTCCTCGTTACCGTTGATGCCAGTTGAGTTGCTATCCTCTAGCTGAGCACCTACTGCGAGAGTTCCTCCATCACCACTCAGTGCAAGCCTAGAGCCGAATGAATCTTCATGACCGGAATTTGATGCCTTAATGTAAGCCTGCTGTGACCAGGTTTTTTCATCTAAGGTGAATGCATACACGGCTCCAGTTGAAGTATCGTTTTCCCAGTCATCGGTAGGCATGGAGCCAACACCGGTAGTCATACTATCCTCGTCAAGGGAGGTAGCGACCAATAAATTACCGGCATCACTGAGGACTAAAGCTGCCCCGAAAGCGTCATTGCGCTCCAGATTCGTAGGCTTGAGATATGCTACTTGGGACCAGTTTTCGCCTTCGCGGTTGAAGATATAAACAGCCCCCGTGCCAAAAATTTCATCGTCCTGGTAATCGTTTGTTCCGGCTAGGGACCCGTCTTCATCGAAACTACTGACTGCTAGGGTGTTACCGCTCGCATCAAGAGAAACTGAGTAGCCAAATAAATCACCTGCACCGGGATTGCTCGGTTTTACGTATGCTTGCTGGGACCAGCCCCCTTTTTCGCGTGCGAAGAGGTAGGTAGCACCAGCCGAGGTGGCTGAGTTATCCGATTCGTCACCATTGATTCCAGCCGCTGCGCTGTCTTCTCCGATAGCGCCCACTGCCAAAAAGTCGCCGCTAGCGTTAAGAGCAACCGCTGTTCCAAATTGGTCCCCATCCCCAAAAGCGTCTCCCTGCGCAGCTTCTCCTGTGTTAGATGCTTTGACATAAGCTTCTTGGGTCCAACTGCTACCGCTTCGGACAAAAACATACACAGCCCCCGCTTGAGGAATTCCATCATCGTTGCCGTCGCTATCGACGCCTTTGCTGCTGCTGCTTTCGAAGTGCGCGGAAACGGCCATGGTGTTTCCATTTTCGCTGAGCGCTATCGCGTACCCGAAATTATCCCCGAGTCCCGGGTTGCTCGCCTTTATGTAGGCTTGCTGTGACCATTGATTTTCGTTCCGGGTAAATATATAGACCGCCCCGGCACCATAAACAGCGTTATCGTTTTGGTCACTATCAGGCCCAGCAGTGCCGCTCTCCTCCATGGTTGCTCCCACCGCTAGGGTAGTTCCGTCTGAGCTCAGAGTTACTGCGTTACCCTCTAGTACACCACCAACACCGAATTGGTCTCCCGCATCAGTATTAGAAGCCTTCAGGTAATGCGTCTGAGTAATTGGTCGACTTGGTGTGCCTACTACGCTATCAGTGCTCTCGGAGCCCTCCTGGGGAAGCTGTCCTTCGCAACTGACTATAAGGCTGCTGATAGCCAGTGCGCATGATAGGAAAAATGTATTTTTATAATGCAATTTTTCTTAATGTTCGCAGCTGATGGGACGTTCCGGTTCAGAATTCGTTTTGTAGATCTCCTCACAGGTATCTGCCAGCACAATCCGGGATTTCTCAGAGAGGTTGATAAAGGTACCACCACCTTTTACCTGTCTACCGGTCAAGATGACTTCGTCGCCTGGTTTAACTGTATTTCTGTTCCATCCGTATCGTTCGGCCAGTGTGCGTGGATTTGTGAACTCTCCTCTCCATCTGACCATTGCCCCACTTTCATCGGTGACATCAAAAATAATACTGGAGTGGGGGTGAATCAGTTGCAGGGCCACTACCGTACCCACAACATCAATGGTGTCATCTTCATAGCGTCCTGCGTCTCCATGATGAGCCAGTGAGAGCCTAGGGCCTAGAAGCAGTGCACCGGCAAAAATAAAAATCCCTAGAATTTGACTGCGCATCACTAAATTCCCCCATGTAGTTTACGAAACTAAATGACCGAAGAAATACCCCAGAAGGACCGCTTGCCCTCTGTCTGGGCCGTAATGATAGTGTTTGTGTGCCGCTAGAGGCAACTGGATCCCCCTGTGATATGAACAATCCTAGTAGAATAGCCCTATATAGCTGGTTGTCACTCATTTTTCCGTTAATTCTGTGGTTCAGTAAGGCACATGTATGAGAATAACATTAGTGAAAATTTTGATTGGTGTGGCGATTTTTGGTATCGCAGTGACCCTGTTTTTGGGATCGATGGGCTGAAAATGTGTCTCTTAAAATGGGGCAGGATGGTTGATCGAGTCCCTTATTTGATTTAGGCCAACGAATTAGGAAGTTGTAGTCATGAAAAAATTTCCACGAATGATCTTTGTTGTTGTGGCGCTTTTTTTGATGTCCGCGTTAGCTCTTGGTCAGGAATTAAAAGTTACCTTGTTGGGAAGTGGTGAATATTTTCCACAGCCGGATAGGCTTGGACCCAGCATACTGGTCGAGGCTGGGGATCGGGCGTACGTGTTTGATGCGGGGCGAGGGGTCCTCCAGAGATTTGCCGAGGCGGCAGGTTTCGACACTGACATCAGCGCCGTTTTTTTTACCCATTTGCACTCGGATCATGTGATGGGATTTCCCGGTCTATGGCTTGCAACCTGGGGATTTTCTCGGAGGGCGCAACCACTGCGAGTATTCGGGCCAACTGGTACTCAGAGTATGCTGGAGCATCTTAGACAGGCATTCGCATTCGATATTGATATTCGCATTTTTGAGGGAGCCTTGGAGTCCGGCGTTGGTTTCGATGTAACGGAATTAGAGGATGGGTTCGTATGGCGGGATGGCGATGTTTCGGTGCGCGCCTTTGAGGTTGACCACAGTCCGGTTAAGCCGGCCTTCGGGTACCGCATCGATTGGGGTAGTCGTTCTGTTGCGCTGTCTGGAGATACGAAATACTCGGAGGCACTTGTTAAGGCAACAAAAGGTGTAGACCTATTAATTCACGAGGTCAGCGATGCTTCAGAGGGATTTATTGCGAGGAACCCAAGATTTAAGAACGTAGTGATGGGTCACCACACGACTGCCACCGAAGCGGGGCGGGTATTTGCCCAGGTCAAGCCAAAACTGGCTGTCTATGCCCATATGGTGACAAGGGATCTTTCCTTTGATGAGTTGATCCAGAAAACAAGGACGACCTACAGCGGGCCGATTGTTGTAGGAGAAGACCTTATGACTTTTCGAGTGGGAGATGAAGTTGCCGTAGTAATTAACCGACCATCCCAAATTGGGCGTTGAATAGACGATTGCCCCGATAGCTCAGTTGGATAGAGCGTCCGCCTCCTAAGCGGAAGGTCAGAGGTTCGAATCCTCTTCGGGGCGCACCGAGAATTGGTATTACTTTAAATATCAAATAGTTAGGCCTTATTATCCTAGTAAAACGTATACATTCAAGCTTTCTTTTTAGGTCTACCCGAACATAGATATTTTTTTTGATGTTCGCTCTGATGTTCCGCTTGGTACTGATCCAGATAAATACAGCAAAACACTTAAGCGGTATCACAAAATCTTATGGTCGAAGCCTTCCCATGCCCATGCCCATACCAAAAGTACTAGCAGGATTTACAGCATAAGTCCTCTCAGCAGTTGCTTTTTCAGGGCCGGTCCATTCTGTCCGCAATTCCCAAAGTTGACGCTCGTTAATATTGCTATCGCAAGCATCGAATGATAAATCTCGCAGGAGGTGTACTGGATTACCTCCACCGCCAGGCAAAGTAACGGAATGAATAGTCAAGCAGAGC
>CAJWKT010000038.1 GCA_913041665.1 uncultured Gammaproteobacteria bacterium | reverse complement strand
CCCCCCGGAACCGCTGCGTGAGCCTGCAACATGAGTGCTGTGTCGAGGCCAATGGATGCCGCATCTGCCCGCCCTTCAATCAAAAGCCGTACCCCATCCGGAAGACCACCTACTGTGAGTGCATTAATGTCTCCGCTGCCAAGACTACCAGTAGCCAGAATCGCCCGATGTAGTGCTCCCATCGAAATGTTAGAACGGACACCCACCACCACCCGCTTTTGCAGTAGGTCTTCTACGCTGTAAAGATCTGAGTCGGCTCGAACCATATACATGATGTAAAGGGGAAATGCGCGGGCAAGTAGCCTCAGGTTGGTCATTGGGGCCCCATAGGGATCCAATCCTGAATAGGCGAGATAAGAGTCGATGCTCGTATTCAGGCCAAGCGTAATCTCCCCCCTGTGCAGCAAAGGCAAGTACGCGGACGAACCCGAGAAAGGTCGAACGGTAGACCGAATTCCATGTGTGTCCTGAATCACTTTCGCAATACCGGCTCCCGCCGCGTACGCATGAGTGCCGGCCGGGTTTGTTCCGATCACCACCTGCCTAAGCTCTGCGCTGGCAAAATCACCAAAAAATAATATGAAAATTCCGCAATACGCGAAAATTTGGAAAATATGTGTCAATTTGAGCAATGCCATTACCCTCATTACGTCATGTCTCCAGACAGCGAACGAATACCCAGACACCTTTTATTTGTCTTGCGATCCAACTAGACACAGGCAACAATAGCGAAGTTCAGCCTTTAGAACCATATGAAAATTATAAGTAGTTATGACTGACCAAACCACACGCTGTCGTCCTTTGAGGCTTGCGCTAACCGCCCTCTTATTAACAGCAATAGCACCAGGTGCTGGGCTAGCGGCTGGATATTATGAAGGCGAGACTATCACCGTCATCATTGGACTTGATGCTGCGGCAGGTGGGTCTACTGTAGGGCGACTTTTAGCTAAGCACCTGGAGGAACATCTGGAAGGCAAGCCCACTGTGATCGTTAATAACATGCCAGGTGCTTCGGGTTTGAACGCGCATCTATACGTACTCTTGAAGGCTCCTAAAGATGGAACCACTGTCTACTACGGTCCACGCTCTTCTCTAGGAGAGTTGTTAGAGTTACCGGGGTTTTCTTTTAAGTACAATCAGTTTACTCCCCTGGGCGGTGTTCAAATTGCAGGGCTTGTAATCTATGCCCGTACGGATGTTGTGCCGGGCGGGCTTGTCCGCCCACGTGACATTACCAATGCACAACGATTGATCTTTGGCGGGATGGCACCCGAGCATGGCCGAATGATCATCAGTACGATGGGCTTGGATTTGCTTGGGGCCAGCTATACGTTTATTCCTGGCTACCCGAGCAGTGGCAACATTAGAGCAGCAGTAATCAGCGGTGAAGTTAATGTTGCAACAGACGCTGCTCACGCTTATCTAAATCAAGTAGTGCCTCAACTAAACGATAATGGAACTGGTATGCCTATTTACAGTATGCCGCTACTGAACGAGAACGGTGAACTGGTACAAAATCCATTGGTCCCTGGCGTTGCTTCACTTCCAGCACTTTACGAAGAAATTCATGGGGAGGCGCCCTCAGGCTTGGCGTGGGAGTCCATCCTGACAATGCTGGAAATTGATCAGACAATGCAGCATGTTTTTCTTGGGCCACCGAACATGAATCAAGAGGCGGTGGCAGCCTTCCGTGCAAGTTTTTTGACAGCACTCAAAACAAGCGCTTACCGAGAAGAAGCGCAACGTATCCTTAGCTACGTACCTGAGCCTGTCGGGCATCAACGTCAAGCGGAAATACTAGCAGCTACCTCTAAGGTTACCCCCGCAGTATTGAACTACATTAAGCAACATATTCAAAAAAACAGTAGCTATTAAATAAACGAAATTTATTTTAATAGCTGGTAGGAGACTTAACGCTATGAAACTACGAGCACGGTTCATGAGAACGAGCAGCCTTTTAATAACAGTTTGCTTTCTGCTACTTGGCTGTAATGGTTCCCCGGAGACAGGCCAAACCGACACACTCGGAGTGACCAGCATAAGCCTTACACCAAACCCCAACCCGACTGTACCGTTGGCAGCAGTTCTCAGCCTTACCACCGAGGAATTTACCCGAGTCATTTCCTTGCATTTTGCTGATGGAGACCGAGCCTGGGAAGTTGATCTTAATGAAGAATTCAGCATGGACCATGAAATACCAGTGCTTGGTATGCGTCCAGATCGTAGCCATAACATCACGGCTACACTTCGCGATAGCGCGGGTAACGAATTTAAAGCAGAAACGCAGATCTTTGTAACGCCGCCGCTACCTGATGCTTTTCCAGTGCCTGTTATAGCCGCACATGACCGGGACCGCATGGAACCTGGTGTAACAATCTTTAATATCAACGGACGTTGGGATGCAAGCGGGAGGTCTTCACCTGAAAACTTCTCGCCTGCCATCATCGTTGACGATGAAGGTGAAATCATCTGGTACTACCTACCGGGAAACCATCGAGTTCACGATATACGGAGACTCAAAAACGGCAACCTGATTTACGAGGTCTGGCCGGGGACTGATGGAATGGTTGAGATCGACATGCTTGGGAATATTCATCGCCGCTGGCATTTCACCGGGACAGCGAAAAACCCAGCACCGGACAGTATCGCAGTGGAAACTGACTCCTTTCATCATGATTTCGCCGAGCTCCCAAACGGTAATTTCCTACTCATGAGCTCTGAGCACCGTGCTATTGAAGATTGGTATACGAGCGAGACAGATCCCAACGCTCCAAGAGCGAATGCAAATGTAATCGGTGATGTGGTCGTTGAATTTACCCCCGAGGGTGAAGTGATCAACGAGTGGAGTCTATTTGACATACTGGACCCTTACCGCATTGGCTATAACTCTTTGAGGGAAGATTTTTGGGCAACCCACTACGACGGGGTCGTTGAGGGAGTTGTACATGACTGGACCCACGGTAATGCACTTATCTATGAGGAAGAGGATAACTCCTTCATCATGTCGGTTCCCTATCAGGATGCAGTCATTAAAGTGAGCATGGATACAGGTGAGCTCGTGTGGATCCTCGGAACTCACGAAAACTGGAATGAACCCTGGAGCAAAAAACTGCTCACGCCTGTAGGTGATGTAGGATGGTCCTATAAGCATCACGCAATCTCACATACTGAAAACGGAACCTACCTGCTATTCGACAACGGTGCCGCCAGAGCCAGCCCCTACAATAATAAAATGCCACTGACCGAAAGTTACAGTCGGGCGGTTGAGTATTCGGTTGATGAAGAAGCCATGGAGGTTAGACAGCTCTGGGTGTATGGGCCTGAACAGGAAAATTTCTATGGACGATACCTAGGCGACGTGGACTGGCATCCGGAAGCAGATACTGTAATGGTGAATGTGGGTGGAGCAGAAACCAACTCAGATGGCATCAATGCACCCCCAGGTCCGGGCACTCAGCGCTGGGCACGGTTAATGGAAATAACCCATACCCAACCTGTGGAGAAAGTGTGGGAAATGCAGCTGAAGCAAGATGGAGTTGGTTGGTCCATATACCGGGCAGACAGAATGCCGTCCGTGTACCCGTAAGATTTTCTGACCGGCTTTTAAGGTCCGCCACTCTTGTGTATCGTGACCTTACCCCTGCAGCACGCTCTTTACTAACAAAGTTTCGGTGGATATCTGTCGTATGCTGGAGCAAGTAGCTTTCAAAGTGAGAAATAAAAACAATGGCAGAGAAATTAAGTGTAGGATCAAGCTTCCCTAGTCTGCAGTTGCAAATCGTGGGGGGGCAGCAGATCTCATTGCCCCAGGACATCGGCACTGACTTCGCGGTAGTGCTTTTTTATCGTGGCCACTGGTGACCGTTTTGTCGCCGCCAGTTGGTCGGCTACGAGAAATTGAAAAGCGAGTATGAAGCGGAAGGGATTTCCGTATTTGCGGGCTCTGTCGACAACGAAGAGCATGCGGAGGAAGTGCAGCAGGAAGTCAGCTTTCCGGTGGCCCATGGTGTCACACGTGAGATAGCAGATGCATTGGGTTCTTGGTGGGAGGATAAACGGGCCATCATCCAACCGTCCGAGTTCATTCTTGATGAAGAGGGGAAGGTATTGTCCGGCACGTACAGTACGGGCCCGATTGGGCGGATGGCAGCGGAGGATGTGTTGATACTGATCCAACTCTTGAAGAAAAGAGCTGCTGGAGGGTAATCAGGCAAATAGGAGCACACGGATGTGTGTTCCTATCCTTTTTGAAATGTTTTACGTTATTGCTAGTTTCAACATTACAGTGGAGTACCGAAAGATACTCAAAGCCAATAAACGTAGGTACCTAAAAGGCTTAAGACCACAAAGCGTTACGCGCTGACTCTTTGTGTCAATTCTGGAAAACGTTAAGTCTTAGCGGCGTCCAAGCCATTCCATCTGGCCCTTCGTGGTCATCCGCTAACGTAAAAGGGGTGCTAGGATCTTTAAGGTCATAAATGAGAATCGAGCCACCCGAGCGAGTTGCCACAAAAAGCACCTCTTCAACTGCCAGCAAGCCGTAACCGCCCGTGCCTGACTGATCCCCGGGTATTAGCAAATCTTGCAATACAGCACGACTCTTGGCATCGTAAAGACGCAAATAGCCGCCCACTTCTTGGCCTGTCGTTCCATTTACAGCGGCAATTTGTCCCGTCTCTAGGCTTTCGGCGCGCCCTGCAAAGGCATGAGAAGAAACCTCTTCCACAACTTTCAAACTTTGTGTGTCGATGACGGAGATCGTCGTCTCTTGACGGTTCAGCACCCAAACTTCCGCCCCATCAGCCGTCACAGCTAACCCTTCAGCCCCCGGACCTGTTTCAATGACCGTTGGCTCAATATCCTCTTCCAGATAAATTACGGACAAGGTACCTTCGGCTCCACGACTAGTTACGTACGCACGGGTACCATCAGGACTAAGGCGCACCATGTGGCCCTCACGGCCACCAGTGGGATACTTACGAATAACCTCAAGGGAAAAAATATCCACCAAGGCCAACATATCCGAATCCTGCATGGTGGAGACTGCGCGAAGACTGTCAGGTAGAAACCTCATGTCGTGCGGCCTGGATTCAGTCCCCAGATCAATATAGCCCTCAACACGGGCACTCACTATGTCAATCACGACTAACCGCTGCCCAGGTGATCCGTTGGGCCCATACTCGCCTGCTACCGCCCACCTACCATCCGGGGAAATTGCCACTTCATGTGGGATCTCGGGACCGATGGGTACACGAGCAATCTCCCTTTCCGTGGTTAAATCAAAAAACGAAATACTCCCACCCTCACGATTAGCTACCAGCAGAGTGCCTTCCAGGGCCAGCGCCGTCAGGGATGCCAAAAATGCGGCAAGGGCCAAAACAACACGGGGAAAAATAACCATTTTTTTTACCTCTAACTGAAGAGCTACCAAATAGTACTTTGCGAGCACACACTGGCCCTAACATTAATATGAGGCTTCAAATCTCTCATGCACTTTTGGTAGGGAGAGAAGAAGAAATAAAAAAGCAGCAGTAATACTACTATTGATGACAAAAAAATTACCTTTTTTATAATGTTTTTTCTAGCCACCATCCATCTCGATAGGTATATCCCAAACAATCTTTATCCTGTCTCGAATTTTGCTCTTTGGGATGCTCATACACTGCGCACCATGTTCTGCAGTACACTTCTAACGGCAGCTGTATCTCTCTGTCCGTGACCAAGAGCAATCGCGGCATCGTAGATCGGCGCACTGGCAGAAAAGAGTGGGGTTTTGACACCGCAATTTTCCGAGAAATCTCTGATTAAAGCCATATCCTTTTGCCATACATCAAGCTTCATGGATGCTGGTTCATATTGTTCGCTCACCATCATCGGGCCACGCAGGTCCAGCACCCGGGATGCACCTGCACCAGAACCGGCAACCTCGCAAAGCGTGTCCGGATCCAGGCCCGCCTCAATTCCCAAAACAATGGCCTCGGCCGTCGCAACATTGTGGATAGCAACCAATAAATTAGCTACAAACTTCATCTTTGTGCCATTACCCAAGGCCCCCAGATAATAACTGACCCGGGAAAAATCCTTCACCACAGACAAACAACTCTCATAAGCCACTTGATCCCCGCTTGCATACACGGAAATGTCACCGGCTACTGCCTGGGCACCTGTACCACTTAGGGGGCAATCTAAAAGCTCAATACCAGCCTCAGCGAGCTGTGCATGGCTAGCAAGTTTTGCATCCAGGGGTAGTGTGCTCAGCTCTAACAGAACAGACTCACAAGGCTGCAGCAGCAATGCATCCACTGTAACGTTCAGTGCGTTAACACTTGGCAAGCTGGTAAGTACAACCTTAGAGTCGATACCGACTTCAGTAGCTGAGTCCTTCACGGAAACGCCTATTGATTTTGCCTCTTGGCATCGTTCCGGGTCAGTATCAAAGCCAATCACCGCATTACCTCGTGCTACTAAATGACCGGCAATAGCAGAACCCATAATACCAAGCCCAATAATACCGACATTTGAATTCGAATCACTCATGGGAAACACCAGTTCCTATCTTCAATAATTGAGCAGCATTACCACCGGCAATTGCAACCTTCTGCTTCTGGTCCAAGTTAGCTGAACTCTCTACAAAACCAACTGGGTCTTGCATCCCCATATCATAGGGGTAGTCCGTGCCGAGAAGAATATGATCGGCACCATAGAGATTCACGAGGTATTCCAGCTGATGGTGTGTAAATACTACTGTGTCAAAGTAGAGTCTTTTCAGATAAGTAGTGGGTGGATGCTCAATACAGCGACGGCAATCCTTTCGAGCACCGTGTGCATGATCCATGCGCCCCGAGTAAGCAGACAGGAAACCGCCGCCATGCGCAACACAGATCTTTAGACCCGGATAGTCATCGAGCACGCCACCGAAAATTAGATGACTAACCGCGACCGTAGAGTCCAAAGGATTTCCAATCACATTAATCAGGTAATGGTCAGCCAAACGACGCCCTTCAGAAAAACCGTTAGGATGCATAAAGATCAAGGCGTCAAGCTCTTCTGCTTTTGCAAAAAAATTTTTGAACCGATCGGCAGATAGTTCCTCACCCGCAACATTTGTACAAATCTCAACGCCACGCATACCTAACTCATTAATCATTCGTTCAAGTTCAGTTACGGCAAGCCGTGGCTCCTGCATGGGTACTGTACCGAGCCCAACAAAACGGTCTGGATACTCTGAGACAATCTCTGCGATCCGGTTATTAATAATCTGAGATGATAGAAGACCTAGCTCTGGTTCAATATTGTAGTAATACTGGGGTGGGGCAGGTGACAAAGCCTGAATATCAATATCCATTGAATCCATGTCCTTTAACCGCTCTTCGATAGAGGTAAGCTTGCTGTTGATCGTCTCCATCTGTGCCCGGTTCACGTCTCTTGTGGCCTGATTGGCGAATGTGAACATATCCTCTGGGCCTATGACTTCCGAGTCCGCCACAGCATCATCTGCTGCTGGTACATAGACGTGACAATGTATGTCGACCGTTACATTCTCGTGATCGGATGACGCACGGGATGCGCGGGCAGTAGAGCCAAGGCCCGGGCTACACGAATAAAGCATATTATCTGTCTCCTTTTTTCTTAAAAAATACCCAGATGCTCATTTAAATTTTGGTCTTGGTCTTGCGAATCAACATTCCTTCCGCTCACCGCGGCACGCCCATTGTTGAAAATGACGGCCTCATCAGCAATTCCAAATATGAGTTGCGGGCTCTGCTCTACTAGAAAACAAACAAAGAGCCCAATGGGATACAGGACAACATTGCGTTTAACTAATTTTTCCTGTTAGAGGTTCCGATCAAAAAAAGCAATGGAATCTTCGACCACCTCTCTCTGTAGCAGGTCGGGATGATAGTTACCACCGTTATCGCGCTGAATGAATATGAAACCATGATAATCATGATCGTAAGACTTCCATTCTGCTGGTTTACCTGCGTCCCGCATCAATTCATAAGCCAACCTGAAGGTTGCCTGGTTGTGGTCTCGGTCCCTAGCTATAACAAAAATGGGCATCTGTATTGCATTGATGCGTGCCATGGCTCGGGGCATATCAATTTGGCTTCTCAATTGCCTTACTGCGCCCTCCTGCATCTCCGGCGTATTCTCTGTCATTGTTTCCGACTGCGGTGGCTCTGCTGGTGCATTCGGATCCGGGGGGAACTTGGCAAGATAATCCATGGCCGCCGGCTCGCTAGCGACGCCTGCGCGCAAACCATCATATTCCGAGGCAATCTTGAGGAGCATCTCGCCACCATGACTCACCCCGAGCCAGCCCACACGGTCTGAATCAACGGCAGGTAATTGTTTAACATACTCGATGATGGAAATAGCGTCTTCATATTCCAATGGTCCGCGACTCCAGCGATCCCGGCCCTGGAACTCCCTAACAGTGAGCTCGGAACCATAAGGCGTGTCCACTTCAGCTCGGTAACGCATCCACACCACAGCGTAGCCGGCATCAAGAAATGCCTCAGGCGTGCCACTGCCATACTGGGTCCACTCACGGATCCAGCGCAAGCCGTACCCGCCATTCATGTGCGCGAAAACAACCGTAGGAAACGGGCCGGCCCCCCCAGGCTTCCGGAAACCAATCGGAGCATAAACACCGTCCAGCAGCTCCACAAAACGCAACTCCACCGGAATATCTGAGCCCATGACCGGCTCTATCAACACAGGCTCATCCTCAGTGACCGCTTCCGGTACGTACAGCCAGGTGGGATCAACACTCTGGTTCTCTTGCGCCAAGGAAGCGGTGAAAAAAATACTTGCGGCAATAAAAAAAAGTGCGGAACGCATAAGCTCTACTCCTTGGCCCTAGTTACTTTGCCGGGACGAACGGCAGAAGAATGTACGATGCCCGGTCACCACCGGTGTAGATCGTATTATTACCCAACGCATAGGCTGCAAAATAATGCTGCCCATCATGGGGCTGCACATCCAACCGAATACGATGGCCCGCCTTAAAGACCATGCTCGTGGCCCAGATTTCCACCTGAACCGGAACAACCTCCCCGGGAGTCAATTTCTGTTCCTCGTTATGTGAGTGGTAGGGCCGGTATGGGGTCGAAAGCTCAGGGTTCAGCTTACGCAACGCAACCCGCAAAATACCCCGGGTCGACGTTTCTACGGTTCCATCAGGGGCCATATTGCGAAGATACGCAAAAATGTCCATATCATCTGTTTCGGAAGAAACCCACATAACCAGGTTACTGTGGCCGGTGATCTCAACGTCTTCGCTCATTGGCTCAGTCACAAAAGTCAGCGTAGGCTGGCCTGCCAATCCCCGGGAATATGCCTCTGGCCCCGTGGGGTAGACCAACTGACCTTCCCTTGAAGGGGGCGTGGTAGTAAGTATCGCGTCGTGAACAGCGTCCTGGACAACCCCCGCGGCCTCCGGGTTCAGGTAATAACGCCGGTACTGCGTTCTAGCTAGCGGCCACTCATTCTCAAAGCGCCACTCACATTCACGCACACTAGTACGGATGCAAAGCTTGACCGGGGGTTCATCCATGATTCCGGTATCCTTGCCCTTTAACCAGTGGTCATACCAGCGAAGCATCTCATGCTTACCTTCGTCAGAATAGAAGGCATCGGTGTGACCCCCGATATGCATCTCCAGCTTCTTGTGGATTGAGGCGGAGCGGACATAGCCGTCTACGTTACCGCGCATGTGGTGATTCCAGCCGCCCCAGTTGCCGGAGCTGTAAAGGGGTACGGTAATTTTGTCGAACTGGGCCCGGGACTTAACTTCATCCCACCACGGGCTATCAAGATGATGGGCCATAAAATTGTAGATCAGGTCTTCGCTGAGCGCGGCCGAGTTATCAGCACGGGTATTCTCAAGTAACTGTTTTCCTCGCACATCCAGCCACCAGCGTCCATAAAACCCCTGGTTAAAGATTCCGCCATGGAAAACGGAATCCCGGTACATGTCGGCCCAGCCTTCCCAGGGAACGATGGTAGTAAGCGATGGTGGCTGAAGGCTGGAAACATTCCACTGGGTGATCGCATAGTAGGAAACACCAACAAGCCCAACCTTACCGTTACTCCAGGACTGATCGGCGGCCCACTCAATAGCATCATAGTAATCCCAGGCCTCTTGCATGGACCATAGGTCGGATTGCCCTGGTGAGGTCCCGGTCCCCCGAGTATCGATAAAAACCAGGGTATAACCTCTAGGGACCCACCAGTCGGGCTCCGGACGTTCCACGTGCGTGAACGGGGGCTCATGGGGCAGGATCCGATCCATCACCTTTTGGTATGCCGACAGACTGAGCAGCACAGGGAACTTCTCTGTATTACCCTGCGGCACATCGGGCCGATACACATCGGCACGAAGAACAGTACCGTCACGCACCCGTATGGGCACGTCCTTTTCAAAAATAACCGAATACTCAGGCTCGGACAGTTCGCCCTGAGCAGATACTAGGCTGCCCATCAAGGCAAGCCAAGAAGTAATAAAAATCACACCAAACTTCATTCGAAACCTCCCGGGAGTCCGCCTAGGGGCGCACAAGAAACTATTATAGTTTTAACGCGCATACACCACCCATCTTTGCGCGCAGACCAAAGAGGGACAGGCAGATGTTCTACCCACAATACCTCGCACCACATTGATCATCACATAAAAAATCGCCTGCGAGAAAGAACTAAGCATTATTTTGCGGACGCTGCACGAAGAAATGGAGACAAAAAAAACACGGCACCCCCGAAGAGGTGCCGTGCATAAAGCAAAAATCGATCCAATCAATACTTAGGAATTATTCACCAAAGTCAGCGGTGAACTCGATTCCCCAATACGCTGGTCTCTCGTAGCGTTGCTTGTAGACACCGCGAGACGCTCCACACATTTCGAGGATGCGCTCATCAGTGATATTGTCACCAAAGACTGACATCCTCCAATTGCCCTGCGCCGGTACATAGGTACCTCGGAAGCCAACCTTGGTCCACGCAGGCTGGTTACACTGCGATGGAGGGGCGCCCCGGCTCGATACGCGGTAGTCAATATCGTCAGAATGATAGGCATTGACTCTCGGTGTAAACGTTCCACCGTTACTCAGATTGAACGTGTGCTCAACACCTATGTTCATCGTAAAGTCAGCCGACAAATCCTGAATAGTATTATTGGAATTATCAATGAAGCTCCCTGAAACCTCTGGATTGGCATATTTGAACGCGTCATACTCATTGGAGAGCGTACCGAGATCCAGCGAGAGAAAGCCGCCGTCCCAAACATTGGCACGTAACTCAAACTCAATACCAGAGATATCCACTGAGGCGACATTGGTAACAATACCCAAGGTCTCATCAACACCGTACAGAGCATCTGGGTTTGCTACGGAAATGGATTCCTGTTTGTCCTGATAATCCATCATGAAGTAATCCGCATTCAGCCGGATACGCCCATTGTTGAACGTGCCCTTAAAGCCAATCTCATAATTGGTTACTGACTCTGGGTCATAAGACAGGAAGTTTTTAATTTGTGGCAGTTGTGAGTTGACCTCAGTGTTGAAACCACCGGTCAGGAAACCTTCGGAGTACAAGAAATAGACCATGCCCTCATCCATGTTTCCACCGGCTGCCAAATTACGGGTCAGGCTGAGCATCGGTGTCGTCGCACTAAACTCATCAGCTGCCGAGTTATAAAACCCGTCCAAAATCGCAGACGCGAAGGTTACATTATAAGTGTAACGGCACATTCCCGGTGCAGTGATCGAATGTCCTGCGCCCAGTTTTCTGTTCTGGACATCGCCCCTGCCGCCCCCGGCTTTTTGCTCTTCGATCTGGCAACCATCAATCGCGGATTCCAGATTCCAGAAATTCCGGTCATCTGTGGTGTTTCGTGCGCCGATATCCAACGTCCAGTCGTCGTTGATGTCATAGGTGATATGCGCAAAAAAGGCGTTTGATTCATTTTCGATTCTGGAGCTGTTGGCAAAAGGCAGGAACCAGCCCGGCAGAAGATCGAAGTACAGGGCAGAAATCATGCTGGAACAATTCACGCCCGAACTCCCGTCTGCGTTCCCATTCGTAGGCGTAGGTTTATCCTTGACACTGGTGACTGCTGCAAAGCCACTGGCCTCAAAAGCAGAGCGGCAGGCGCCGTCACCATTTCTGGCCAACTCGTAGAAGTAGTTGTAACCCACGGTGAAAGAAAGTCGGTCACTGGCCTGACCTTCGAAAAGCAGTTCCCAGCCTTCGGTATCATTATCCTGACCTACATCACCACCCGTGCTGGTTGCCCAGGTCGGCATGCCGATGTTGTCGATATCATAGAAGCTACCGTCCCGGTCCTGCTGATAGTCATAATCGGTCTCACGACTGGAATAGCGGAACTTCATGTTCAGGTCATCCAGTCCACCGATCTCACCGTTGGATCCCCACTGCACGGTGGCAAAGTATGAATCCACGTCCAAGTCAGAGAACGATCTCTGGTCGGAGGACGTAGTGTAATCGCCAGCTGCTACATCTGCTGCACAGGCAGCGGCATGATCCGCCACCATGCCCGTACCATCGGTTGCCTCTGTGGTCCCATACCCACCCATTGTCTCAGCGACTCCGGAGGACCGGTAATAACCCCGATCCAGATGGTTCAAGCGCCCATCGGGATAGCTCTTCCACTTGCTGGACTTACCACCCCAGCCTGGAGCAGAGCCATCCTTGGGATCGCACTGGATCGGCATGTTGTCGTCCCTGCGCTGATCCTTATTGATGCTCAAGTCGATAGTCCAGTTGTCATTCGGCTCAAACCGCAACGCAGCATTGTAGGACGTGCGGTCTATTGCACCGACGGTCTCTTTTAAATTCCGGTTGTAATAGTGTCCGTCATAACTCCGACTGGATGCAGCGATCCGTGCGAAAACAGTGTCTCCCAACGGAATATTCACCATGCCTCGGAGATCGGCCTGGCCATCCTCAGCTGCGCGGAGCGTAAAGCTCCCATCAAAGTCTGCTCCGGGTTTTGCTGTAATAATGTTAACGGCTCCGCCGGTCACATTTTTACCGAAGAGCGTACCCTGCGGTCCACGCAGAAGCTCAACCCGCTCAATATCCATGGTGTCCATATAGCCGCCCAGTGAGTTCGGAATGTAGTGGCCATCAATGTACATACCGCTACCGAACACAAACACTGGATCCGGGTGACCACCACCAATACCCCGAATGACGACTCGGGTGTTATTCATACGGTCAGACTGCGTCAGGGTAACGTTCGGAACGAAGTCACTAACGTCCTCAATGGAATGAATCCCCTGAGCTTCCATTTGGCCCGCACTTAAGGCCGCTATGGACAGCGGGAGGTCTTGCAGGCTTTCCTCGCGACGTCTAGCCGTCACGACTACTTCCTCAAGCAGTACCGAGGCACCTTGCGCTGAAGCGCTTTGTCCGCCAAGCAGCCCAAAGACTCCAATTACTAAGGCAACAAAGCTAACCGGAACATAATGATTATTTGACATGTCTCTGCTTCTCCGAAAATTTTCTAACAATGAGCAACGAACCTGTGACTTACCGCCCCAAGTCGTCGCCTAAAAACAACAATACAAATCTATTCAGGAGCCTAAGCTACCATTGTGAATTCATACAAGTCAAACATTTAAGTCCAACATAAGAGAAAATATACTGGACGTCCGTTTCCCCCATCATAAATAAATTATTTAAAAAACATGTAATTATAAAATTTTAGAGCAAATTGTTTAAACAAATGAAAAAAATTTTTTTATTGATGGCTGTTATCAGTGGTGTAATTGCAACCGTAGCCTTGGTTGTGTATCAGCAAAATAAAGTAGAAAGGGGAAGGGAGCTTGCAGAGGTCTATTGCGGGGCCTGCCATCTGGTACCTGAGCCTGACATTCTGCCGCGGCGAAGCTGGGGGCCCGCCCTAGGCTATATGGGCTACTGGTTGGGAATCGAGGATATCAGCTACCTCTCGGAACACCCGGAATTCGCCCAGTCCAACGTTGAAAGCCGAAGAGAGGCACTGGCACGGGACAATTTAGTCCCCGAAGAGCCCCTGCTAAGCCCGGGGGACTGGGCAGCGCTTCGCTCCTACTATACCGAGGAAGCACCGAACACCTCAGTGCCCCAACAGAATAAGCCAAGGCTGAACTGGACTCTTCCTCAGCTCCAAGTCCGGCCGCTAGCCCAGAGCATCCCAGTATCTGTCATCACTCTAGTTCATATTCGGGAGGATGCCGGCGAAATATACATTGGTGACAGCGCATTCAATACGCTGACGGTACTGGACGGCCAGGGTTCGCGTGTGGTGGGTCCGTACCGCTTTAATCCGGAGATCTCTCCCGTAGCGCTTCAGTTTGTTGGAAGTACAGCTTATCTTGCATCCATAGGCGATCTACTCGGGGAAGGATCATCTGTCTCCAAGCCAGCCCACATTTCTGCTTTTGCGCTGGTAAATCAAAGTATTGCGAATGTGACTCCTACCACAGTGATAGAGCAGATCTACCGGATGGCCGATATGGAAGTTGTAGACCTAAACAATGATGGCCAAAACGATTTCATAGTGTGTGGCTTTGGCTCCACCCAGGGCAGCCTGTCATGGTTTGAATCACAACCAAATGGTACCTATGTGGAGCATGTCCTACTGGACCTCCCTGGGTCCGTTAAGGCCCAAACCCACGATTTTAATAACGATGGCCTGCTAGACATCTTGGTTTTAATGGCCGACGCGAGGGAGGGGATACGGCTCCTGGAGAATCAGGGCGGCAACGAATTTGAAGTGATCAATATACTGGAAACCCACGCAGCCTATGGTCACACCTTTTTTGACCTTGAGGACTTCAATAATGACGGCCTCTTGGATTTGCTTGTGGTCAATGGAGATAACGTGGATTCTGATCCGTATAACACACTTAAAAACTACCACGGCCTCAGGATCTACCTCAATCGAGGTGAATATCAGTTTCAAGAGGCTTATTTCTATCCAATGTATGGCGCCTTCGTGGCTAGGTCTGCAGATTTTGATGAAGATGGGGATTTGGATATTGCAGCCATCTCTTTTTACCCTGATTTCGCATCAGAGCAACCAGAGACTTTTGTGTATCTTGAAAATCAGGGTGCTTTACGCTTTGAAGCCTTTAGTAAGCCTGAGACTGTGACCGGAAGATGGATGACAATGGACGTTGGTGATATTGACGGGGACGATGATGTAGATGTTGTTCTTGGCGGCGCCTACCTACCCCTAGGCATGTCTTCCTATGAAGAAGAATTCGGCGAGCTATTAGAAAACGGTCCGCCGCTGCTCATACTGGAGAACACACTCCACTAACATATTAAGACTTTACAGTCATCCTTTGGCTGCCAACCGCTTTAATTTGACGGTGTCACGGTATCCTTGCTGGACAGGTGTTCTACCGTCTCACCGGTCTCCACAAATGTACGTGTCACCTCGCGCGCGCCATAGACCCATAGGATGAGAAGAGGGTCCTGGCCGGTATTAAGAAACCGGTGTGGCTTTCCAGCCGGGATATAAGTTGTGTCATGAGGAGACAACTGCGTGACCTCGCCCTCAATCTCCACCTCGCCCTTACCCCCCAAAAGTGTGACTTGCTCTGAACAATTATGGTAGTGCATGGGCGCACCAGTACCCGAGGGAAAGCTTGTAATTCCAGAGGCAAAAGAAGCATCCGGGACATTGGCCTTTGTCACTAGGGGGATGGTGGCAACTCCCCCGCCCCGCTCCAAGGCAGGAGTTTGGCTAGGCTTAATAATGAGTTTCTCGGACACTGGACTACCTTTTATGCACCTGCGTCTTTTTTGCCGGCAAGGGGATTGAGCTGCGGAAACTTAATCACCATGCCCGGACGAACCCGATCCGGATCCAAATCTGGATTAAATTGGCGCACCAGCCACACGGGGACACGATAGGTACGAAGTGCCAGAATCCAAAGGGATTCGCCTGATTTCACCGTATGATCTAACGTATCATTAATCTGATATGTCTGGAAAAATACCTCTTGTATCTTTTGATGATAGGTGCGCCTTCGTCTCTCGAAGGTAACAGGGTCCACCACCGAAAAATCAAGTTCCAAGTTGCTCCCAACCACTACATCCTGACCAAACGACATACGATTGATGTTGCGTAGCTGTTGTGTGCGGATCTGAAGCCAGTCAGCATAGTGCCCAAGCGTCTCCGATGCTTGCACCTCTATTGTGCGATCGACAGCTACAGAATAGTCTGTTGGGTCTGCAGCCAAATCTGCCTGCGTGCTGGCTAAGAGATTAGTCTCGATGGATATTTCGCTGGATCCCAGCACCTCAATCGCTGTAGGAGTCTGCTCCCAGGAACTGCCCACGGCGGGAGCCGATAACAATGTGCCTGCTGAGGGTAATTCATCAGACGCCAGGGCCATTTCAACCTCCGGCTCTATACTCTGGCTGGACGCCTTCGCGGCCAAGGGAGCGACCTGTAGCTGTTGTCCCGGGTAAATCAAGTTTCTGTTGCGTACATCATTTTGCCCTAACAGCACCTGCTCATCGATTTTGAAAATCTGGGAAATACGACCAATAGTGTCGCCGGCTCGTACAGTATAGGTTGCAACTCCCTCCTGTTGCATGAGTGTGGCGCTTACTCCTGCATCGCTCACTGGCAGTATCAGTGTCTGCCCGATACGAATTAAATTGCGATTCCTAAGACTGTTCAGAGCCATCAAGGAAGACACGCTTACCCGATAACGCTCTGCAATCTCAGAAAGTGTCTCACCGCGCCCCACCCTATGATAAACATCCGGGCGCTGTACCGCATAACGCTGAGATACGGGCAGGGATGCCAGCAGGTTCTGCGGATCAGAGCTTCCTCGTGGTAAGCGTAAACTGAAACCCTTAGGAATGAATTTGTCACCGCTCCACACAGACTCCATTAAGGCCGGGTTCCACGCCTTTAACTCCGTTAGCGCCAAACCGAGCGCCGTTTGCAAACTATCAACGCCCACATAATCAGGAACTTTAGTTACAACTGTGTCAGCCCCTGGCCGTCGGCTAATAGGTCCAAAGTACTTATCTGGATCTGAATCCACCTCCAGTGCAGCAAGAAAAGCGACATAAAAATTGCGCGATGCAAAACCAAAGGTGCGGCCCTTGTAGTTACGCACAATTTCCGCTATGTCCCGGGTGCCCAGTTCTCGTGCCGCTCTGCGCATGCCTGCTAGACCATGGTTATAGGCCGTGACAGCTAAGGGCCAGCTCTGAATTACCTGATAATTGTTCTCAAGCAACTGGGCTGCAGCCACCGTAGAAAGAAAGGGGTCGCGCCGTTCGTCCACTACGTGATCAATGCGCATATAGCGAAGCCCTGTGGAGCGGGTAAACTGCCAAAGACCAGCCGCACCAGCCTTCGAGTACGCCGTTGGGTCAAAGGAAGACTCCACATGAGGAAGTGCAGCGAGTTCTGTGGGCAAACCTCGCCCAACGAGTACTTGGTGGATATAAGGTTTCCAAAGGCCAGACCGCGTGATCCCCTCCCTAAAGCGATCTGATTGTCCAAGCTGGAAACGCACTCGGCGAGAGGCTTCTGCCAACTCGCTATTGCTCGCCTGTTTTGGCCATAAGGCCAGAATCAGCTGCTCATCCTGACTCAAGCCGTCGCGCTTGCCTGTGGCTAAGGTCTGTAGTGCATTTTCGATGGCGTTGACGGAGCTTCGAATCTGCCGAGAGCGGTCACCAACTTTCATCCCAGCAGAAAAATGAACAGTTTGATAAATCACTCTCAAATTTTTTGAATCATGAATAAAGCCGCTGTCTGTGTCGATTTCGGTGTAAACGCGTATCCAGAACTGCACGTCCTGCTCAAGCTCCACAGGCCTTGAAAAGAAACCGCCGCCCTGTTGCGCCAAAACAGAGGAGCCCAAAAAAATGAATAGCGGAATCAGCCCATTGCAAATTCTTATTATTTTTTTTGTCATCCGTGCATCGCTCTTATAAATTTTTCCTAAGGCTGCTGGGGACCAAAACTAACGGGGACTTACGATGCCCCCGGACCGTCTAAAAGTACCGGTTCCGATAGAAACTATTCCGGACAATTTATGAACAATAAGTCCCCATAATAATGCCATTTTTCTGAAACATATAAGATACCTAGGGCATATCAAAAGGATGTCGACGGGTAATGACTGCTTCGCGTGCGGCACCGGTAGAAACAAGATCGACCGGTCTTCCGGCAATCTCTTCGATGCGCTCAAGGTAGCGGCGAGCATTTTGAGGTAGGTCCTGGTAGACGGTCACACCCTCGGTAGATACCAGCCAGCCAGCCATGATTTCATAAACCGGCTCGCACTCTCCATACCGGTCCATTAATAAAGGTGGGCCTTCCAGCAGTTGGCCGTCTAATCGGTAGCCCACACAAATTTTAATCTCTTCTAGTCCATCCAAAACATCAAGCTTAGTAACACATAGCCCCGAAATGCTGTTGGTGAACACTGCTCGCTTTAGCAACACCGCATCAAGCCAGCCACAACGACGTGCCCGTCCGGTCGTTGAGCCGAACTCTGATCCGACATCAGCTAAATGCCTTCCCATGTCATCCAACAGTTCCGTGGGAAACGGGCCAGCGCCAACTCTGGTGGTGTAGGCCTTTACTATGCCGAGTACGTGGTCCATATAGCCTGGCCCCATTCCAGTCCCTGTCGCAGCGCTGCCAACCGTGGTATTTGATGAGGTGACAAAGGGATACGTGCCAAGATCCACATCCAACATTCCACCCTGAGCCCCCTCAAAAAGAATGTTTTGATCCTCAAGATGCAGCAAGTTGAGTAGCGCAGTGATGTCATCAACTAAAGGCTTTACTCGCTCCGCCAGTCCTAGTAGCGAGTCAAGCTCTTTGCCACAATCTAATGCCGCAGCCCCGTAATATCGCTCAAGCAAAAAATTATGGAGATCAAGCAAAATCTCTAACTTCTGTTCTAGAGCCTCGGGAGCGAACAGATCAGATACCCTGACAGCTCGCCTAGCGATCTTATCTTCGTACGCTGGGCCTATACCGCGACCGGTTGTCCCTATCGCATCGGAACCCTTTATTTTTTCCCAAGACTGATCCAGAACTATGTGGGAGGAAAGAATCAATGGGCACGCAGCAGAAATTCTTAATCGTTCGGATACCGGAACTCCCTTATCAGTAAGTTCGTCAATTTCATTAACTAGATCCTGAAGCGACAAGACCACGCCGTTGCCTATTAGACACATCACCCCGTCCCGAAGAATACCAGAAGGGATCAGGTGAAGAATCGTCTTTTCACCATCTATTACAAGCGTATGACCGGCATTATGCCCACCCTGAAACCGAGCAACAGCATCCGCACGCCCAGCCAACATGTCTACAATGGCGCCTTTGCCTTCGTCGCCCCATTGCGTTCCTACTACAACGACTCTGCGGCCCATAACTTAAGCCCTTACCAAATAGAGGAGAACTAAGCCCGCGACGACAATAATGAAACCGGTTCGTCTCAGCTGCCCATCCTGCATTTTGGAAAGTATAGAAATTCCACGACGCCATGCATTCGGTCTAACAAAAGGCAGAAGGCCCTCGATGATTAAGAAGAAAGCAAAGCCCGCAAGAAGATCTGACCAGGCCAATGCCCTAGCCTCCTAAGTCATAACTTTGAAAATCGAACAGCTTCAGCCTTCCGGCGCTCCAGTGGGCCTCTCCTGAAGCAAGAACTGGAAGAACTCGCTGTTGGGATCCAGCACTAACACATCCTGCTCGCGACCAAGTGACTGCCGATAAGCCTGCATGCTTCGATAGAAGGAGTAGAACTCGGCGTCTTGAGTATAAGCTTGGGCGTAAGTGTTAGCTGCAGCTGCATCACCTTCACCCCGAATGCGTTCACCGTCCCGATAAGCCTCAGCAAGAATAATCGTGCTCTCGCGATCCGCTTCTGCCTGAATCCGCGTAGCATCTTCGGCGCCCTCTGCCCGTAGTTGCGACGCTACCCGGGCGCGTTCCTGCTGCATTCTGCTATATACGGAACCACTAACCTCATCAGATAAATCGATTCGCATAACGCGCACATCTACAACCTCGATCCCTAGCGCGGGGGCGCTCGCTCTTGCCTGGACTAGCATCCCCTCCATAAGCTCAGAACGCTCGGCTGAGACCACCTCTTGAACAGTTCGCTGACTGAACTGGGCCTTTATGCCCTCCTTCACTATTGCAGACAGACGCTCCAGAGCAAAAATCTCGTCACCACCAGCCGCCCGATAGTACTGACCAGCATCCAC
>CAJWKT010000037.1 GCA_913041665.1 uncultured Gammaproteobacteria bacterium | reverse complement strand
TCATCCGAAAAAGTTGCTTGTTATGGTGTTGCATTCAGTGGTGGGCTTGATTCAAGTGTCCTATTAGCAGGACTAGCAAGACTGAATCATATGCCGGTACGAGCTTTGCATGTGAATCATGGTTTGCACTCTGACTCAAATCAATGGGAGGATCATTGCCGCAGTGTTGCGGTATCGTTGGGGGTAGATTTTGAGAGTCTTAGGGTAAGCATTAAGCCTAGGCCGGGCCAAAGTTTGGAAGCCCAAGCAAGAACAATTCGGTATCAGGCCCTTGAATCAATGCTTTGGCCAAACGAACTATTGCTTACGGCACATCATGCCGAAGATCAGCTGGAGACAATTTTGTTGCGTTTGTTGCGGGGCAGCGGGGTCAAGGGTTTAAGGGGGATTGCTTCGTTTAGGCGCTTTGGAGTTCATTATATGGCCCGACCCATGCTGGAGATGACCCGGAATGAAATTCACTCTCAGGCAAAAACTTGGGGCATCGTCTACGTCGATGACCCATCAAATTTAGATTTGCGTTTTGATCGTAACTACTTGAGATCTGCGATAGTGCCGCAATTACTATCTCGCTGGCCAGGTAGCCCAACTACTGTGGGCCGTGCCGCTCGGCAAATGGTGGATGCTCAGTTAATTTTGGATGAGGTGGCTAGGGAGGAAGCCGATAACTTAGATTTTTTCCCTCGAATCCCTGTTAAAAAAATATTGGCCTTACCCCAACCAAAACAGAGAAACTTCGTGCGTTACCTATTAGCTAACCTAGATTTACCATTACCCAATTTTCGACAATTGGAAACGCTTCTGCAAAGCCTTGCTGTAGAAAGGCCTGATGCGATGACTCAGGTAAAATGGCCAGGCAGTGAGGCCCGAATTTATCGGAATCATCTATATCTCTTCAGTCCATTGTCGGCTCCATCAGGACCCGATTATGTAGGCTTGATTGCGGCCAACAGGCCCTGGAAGGGCCCTGAAGGAACGCTGGTGCTAGAACAGGTGGAAGGCAAGGGTTTGCCAAGTTCGTGGGCTAATAATGGTCTTACAGTTGGTTTTAGGGTTGGCGGAGAGCGCTTTAGGCCGGCCGGAGCAAAACATAGTAGGTCTTTGAAGAAATTGCTTCAGGATGCGGGCGTAGTACCTTGGATGCGAAGCCGTATTCCTCTGCTTTTTCGGGATGAGGAGATAGTTGCAGTGGGAGACTTATGGCTTAGCAACCAGATAGGTGAATATCCAGAAGAGCCATCATGGAGGGTGCGCTGGACTGATCACCCCTTATTCTTTTAGGTGTAGAATTCATACTTGTGGTCTGGGGATTCCATTCAATTTTCAATCGATAGCACCTCAAAAGGCAGCTGCTTGGCAACACGATTTTTGACTTAGACTGGTGGTAATCAAATTCTTTTGGTATTTTGTAAAACCGTCTCGATGCAACAAAATAGGTTCTGAGGGGTTTTTGTTGACCCTAGTCTTTTTGGGAGCCTTTTAGGACGGGAAATGACACGATTTGTATTCATCACTGGCGGAGTAGTTTCGTCTTTGGGTAAAGGTATAACCTCCGCGTCTCTGGGCGCTATTCTGGAGGCTCGGGGCCTTAAGGCTCGGCTGATGAAGCTAGACCCCTATATCAATGTCGACCCAGGGACCATGAGTCCATACCAACATGGTGAAGTATTTGTTACGGAGGACGGTACTGAAACAGATTTAGACCTAGGTCATTATGAGCGCTTTGTTCGCACTAAAACTGGTCGCGATAGTAATTTCACTACGGGTCGCATCTATTCAAATGTTATTGCTAAAGAGCGGCGTGGTGAATATTTAGGTGCGACTGTTCAGGTTATTCCGCATATTACCGACGAGATTAAGGAGAGTGTTATTCGCGGTTCTATGGGAGCTGATGTTTGTTTGGTGGAAATTGGTGGCACGGTGGGTGATATTGAATCACTACCATTTCTTGAAGCAATACGGCAAATGGGCATTGAGCTCGGAAGAAATCATGCAATATATATCCACCTCACGCTTGTACCCTTTATGCCTACATCCTCTGAGATTAAGACAAAACCAACGCAGCATTCGGTAAAGGAATTACGTTCTATCGGTATCCAACCCGATATTTTGGTTTGCCGGTCACAAGAGATACTGCCTGCAGAACAGAGAACTAAAATTTCGTTATTCACAAATGTGGAAGAACGGGCTGTAATTTCTGCGGTCGATGTGGATGATTTATACAAAGTTCCATTGATGCTGAAAGAACAGGGGCTCGACACTATTGTTGTGGATAAATTAGGGCTTAAGGTTGAGCCAGCCGATCTCTCAGCATGGCAACTTGTGGTTGATACCAGGGCAAATCCGGAGGCTGAGGTAAATATCGCGATGGTTGGCAAATATATGGACCTCAAAGACTCATATATTTCTCTCACAGAGGCTTTATTGCATGCGGGTATACAGACACGAACCCGTGTGAACATTCAGTATTTTGACTCCGAGGAATTAGAAGCCAAGGGAGTAAAGATACTTAGTGGCACGGATGCCATACTTGTTCCCGGTGGATTTGGTGAGAGGGGGATTGAAGGAAAGATACAGGTTGTACGACTAGCGAGGGAGGGCAGAATTCCTTATTTGGGGATTTGCCTGGGCTTGCAGGTTGCTGTGATCGAGTTTGCCCGAAATGTAGCAGGCCTAAGTGATGCTCATTCTACCGAGTTTGGCTCAGACACGACGCATCCGGTCGTTGCTTTGATAACCGAGTGGCGTGATATTGACGGCGAGAGCCATGAGCGGAGCGAGTTGTCAGAGATGGGAGGAACCATGCGTTTAGGGGCTCAGGATTGTCAATTGAAAGGGGATACACTTGCGCGAAGGATTTATGCGAAAGACGGTATCCGTGAGCGCCATCGTCACCGGTACGAGTTTAATAATCTTTATCTGGAAAGACTTGAGGTTGCTGGCATGGTTTTTTCTGGATTTTCTGACGATGGCTTGGTAGAGATCATTGAATTACCGGAACATCCTTGGTTCTTGGCCTGCCAGTTTCATCCGGAATTTACATCAAACCCAAAGGACGGACACGTTTTGTTTTCAAGCTTTGTTTCCGCAGCCCGAGTTTATCAACAGCAAAAGTTGCCGAGAGTAGCTGGTGGATAGAGTTTTCGGGGTTGATTTTCTGTCCCCGTATTTCTTTTTTTACGTTTTTGTAGAAGCTTTGCAGGTAGGTAGTTACGGAGGTTGATTGAGCAAGATTACGGATGTAACCGGTATCGAAGTACTGGATTCACGGGGTAACCCTACAGTGGAGGCTGAGGTAGAGCTCCAGTCGGGTGCGCGAGGCCGCGCTGCTGTACCTTCGGGCGCATCAACAGGTTCGAAGGAAGCGGTGGAACTACGTGATGGCGATACTGCGCGCTATTTAGGTAAGGGTGTGATGCAAGCGGTAGCCAACGTGAGAGGAGAAATTCGCGACTGTGTTATTGGACTTGAGGCCTTAGATCAAAAGAATCTGGATCAGCGGATTAAGGAGCTTGATGGCACTGAAAATAAGGAAAGATTAGGTGCTAATGCGACCTTAGCTGTCTCTCTTGCTAGTTCCAAGGCCGCAGCAACCGAGCGAGGCCTGCCACTTTTTGCACATCTTGCCGAGCGCGATGAATATGTAATGCCTGTTCCGATGATGAATATTATTAATGGGGGTGCCCACGCGGACAATAACGTGGATATTCAGGAATTTATGATTTTACCTGTAGGGGCTCCTAGTTTCTCAGAGGGTTTGAGATACGGAGTAGAGATTTTTCATGCTCTTAGGAAAGAGCTAAATGATCGTGCTTTAGCAACTGGAGTAGGTGACGAAGGCGGTTTTGCTCCGAATCTAAAATCTAATGAGGCTGCACTAGAGGTGATCTCAAAGGCAGTGGATGCTTCGGGTTTCACTCTTGGTAGGGAGATCTACTTAGGACTGGATGTGGCAAGTTCTGAGTTTTATTCAGCTGGAAGCTACAGACTTGCCTCGGAGGGATTGAGTTTTGATGCTGTAGCTTTTGCTGAGTTTTTAGAAGATTTAGTCGCTCGTTACCCAATCATTTCAATTGAAGATGGTATGGCTGAGGATGACTGGGATGGATGGCGTTTTTTGAGCAAAAAATTTAGAAAGAAAATTCAGTTGGTGGGTGATGATCTTTTTGTAACCAACACAAAGATCTTAAAAGCTGGCATAAAAGAAGAAATAGCCAATAGCATTTTGGTTAAACCGAATCAAATTGGAACATTAACGGAAACCCTCGATGCAATTGATGTGGCAAGTAAAGCGGGGTATTCGGCTGTAATTTCTCATCGATCAGGGGAAACTGAGGATACGACTATCGCTGATATTGCTGTGGCTACTGCATCGACACAAATCAAGACAGGATCGTTATCCCGCTCCGACCGTCTTGCAAAATACAACCAATTGCTTCGTATAGAAACGCGATTGGGGGACAGGGCGAGCTATGCAGGCGCTGACGCATTTCCCGTGAAGTTGTGAGGGTTTTATGCGTTTTTTAGTTCTCACGTTAGCTTTCATCTTACTATTTCTTCAGGCGAGACTTTGGTTAGCGGATGGGGGGCTTAGGGAGGTTTGGAAACTTCAGTCGCAGGTAACGCAGAGAACCGAAAATAATCGCAGTCTTGAAAGTCGTAATGCAGTACTCGAGGCAGAGGTAGAGGATCTCAAGGAAGGATTGGAGGCAGCAGAAGAACGGGCACGAAATGAACTTGGTATGGTTCATATTGATGAGATTTTCTATCAGATTACGCGTTACCAGCCTCCGGTAGATGAGCAAGAGTGAATATGGAGAGATTAAATCTCGGCAGTGATTATTTGAGAGGTTTGCGCAGCAATACATATATTGCGCCGGCACCGCCATCGTGGACGCGCGCCGAAACCAGCGCCAAGACTTCTTCCCACTGGGCAAGCCAGTCTGTCACTTTTGTTTTCAGAATTGGGCCAGCAGGCCCAGAACGGAGACCCTTCCCGTGGATCACTCGGACACAACGTAGGCCTAGCTTATTGGATTTGGCTACAAAAGATTTTAGAGATATTTTTGCATCTTTAGTCCTGAGGCCATGTAGGTCAATGTCTGCTTCAATACTGAAGCTACCCCGTCGTAGTTTACGGAACGTGCGGTCTGATACGCTGGGTTTTCGAAAGATTAGTTCTTCTGCCAGTTGCTCCATGTTTTCTCCCGAATTACCGAGACTTTCTTTGAGTAATTGCTTCCGGGCAGAGCGACTGAAATGTGCATCAGGGGTGGGGAGTGTATGTTCAGCTATTTGTTTGTCCTGTTTTATAGGTTTTACGCCACGCATGGCTTTAGAGAAGGCTTGTTGATCTTCTTTATTGTTCATTTTGATTGTTACCCTCTCTGGGCTGTTGCTCCAGTATAGTTATGTTGTTTGTGATTGTTTTAGGTAACGGTAGTTGCGGATACTGATTTCCAATGATGATGGCTATCAGGCGCAAGGGATTCGCTTGCTTGCTGATAGCTTGAAGGAGCTCGCTGAGGTCACCGTTGTTGCGCCCGATCGCAATTGCAGTGGTGCTAGCAATTCTCTAACTCTTGAGAGGCCACTAAGGGTGGAGCAGGCTGAACCGAATGTTTATTTCGTAAATGGAACACCTGCGGATTGTGTACACCTAGCGATTACTGGGTTACTGGACGATGAGCCTGATATGGTCATTTCAGGGGTAAATCATGGCGCAAATCTTGGAGATGACGTGCTGTATTCTGGGACTGTTGCCGCCGCCATGGAGGGCCGGTTTCTAGGCTTAGCTGCCATAGCGGTTTCATTGGCGGGTGAGCGCGGGAGGCATTTTGAAACTGCGGTCACAATCACGCAACGACTAGTACGCCACATGCTTCAAAACCCTTTGCCTAGAGAAACGATTTTAAACATCAATGTTCCTGACTGCCCTATAGAGGAATTGACAGGAATTCAAACCACACGTTTGGGCTGCAGACATAAGGCAGAACCAGTTCTTCCTGCACGGGACCCTAAAAACCGTTTGATCTATTGGGTAGGGCCCGCTGGTCCTGAGCAGGATGCAGGCGAAGGAACGGATTTTTACGCGGTGCGTAATGGCCGGGTATCTGTATCGCCAATTAAGGTAGATTTCACAGATCATGGGGCGCTGCAGCCGATTGAAAGCTGGCTGGATAGATTGGAGTGATTGAGCAAAGCTTCAGTGGTATAGGTATGACCTCATCCCGGACTCGTGAGCGCTTGATTCAGCGACTTAAATCTCAGGGTATTGCTAATACAGAGGTTCTCGAGCGCATACGTTCGGTTCCACGGCATATTTTCGTGGACGAGGCTCTTGCAAGTCGGGCTTATGAGGATACAGCGTTACCGATTGGATTTGGCCAGACTATTTCCCAGCCCTACATAGTAGCTTTAATGACAGCTGCACTGATCGAAGATCATCCGAGTGAAAAGAGGCTCGATAGGGTTCTGGAAATAGGCTGTGGCTGTGGTTACCAAACGGCGGTGCTGTCACCATTTTTTTGTCATATCTATAGCTTAGAACGTATTCCAATTTTACTATCTCGCGCCCGGGAGCATCTTCGTCAGCTCAAGATTACCAACACTACCTTACGCGCAGCTGACGGTTGGGGGGGTTGGAAGAGTGAGGCACCCTTCCAGGGCATTATAGTGGCCGCCGCACCAGAGGATGTTCCTGAGAAACTTCTGGCTCAGCTAGCTGAGGGTGGCCGCCTGATAATTCCAGTGGGAAATCGTAGTTGGCAGAATCTTTTATGTATTACTCGTGAGGGACAAGATTTTCGTCAGGAAATTTTAGGCAAGGTCAAGTTCGTGCCCCTTTTGGGGGGGATGGAAAATTGAAGATTTTCCTACGACTTTATGATCTTGCTTTAAGTCTTGCACGACACCCCCAAGCCGAGCGTTATTTGCTAGCCTTAAGTTTTGCAGAATCTTCATTTTTTCCGGTTCCACCAGACGTGATTCTTGCACCGATGGCGTTGGCTAATCCGCAGCGAGGCTGGCGCTTAGCTTTGGGTACTACTATTGCCTCGGTACTCGGTGGAATTTTCGGGTACTTGCTTGGTTGGTTAACTTTGGATGCAGCACGACCATGGCTTGAGTATTTTGGGTACTGGGAGGCATATCTCAGGGCTAACAATTGGTTCCTAGATTACGGATTTTATGCAGTACTAATAGCAGGATTTTCTCCAGTTCCTTACAAGATATTCACTATAGCGGCTGGAGCCTTAATGATGTTTTTCCCATTTTTTATAGTTGCTTCCTTTTTAGGGAGAGGCGCTCGTTTTTTTCTGGTGGTAGGGCTTTTGCGCTGGGGTGGTGAAAATATGGAAGAACGGCTTAGGCAGTATGTGAATGTATTGGGCTGGATGTGTCTTTTAGTGGTAGCTTTTGTCTATATTGCATTACGTTGATCGTGCTACGCATTTCCATCATTTTTTCTTTTTTTCTTTTTCTGGGTTGTAAAAATTCATTGATAAACTATGAGACAAGGTCACACATTGTGCGACCAAATGAGACCCTATACGCAATCGCCTGGCAATATGGAATTGATTATCAAGATCTTGCTAGATGGAACCGACTGAGCAGCCCAGACATTATTCAAATAGGGCAACATCTGAGGCTCAGTCCGATAGATAGCATAGCCTCGGTAGCAACTACATCAATGATGCAGGATGGGCCAGAGTTCCGCGCTTGGCAGTGGCCGACGGCAGGTTCTGTGGTCAGTGTTTTTGGTGCAGATGATGGTGTTCCGACCGGCATCGGAATCGAAGGTCAGGAAGGACAAATTGTGCGAGCGTCGTCGTCAGGACAAGTTGTTTATGCTGGGGGCGGGCTTATTGGTTATGGTGAGTTAGTCATCTTAAAGCACGACCAAGTATATCTCAGTGCTTACGGATATAATCGTAAATTGCTTGTACGGCAGGGAGACATTGTTGCACGGGGTCAAGAGATTGCTGAGATGGGACTCGGGCCTGAGCGTTCCCCTCGGTTGCATTTTGAGATTAGACGCGGCGGTGTACCAATAGAACCTTCTGAGCTACTTAATTTAGCCCCTCGCATGCATGATTGATTCACTCAGCTATTATTTGTTAAAGAGTGCCACTGCCACTCGACGCCCCTCGTGCACGAGTACATTGTAAGTGCGACAAGCAGCGGGCGTGTCCATAATTTCTAATCCGATTTTTTTTTCAGCAAGCAGCCTTGTAAGTCTGGTATTTGGAAAAATTAATTGCATTCCAGTACCTACAATAATAATTTCCGGATCTAAGTTAATGACCGGCTCTAAATGCGATAGTCGTAAATTCTCAGGGAGAGTTACCTGCCAATTTTTTATGATTGTTTCCGGGGTAAGAATTAAGTGCCCCGGATACCAAGTGCCGCCTACACGAACCGTGCCATCTTCCCAGGCACTGATTACGTTGGCTGCCGTGCTATCTAAAGTGAGCTTCAGGGTTAACTCCAGTTTTTGCGTTATTCCAATATCAATTATAAACAAAGGTTTCGCATGAAGCTCCTAATTGAGCGGCGACAGCCAGCATCGGGCTCAAGTGATTGGGTGTGGCCAACTAATACTCACCGCGTTCTACGTCAAATATTTTCAAGAAGATCCATTGATTCACCGGAAGAGCTTGAGCGAAATCTGGCACGACTAAGGCCAGTCAATCAGTTCACCTCCCTAGGGCGTGCCGTGGATCTGCTTTGCAAACATCGTAGTCAGCGGGTTGTGATTGTGGGCGATTTTGATGCTGATGGTGCAACCAGTACTGCGCTTATGTACCTATGCCTCAAAAAGCTATCTTTTTCAAAGGTTGAATTTTTTCTCCCTGATCGCTTTAAGCTTGGCTATGGCTTAACCGCAGAGACGGTTGATAGGGTATGTCAAGGGCCAGCGGCAGAAAGGCCTTCCCTTCTGATTACAGTGGATAACGGTATTACTAGCATTGATGGTGTTGCGGCGGCCCGGGCACAGGGAGTAGACGTACTCATTACGGATCATCACTTGCCGGGCGAAAGGACGCCAGATGCTAACGCTATAGTAAACCCCAATATCCAGGGTGATACCTTTTCAGGGAAGTGTCTAGCCGGAGTTGGGGTTGTATTTTATCTTTTAGCCGCTTTAGGCCAGCGTTTGGGGGAGCCAGGGTTGGTGGCTTCCCATCTAGACTTAGTCGCGCTGGGTACAGTTGCGGATTTGGTGCCTCTGGACCAGAGCAACCGTATCTTGATTTATGAGGGCTTGCGCAGGATACAGGCGGGCCGATGTCGCCCAGGGCTACGCGCGTTATGTAGGGTAGCTAAAATTCAGCTACGGAGCGTTACAAGTAGTTCCTTGGGCTTCAAAATTGCACCACGACTGAACGCAGCTGGACGATTAGACGATATGACTATAGGCGTACGGTGTTTGGTAGCGGAAAACGAAGATGAAGCCTTAGGGCTTGCTCACCAATTAGACAGACTCAACCATGAGCGCCGAGATATTGAGAGACGTATGCGTGCACAGGCCGAGGAGTTAGTGGACGCGGAGTATGCGCTCGGGGTGGATGGATCGACCCGCATTGTGTGTTTATTTCGCCATGACTGGCACGAGGGTGTGGTTGGGCTGATCGCGTCTAAGATCAAAGAACGTTACCATCGTCCTGTAATCGCCTTTGCTCCCAACAAGCCCGGTATCCTTAAAGGCTCCGGACGCTCTGTACCTGGTTTTCATTTGCGCGATGCCTTGGCAAATGTGGACGGGGCTCAACCAGGTCTTATCGAGCGTTTTGGTGGGCATGCGATGGCTGCTGGACTGACTCTTAGGTCTAGTGCTCTTAAGTCCTTTCAGATAGCCATGGAGTCAGAAGCACAAGCACGAATGAATCCTGAGATGTTGTCTGGCAGAATTCTAACCGATGGTGAACTTGGATTAGGGGACTTTAATGTAGAGATTGCAACTATCTTGAAGGATGCAGGGCCCTGGGGCCAGGGTTTTCCTGAGCCCTGTTTTGACGGAGTTTTTAACGTTATTAATCAACGCATCGTAGGGGATGCTCACCTAAAAATGACGCTTAAACCCGTTGATGGGAATTGCTTGCTTGATGCCATTGCATGGAATCGGACTCTGGGTGAATGGGATAGCGGAGCACGTGTACATGTAGTATATCGGCTAGAAGTAAATGAATTTTTTAAAACTCCAGCTGTGCAGATCATGGTCGATCACATCGAGATGGCCTGCTAATATTGAGCACGTATTTTGTAGGTCATGAGTGATGGAAACGAGTCAAATCGATACTTATATTGAGAACTGTTTGGGGCGATGCATAGCCTTAAGGGGGTACCTTTGACTACGATGGCAAGCGTGACCGTTTAGAGGAGGTGGGCCGGGAATTGGAAAATCCTGATATCTGGCTAGATCCTGAGCGGGCACAGGCATTTGGAAAGGAGCGCGCCTCTCTTGAGGCCACGGTCGGTGGATTGGATCGGATGCAGCGTGTGCTTAACGAGGCTCTAGAGCTTTTCCATTTGGCTAAAACAGAGCGCGATGAGGGCACATTGCTAGATATTGTAAATGAGATAAAGGGCGTCGCCAGTGAAATAGGAACATTAGAGTTTCGTCGGATGTTTTCCGGAAAAATGGACTCTCATAACGCCTATATGGATATTCAGGCTGGTTCTGGGGGTACCGAAGCCCAGGATTGGGCTGAAATGTTGTTGCGTATGTATCTCCGTTGGAGCGAATCTCATGGATTGAGCTCTGAAATATTGGAGGCCTCGCCTGGTGAGGTGACAGGGTTGAAGAGTACTACCGTACTCTTTAAGGGAGAGTACGGGTTTGGCTGGTTGAGGACTGAGACAGGAGTTCATCGCTTGGTCCGTAAGTCACCATTCGATGCGGGCCATCGCCGGCACACTTCTTTCGCTGCTGTTTTTGTTTCCCCAGAGCTGGAAGAGGATATTGAAACCGAGATCGACCCAAGTGATCTGAGGATAGATGTGTATCGTGCAAGCGGCGCTGGGGGGCAGCACGTTAATAAAACGGAATCCGCCGTGCGTATCACGCATTTGCCCACGGGTGTTGTAGTTCAGTGTCAGAATGATCGCTCCCAGCACAAAAATAAAGCAAGTGCGATGGCTCAGTTAAGAGCAAAATTATATGAACGCGAACAACAAAAACGTCGAGAGGAAGCGAATATTTTAGAATCAGGTAAGGCGGATATCGGATGGGGCAATCAGATCCGATCTTACGTGCTAGATCAGTCGCGCGTTAAAGATCTAAGAACAGGAGTTGAAAGTGGCAATCCCACGTCTGTTCTAGATGGTGATTTGGATGCATTTCTTGAGGAAAGCCTGAAGCAGGGACTGTAATGGAAGACACTAGTGAGTCAAACGAACATCGATTAATTGCAGAAAGGCGCCGGAAGCTCCAGGACCTCCGTGAAAATGGTCAGGCGTTCCCGAATGATTTTCGTAGGGATTCGATTGCCGAGGAGCTGCATGCGATTTATGGCGGGCGCAGTATTGAATCCCTGGAGGCGGAGCCTATTAGTGTCAGCGTGGCTGGTCGACTCATGGTAAAGCGAGTCATGGGTAAGGCGAGTTTTGCTAAATTGCAGGATCGGTCAGGGCGAATCCAGCTTTTTATCGAGCGGGATGCGATTGTTGCAAAAATTTATCAGGAATTTAAGAGCTGGGACGTGGGGGACATCCTCGGTGCCCGAGGGGTTCTTTTTAAGACAAAAACCGGAGAATTGTCGGTAAAGGTAGATGAGATTCGCTTGCTAGTTAAATCACTTCGATCTATGCCAGAGAAATGGCACGGTATTGTTAATACAGAACTAAAGCTGCGTCAGCGTTACTTAGATCTCATTGTTGATGAAGGCACTCGCAAAATTTTTCAGGTGCGAACCGAAGTCATCCGGTTAATTCGTAGGTTTCTAGATACACTGGATTTTTCAGAAGTTGAAACACCGATGATGCATGCTATTCCGGGCGGAGCTTTAGCGCGCCCATTTGAGACTCATCATAATGCTTTGGATATGAAACTTTATCTCAGAATTGCGCCTGAGCTTTATCTGAAGCGTTTATTGGTGGGTGGCCTAGAGCGGGTATATGAGATCAATCGAAGTTTTCGTAACGAGGGAATTTCTACCCAGCATAACCCAGAATTCACTATGCTGGAGTTATACCAGACATATGCGGACTACGAGGACTTGATTGAATTAACCCAAACATTGACTCGCGAGGCGACGAAGGCAATTCATGGTAAAGGCTTATTAGAATACCAGGGTAATCAGTTTGATCTTTCGGGGCCGTTCAACGTAATGACAGTGGAAGACAGCCTGATTAAGTTTAACTCTGATCTAGACCGAAATAGATTGAGGGATCGTAGCTATTTGTCAGAAATTTGCGAGGCTCACGGTGTTCAGTACCGATCTGAGGATGGGGCAGGAAAACTGCAAATTAAGATTTTTGAAAAAACGGTAGAACATCAGTTAACAGAACCCGTTTTTATCACTCAGTACCCTGCCGAAGTATCACCGTTAGCTAGACGAAATGATGACGATCCTTTTTTAGCTGACCGTTTTGAATTTTTTGTTGCAGGTAGAGAGATTGCCAATGGATTTTCGGAGCTCAATGATCCATAGGATCAGGCAGAACGGTTCCGAAAGCAGGCAGAGGCTAAATCCTGCGGAGATGAAGAGGCAATGTTCTACGACGGTGATTATATTCGTGCATTGGAGTATGGCATGCCACCCGCGGCAGGCTTAGGTATCGGCATAGACCGACTGGTAATGCTTCTTACAGATTCCTCTTCCATCCGTGATGTAATTTTGTTTCCTCAATTAAAAGAAAAATAGTTATTTTTCTTCCCCATGGAGAGGCGCATAAGGTAGAGGTTCACGTTTGATTGCAGTCAGGTCTGTTTCTTTGCGGATGAATAATTTTTTCTTTACCCCCTCCAAAGAAACCACCGCCAGCATTTCCACAAGTCCATCTTGACTGGCTGCGCATAAAATTTCTCCGTGACGAGTACCACCGCTATCTTCAAGTGGCGTACTTGGAGCTGGAGTATGTGTTGACTTCATGGAGAATCGAAACATACGCCGCTTTACTGTACCCAAGTTTTGGGCCCGAGCAATAATTTCTTGACCTGGATAACAGCCTTTATCGAACACTACCGCGCCGAGTGTGTCCAAGTTTAGTAAATGAGGAATGAAACGCGCTTCAAATTCCCGAGTAACCGATGGTATACCCAACCGGATTTCAGCAATTTTGGCTACTGCGGAGCTTCCAGTTGAGAAGCTAGTAAATATTTTTGGTCTTTGATCTTTTGGGCAGAATATCTGAACAAGCCTTGGGCCAATTCGGACCCAGGCGACACCTTTTCTCCAAATTACAGTTGAGTATTTTTGGCTGAGCGCAATGTTATATTCGGCAACGCTGGTTTCCAGCGCATTAGAGGTTTTAGCGACTAGGGCTGCTGCGTACCACTCACTGGTAACGTTCTGTAAAACTACATCTTCCCTCAGAATAAACCCACCCATCTGAGTGATTAACGTTTCTGCTTGCGATTTATGAACAAGTAGCAGCCAACCGTCGTGTAATACGAACACCCTTAAAAGTGCCCGCACCCTGCCCTTTGAGTCGTGCCAGGCTGCGAGCGGAGCTTCTATGGCTTGCAGGCCATCAATTTTATAGCTCAACTGGTTATGGAGGAAACGCTCCGCGTCTTTCCCGGTCACGTGGATTAGGCCTATCTCTGATAGGGCGCACAAACAGGGCGTTTCTTTAGCGTTTTCCATAGCAGTTCGGATACATATAGTTTGTGCGGTCCTACAGTCTTCTTTGGGATCGCACTGATGTCAACATCAAGGTGCGTGAGCAGGCTATTTCTGGCAAAATAAGCCTGTGCCTGAGCAGAAAGAACCGGAGTCTTTGTGTAAGGGAGGAGTTGTTTTAGAGACGCCTTCTCCTCCGGAAAGCGCTCTTCCAGCCGAAAAAGTACAAACCTGCGATCATAATCAAGTTAGCAGAAAGGGTTGTGTTCATGAGATTGGTGGCCCGAAGGGCCCAGAGCCGACTCGTTTTGGTGATTGGGAGAGGGGCGGTCGGTGCATTGATTTTTAATTCTGTCAATCTCAGGTCTGTCTGACAATCAATGAAAGGAAAAACGAATGACTAAGGCCCAGCGGCCTTTGTCCCCGCATCTGCAGGTCTATCGATGGCAGATTACGATGATTCTGTCGACGTTTCATCGTGGGACGGGAGTGATGCTATCACTCGGGCTATTGATTTTGGTGTACTGGCTTTTGGCTATCGCTGGAGGTTTCGACCGTTACGAACAGGCCCGAGCGTTTTTGGGAAGTGATTGGTTCAAGCTACCACTCGTGGGATGGGCATTTTGTTTCTTTTTCCACCTGTGTAACGGTATTCGGCATTTAGCCTGGGATGCCGGAAGAGGCTTAGAGATTCAACAATACCATGCTTCAGGTTGGGCGGTTATTGTTGTAACACTCATTGCAACAATGGGATACGGGATGTTAGTAGTTTTTTAGAGGGGAGCGTAGGTTATGAGTCTTGGGACGGTGCTTAATCGAACTTTAGGGCTGATTTCCGGAAAAGGAGGAGTTGAGCACTGGTGGGCCCAGCGTTTAACTGCCATTGCGCTCATCCCCTTAGGCCTTTGGTTGGTCTTTTCTTTTGCCGGATTGAGTAACTTTGATTATTTGACAGTGACGGGTTGGGCCCGATCACCCATCAATAGCGTATTACTGATTTTTGCAGTGATTACGATTAGTTATCATTCCCAACTCGGCCTAAAAGTCATTATCGAAGATTACATACATGCAGTTTTTCTGAAAAAAACTAGTTTAGTTTTTTCAAATTTTTTACACATAGGGCTGGCTGCGGTGGGGATATATTCAATCGCTAGGGTAGCCTTCTCGGTGCCCCTATGACCAATGCTTATGAATTCATTGATCACACTTATGATGTGGTAGTCGTAGGGGCTGGAGGAGCCGGCTTGAGGGCGACGCTGGGCTTGGTAGAGCAGGGACTTTCAGCAGCCTGTGTAACAAAAGTGTTTCCTACGCGTAGCCACACGGTGGCTGCTCAAGGCGGCATAAGTGCAGCCTTAGGGAACATGGGGACCGATGATTGGCGCTGGCACATGTATGACACAGTTAAAGGGTCGGACTGGCTAGGCGACCAAGATGCCATCGAATACATGTGTAAAGAGGCACCTGCAGCAGTGCTTGAATTAGAGCATTACGGCGTTCCATTTTCTCGCACCGACGATGGCCGCATTTACCAGAGACCATTTGGTGGTATGACTACGCACTACGGTGAAGGAATCGCACAGCGTACCTGTGCGGCGGCCGATCGAACTGGTCATGCGATGTTACACGCCTTATATCAACAATCATTAAAGCATAAGGCAGAATTCTTTATCGAATATTTTGCTATTGATCTTATTATGGAAGAGGGCGTGTGTCGGGGCGTAGTAGCGTTGAATTTGGCAGAAGGCAGCCTACATCGTTTTCGTTGCCAAACAGTTATTTTAGCAACGGGTGGATATGGACGCGCTTATTTTTCCTGCACCTCTGCGCATACGTGTACTGGTGACGGAAATGCTATGGCGCTTAGAGCCGACTTGCCACTGGAAGACCTTGAGTTTGTGCAGTTCCATCCAACAGGTATTTATGGTGCAGGTATGCTCATTACCGAGGGCGCAAGGGGCGAAGGTGGTTACCTAACAAATGTAGATGGCGAACGTTTTATGGAGCGCTACGCACCTAATGCTAAAGATCTCGCATCTAGAGATGTAGTAAGTCGATCTATTACCATAGAGATTCGCGAAGGAAGAGGCGTGGGTCCAGATGGGGATCATGTGTACTTGCACTTGGAGCACCTAGGTACTGACGTGATTGAAGAGCGACTTCCAGGAATCGCGGAAACAGCTAAAATTTTTGCCGGCGTTGATATTACCAAAGGTCCTATTCCAGTGTTGCCTACCGTGCATTACAACATGGGAGGTGTACCAACCAATTACCATGGAGAAGTCGTTTCCTTGAATACTCAGGGGAACGAATATGTTGTGCCGGGACTTATGGCGGTAGGGGAGGCAGGTTGTGTTTCTGTTCATGGTGCCAATCGACTTGGCTCTAATTCACTTATTGATCTCGTGGTTTTCGGGCGGGCCGCAGCGCAACGTTGCGGCGTGCTCCTAAAGCCGGATATAAAATTGCCTCCGCTAAGGAAAGATGCCGGCGAGGAAGCAGTAGAGAGGGTTGATCGGCTGCGCAACACCAAGGGTAGTTTGCCTACAGCTCAAATTCGTCTAGATATGCAACGCGTAATGCAGGCCCATGCTGCTGTGTTTAGGACGGGTGAATATCTGCAAGAAGGGATTGAAAAATTGGAACAAGTATTTGATTCTTTTCAGGAAGTATCTGTTGCTGATCGATCTTTGATTTGGAATACAGATCTTGTTGAAACCATCGAATTAGAAAACTTGCTTCTGCAGGCAATGGGTACGATCAAATCTGCGGCTCACCGTACCGAAAGTCGGGGTGCTCAGGCACGAGAGGATTATCCCGAGCGTGATGATGATCGTTGGCTTAGGCACACGCTTGCCTGGGTGGACGAAAAAGGTACGGTTCGTTTTGATTATCGAGCGGTTACAATGGATACATTAACCGACGAAATTGAATCTATTCCGCCAAAAGCAAGGACTTATTAAAACTTAGAGGACTGATTAATGGCGCAATTCCGTCTTCCAGCCGACTCAAGAATCAAGCAAGGGATTTGTCACCTAGCACCCAAGGACGCTGGATTTACTAAGTCGTTTTTAGTGTATCGATATGATCCAGATTCTGGGGAGAATCCACGTATCGATAACTACCAAGTAGATTTGAGCACCTGTGGCCCTATGGTTTTGGATGCTTTGATTAAAATCAAAAATGAGATTGACTCTACGCTTACGTTCCGTCGGTCTTGCCGCGAAGGTATTTGCGGCTCCTGCGCTATGAATATTGATGGCACTAATACGCTCGCTTGCACTAAATCCATCGATGAAATGAAAGGAGATGTAAAGGTTTACCCTTTGCCGCATATGTCGGTGGTGAAGGATCTTGTGCCAGACATGACAAATTTTTACGCACAGTATGCCTCGATTAAGCCGTGGCTTGAGACTCAAACGCCAGCGCCTCTAGAAAGGGAGCGGTTGCAATCAAAGGAAGACCAAGAATTGATTGATCAACCTTCCGCTTGTATTTTGTGCGCTTGCTGCTCCGCAGCATGTCCAAGTTATTGGTGGAACGAGGATAGTTACCTTGGCCCCGCGGTTTTGTTGCAAGCATATCGATGGATTGTTGACTCGCGTGATGAATCGACGGACCAACGCCTCGATGCGCTTAGAGACCCTTTTAGCCTATATCGCTGTCATACAATTCTGAACTGTACCCAGACTTGTCCAAAAGGACTAAATCCCGGCAAAGCAATAGCAGAGATAAAGAAACTTTTGGTTGAGCGCCACCATCATCGAGTCCCAAGTGAAAAATGACATTGCTAGATTACGCTGGCAGTGTCGTAGGGGCATGCGTGAGCTAGACTTGGTCTTGCAGGGTTTTCTCAACTCAAATTTTTCATCGCTAAGTACTGATGATCAAGCGCGTTTTGAGTTGCTTCTGGAGCTTCCGGATCCAGATCTCTGCACTTACCTTCTCAGGAGGGATGAGCCAAAAGATCACGAGATAAAGTTAGCAGTTGATCTCATTCTTTTGCATGTTGATGGTTGATATATTATGGAACAATTTTAGGCAACATCATTATTTTTTTATTGAGCTAGTTATAATACCTTTCGTCTACGGCTACGCTCACTAAGCTACAAAGGAGTTGATTTGGATTTCGCGTTGATACTGGTTGTAGTTACCTTTTTTGCTGGCTTTATCTGGGCCATTGACGGTTTATTTTTTAAACGCAATCGCTTGGTAGGTGTCGAAAAAGGTGATGCACGGGATCCTATTTTGGTCGAATACGCGAAGTCTTTTTTTCCGATTTTATTATTGGTTCTTGTTCTTAGATCTTTCTTATTTGAACCTTTTCGGATCCCCTCTGGATCCATGATGCCAACCTTAGTAGCAGGCGACTTTATTTTTGTAAATAAGTTTGCATACGGTTTACGACTTCCGGTAGTAAATGCCAAGATTCTAGAAATCGGCAGGCCTGAGCGGGGCGATGTGTTAGTTTTTAAGCTTCCCTCAGACCCAAGCACAAACTACATTAAGCGAGTCATTGGTCTGCCGGGCGATATAGTAGTTTATGATTCCAGAGATAAACAATTGAATATAAACGGAAGTGATATCGTACTGGAGGTTATTGAGCCTTATCAACGGGATGGATCAATTTATCTAGTCCACGAAGACCTAGGTGAGGTGGAACATCTGATGTTGCACAACTTCGGTAGATTGAGTCCTGGCGGAACTTATGTAGTTCCAGAAGGACATTATTTTATGATGGGCGATAATCGAGACAACAGCCGAGATAGCCGGTTTCCAGGGGTTAGCTTTATTCCTGAGAACCGGTTGGTGGGGAAAGCAGTAAGAATCTGGATGAGCTGGCAAGGGGGACCAGTATGGGACCGCATCGGAAAGGGGATTCATTAGAATGATTGAGTGGCGGACCACCTGAGCTTTATATCACTTGGCTTCAGATTACCCTAGACGGACAGGAAGAGACTCCAGGGCCGATAGTCGAGCCCGATGGGCCGAGCAGCACTTCGGTCATGTTTTTAGTAATCCAGATTTGCTGCTGAGGGCACTAACTCATCGCAGCGCCTCGAAGGAGAACAATGAGCGCCTTGAGTTTCTAGGCGACGCATTCTTGAATTATTCCGTTGCAAAACGACTGTACGAACTACACCCTAATTGCAGCGAGGGGGATCTCAGTAGATTTCGTGCGGCCCTAGTTAAGGGTGAGACGCTGTCAGAAATTGGTCGAGAATTGGGGTTAGAAAAATACATAATTTTAGGTGAAGGCGAGCTTCGTGACGGCGGAGGCCAAAGAGATTCAATACTAGCGAACGCCTTGGAGGCTATGATTGGAGCTGTGCTCCTGGATGGAGATATAGAGGCAGTCAATTTTTCTGTATCTCGCCTTTTTGTTGAACGCATGCAGCGGCTCCCTGATCCAGAAAGCCTAAAGGACTCCAAAACTAGGCTGCAGGAATGGCTTCAGCGCCGTGGTTTGCCATTACCGAGTTATTCAGTTAAATCAGCATCAGGTCCTTCGCATAAACAAAGCTTCACTGTCTCTTGCTTCGTACCAGAAAGGGGGATTGAGAGTGTCGGTGTGGGAAAAAACCGTCGACGCGCAGAGCAAAATGCTGCAACAGAAATGTTTCTTAAGCTTACTCATGACTCAGAAAAATAGTAGCCATTGTGGTCGTATAGCTATCGTTGGCAGGCCCAATGTAGGCAAATCGACACTTCTAAATGCGTTGGTTGGGGAGAAGATCAGCATAGTAAGCTCAAAACCCCAAACGACCCGCCACGGTATTCTTGGTGTATTGAATCGGGGTACGAATCAAGCGATTTTTGTAGATACTCCGGGAATTCAGCGTGATCGAAAACGTCTATTGCATCGTTTTATGGGCCGCGCAATTCGTAATGCACTGGATAGTTCAGATTTAGCGTTAATGGTTGTAGCTGGAAATCGGTTTACCCGGGAAGATAGGAGACTTACAGAAATGTTAGGTCAACGACTAACGCGTACATTGCTAGTGGTAAATAAGGTAGATATTTTCAGGAATAAAACTAAACTCCTTCCGTTTCTTGAGAGTTTATCCAGAGAGTTTCCGTTTAAGGCCCTTATTCCTTTGTCAGCCTTAACTGGCGAGAATCTGGGGAATCTTGTTGATGAAATTTTTAAGGGATTGCCACAGGGTGAGGCCATTTATCCTCAAGGTGTCTATACCGATCGTGGTATCCAATTTCGAGCAGCTGAGATTATTCGTGAAAAACTTACAGAAGTACTCCATCAAGAGGTGCCTTATGGCCTGACAGTGGAAATTGAACACATTGAAGAAAACGAGAAAGGCCAAGTTGTTGTGCATGCACTGATTTGGCTAGAGAGGGACAGCCAAAAAGCAATCGCTATTGGCAAGCAGGGACAGGTACTTAAAGAAGTAGGCAAATCTTCAAGACGGGAACTGAGGACGTTGATGAAGAAACGTGTCCACCTGGAGCTCTGGGTCAAGGTCAGGCGTCACTGGGCTGATAGCGAGCGCGAACTCAAGCGATTTGGCTTTGATTCGCTATGAGTCAGAGAGAGGCTGTTCAGCTGGAGTCAGGTTATGTACTTCACCACCGGGCTTATCAAAATACCAGCCGAATAATCGATTTTCTGACAGAAAATCATGGTTTAGTTTCACTGGTTGCTCAAGGGGCTAGACGCCCCAAAGCTGCTCATCGTGCTGTATTACAACCTTTTGTGCCTTTGGTGTTTTCTTGGGTCAGGCGCGGCGAGCTTGGTAAATTGACTCATCTGGAAAGCCAGGCCCAAGCGTTCGATTTTGCTGGCAAACAACTGATGGCTGGCTTTTACCTTAATGAGCTTTTGCTGAGGCTCCTAGCTCGCGGTGACCCTAATCCTGAGGCCTTTTCTTGTTATAGTCGGTGCTTGACTGAGTTAGCGGTAGGTCGTGGCGTGGAGAGGCCTCTCAGGCTTTTCGAGTTTCAGCTTTTAAAGGCTCTAGGGTATGCACTCAATCTGGATCATGAGGTTGATAATGGATTATCGATTCAGCCAGAGACTTATTATTTTTTTGAGTTGGAGCGGGGACCAGTAGTTTGTCAGGAGAGGACCGAAGGAGCGGACGTTTTTTTTGGAAGGGATTTAATTGCGCTTCGTGAAGGGATACTAGATGACAAGAAAAGTCTTGAAGCGGCAAAGAGATTATTACAAAGAGCGCTGCGGCTATACTTGGGAGAACGGCCACTTAGAACCCGAATGGTTCTGAGTGAGTTATTTGGAAGAGGATTAGAGTTATGAATGTGGCGGGACCCATCCTGTTAGGCGTAAATGTGGATCATGTCGCCACACTTAGACAGGCACGCGGTACAAATTACCCGGATCCGTTGAGTGCAGCTTTACTGGCCAAACAATCAGGTGCTGACAGTATTACTATTCACTTGCGGGAAGACCGCCGACATGTGCAAGA
>CAJWKT010000036.1 GCA_913041665.1 uncultured Gammaproteobacteria bacterium | reverse complement strand
GGAGTGCATTGATAAAGGCCTGAAAAATACCAAATTTGTTTACTTGTTTTTTACAAACGTGAACCGTGGAATATTATTGAGAAATGATAGACGTAGGAGCTTGAAGCGAAAAAATTTCGCTTCTGCAACAATTTAAATCTGGCGCTCGAGGCACACATGAGGATGATCTTTTTGGTCAACAAATGGCACCCATGGCAGCAACACTAGCCGATGACGCGGCCATCAATAATGTGGTGGCCTACATCAATACCCTGCCTGATGAGCCCGCCCCAATTACAGTGGTTGGCGATATCGCCCGCGGTGAGAAACTGTATCAAACTTGTGCTTATTGTCACGGGGGGGATGGCCAAGGCATTTGGTCGGTGAATGCGCCGAGGCTTAGCGGGATTAGTGATTGGTATCTGGTTAGGCAATTAAATAACTTTAAATCAGGTGTTCGTGGAGCCCATCCTGAGGATACATTCGGTGCACAGATGTCTTGGATGACAACTGTTTTGTCTGATGACGCGGCGATCAATGATGTAGTCGCTTATATCAATACTCTTTGAGGCCTCAGGTTACTAAGGGAATCAAATAAAGATAGATGATTGGTACGGGAATCGGTATTAAGAGGGAGTTCTAATGGCTTACGTTGCAATTGCTGACCGGGATCATGAGCAGCCGCTTCATCATCCCCACAGTTTTATCACCAAATGGGTGTTTAGTCAGGATCACAAAATCATCGCAGTGCAGTATGGGATGACGGCCGTGGGTGTGGGCCTAGTAGCACTTGGGCTATCGCTGCTGATGAGATTGCAATTAGGGTTTCCTGATTCATTTTCTTTTTTGACGCCGGACACATACATTCAGTCTGTGACCATGCATGGAATGATCATGGTTGTATATTTGCTAACGGCTCTTTTGCTCGGTGCTTTCGGGAATTACCTCATACCGCTGATGGTCGGTGCTAGGGATATGGTTTTTCCTTTTATGAATATGTTGAGCTATTGGTTTTATCTTCTTTCGGTGATTGTATTGTTAACCGGGTTTTTTCTGCCCGGCGGTGCTACTGGCGCTGGGTGGACTTTATATCCACCCCAGTCTATTACCGGCGGTACACCGGGTGCGGGCGGCGGCATTATTTCCATGTTGGTTTCTCTTGCTATTTTTATTGTTGCTTTCACGATGGGTGGTTTGAACTATGTGACTACTGTATTACAAGCACGCTGCCGCGGGATGACTCTCATGCGGATGCCATTGTCCATATGGGGAATCTTTACTGCTGCAATCCTCGGACTTCTGGCTTTTCCTGCCCTTTTTGTTGCCGCGGTGATGATGTTGTTCGATGCGTTACTGGGCACCAGTTTTTTCATGCCAGCCATTATTTCTCAAGGTGAGTCGAGCGGTACGATCGGAGGCAATCCAGTACTTTTCCAGCATTTATTCTGGTTTTTTGGCCATCCCGAGGTTTATATCGTCGCCCTCCCGGCTTTCGGAATGGTTTCTGATCTTTTGAGCACCCATGCTCGTAAAAATATATTCGGCTATCGCATGATGGTTTGGGCAATCGTGGCTATTGGGGCAATTAGCTTTGTCGTTTGGGCCCACCACATGTATGTCAGCGGGATGAATCCCTACTTCGGGTTCTTCTTTGCGACTACCACACTAATAATTGCTGTACCTACTGCTCTCAAGGTTTATAACTGGACGATCACCTTATGGAAGGGAAACATCCGGCTCAATGTACCTATGCTCTTTGCAATAGGGTTTATTTTTACGTTCATACATGGTGGCCTAACCGGATTGTATTTGGGTAACGTAGCGGCCGACATTCCCCTCTCGGATACCTATTTCGTCGTTGGGCATTTTCATATGGTCATGGGGGTTTCTCCCATCATGGTGATTTTTGGTGCAATTTATCATTGGTATCCGAAAATTACTGGCCGAATGTTTAATAATACGTTAGGTAAAATTCATTTCTGGTTAACATTTTTAGGCGTTTATTCGATTTATCTTCCGATGCATTATCTGGGCTTTCTGGGAGTACCACGTCGGTATTTTGCCTACGAAGGGATCAGTTTTTCGGAGACTACACAGGCGGTGAATGCCAATATCACGATCGCTGCTCTGATTGTTGGTGTTACTCAGTTACTGTTCCTTTTCAATCTTGTTTGGAGTCTCAGGAAAGGTAAGCCAGCAGAGCACAATCCTTGGGGGGCTACTACGCTCGAGTGGCATACACCTGACAAAGTCCCAGGCCACGGAAACTGGGGCGCGAGCTTACCAACCGTGCACCGCTGGGCTTACGATTATTCGGTACCTGGTGCATCCCAAGATTTTTTGCCGCAGACCATGTCATCAGAAGAAGCGATCTCTCTTGGGGCAAGAGGGACTGAAGAGACATGAGTTTTTTTCGTAAGCTGGCGACCAAGCCTTGGTTAGAGCAGGATACGATGGACAATCCTAGGCCGGCTGATATTGTGCCGGCTGAGACAGCCAAGGTGGGGTTGTTCGTTTTTCTCGCAGTAATCACATTTCTGTTTTTCCTGTTTTTCGTTGCTATTCACATGCGGGCTGATTATGAGGATTGGGTAGCTTTGTCGGAACCCAGTTTGCTCTGGGTCAATACTTTGCTATTGATTTTAAGCAGCGTGGCCATGCAGGGCGCACGTTCCGCTTCTCGCAAAGGTGAAACGAATGCGGTGAAGGTCAATGTGACAGCAGGCGGGGTTCTTACTGTCATTTTTTTGCTAGGGCAACTGTTCATTTGGCGGCAATTAATTGATGACGGATACTATGCAGCATCAAATCCTGCTAATGCAGCATTTTATCTTCTTACCTTTGTCCATGGTGCCCACATGTTGGGTGGGTTGTGGGTTTTAGGCAAAACAGGCTTTGGTTTATGGGCTGGCCGAAGGGTTGAAAGCGTGGCTTTAAGCGTGGAGCTATGTACAACCTATTGGCACTATTTATTGTTAGTTTGGCTGGTAGTTTTCGGCCTTCTGCTTTCCACATAGGGGAATAAAACTATATGGCACAAGATGCAATAGCGAATGCGGGTTACCAGGAGGTCGTTGCAGATTGGTCTGGAGACAGGCAGGCGTTCCAGGTTCCCTGGGGTAAAGCGATGATGTGGTTCTTTCTGCTGAGCGACGTTTTCATTTTTGGTTGTTTCTTGAGTGCATATATGGCGGTTCGCGTTGCCACTGTCGATCCCTGGCCTAATTCTGCAGAGGTGTTCGCTCTGAGTTTTGGAGGCGACCCAATTCCATTGATTCTTATCGCTATCATGACTTTCATATTGATTAGCTCGAGTGGCACGATGGCTATGGCAGTTAATTTTGCCTATCGAAATGATCGCGTTAAGACAGCTGCCCTGATATTCATGACCGCGGCCTTCGGTGCAATGTTTGTTGGTATGCAAGTTTTCGAATGGACAAAACTCATAGTGGAAGAAGGGGTTCGTCCTTGGGCCAACCCTATGGGCGCCGCCCAGTTCGGCTCCGTGTTTTTTATGATCACCGGGTTCCATGGCATGCACGTAACAATTGGAGTAATTTATTTAATTACTGTTGCTGTAAAGGTTATGCGCGGTCACTATGATAATCCTAAGCCCGGAAAAGGCAGCTATGAACTCGTGGAGATCGCGGGCTTGTACTGGCATTTCGTAGATCTTGTTTGGGTTTTTATTTTCGCATTTTTCTATCTTTGGTAGGGACAACTTTAGAAAGAGGACGTTATGGCAACAGCGGAAGGACAGCAACACCCGATTAGTGTTTATTTTTGGGTTTGGGGGCTATTATTTGTTCTCAGCTTATTTTCTTACATGGTGGATTATCTTCAGTTCCAGGGCATGCTCAGGTGGACCTTAATTATTATTTTCATGCTGCTGAAAGCGGGTCTTATCGTAAGTATATTCATGCACATGGTATGGGAACGTCTTGCGTTGATGTATGCCATCTTGTTACCGCCGCTTCTTTTGCTGGTTTTTGTTGGCATTGCTGCAGGTGAGTCTGATTACACATTTTTAACGAGACTTGCTTTTTTTGACGAAGTAACTGAGTTTACGGGGCATCATTAGGGTACTGATTCAGTTAAAGTGGAAACTGTCTGGCATTGTAAGGATAAAAGTTCTTCTACAAACTCCATGGATCTATGACCTTTTTTTGATCACTCAGGGCGCTACATATAGACAGCTTTGATGCATTGGTTGCAGTTAGAGAAAAAATCAAAAATTACTGATGATAAGAGTAGGAACTATGCAATTATTTAGGCTATCCGTTGCGCCTGTATTTTTTGTTTTGGCACTCGTTAATGCTGGCTTTCAAGACCATACGATGCACATGATGAGCGGAGCATCCGCTACAGTTTTAGGTTTTGTCGTTTCTCCCGGTCTTGTGCAGCTATTTACAAGTATGTGGCTAATGTATGCCTTGATGGGGGTTGCTCATCTGACGCCTTGGGTTTCTCTATGTCGTCCGTCGGTTACTAGTGACGCTGAGTTCTAAGGCCATACAAAACATTTTTAAAACCTAGAGCCTTAAAGGCGCTAGCCTTCAAAGGATTTTATGCGTAATCTAGGGCAGTTCCTGTCATGAAATAAGTATGTTTGAACTGCGTGTTATGCGGAGAAGAGTTTCTCTTGGTTACCACAACTATCTCCCCATCAACTACTTCTCATCAGTCCTCTGAGGTTATTAAATTTGCCATTGACGGCATGACTTGTGCTGCGTGCGCAGCGCGAGCTACTCGAGTGCTTCGCCGTGTACCGGGCGTGCTCGAGGCAAGCGTTAATTTTGCACTTGAGCGCGGGCAAGCCCGCATAGACAAAGATGAGGTGAGTAGCAACCAGCTTAGTGATGTTATTCACAAAGCAGGGTTTGAATTTTCCCTAATACCAGAATCAACAAGTAAGTGGGCCGAAGAGCGTAGGGTTGCTGCAGAAATCGAGTTGCGTCGCGACAGATTCAAACTTCGCTTAGCCATTTTTCTTACAGCGCCACTCATTCTCCAGCACATAGCATTCTTAGCATTCGGGCCCGATGCGCATGTTATGCCTTTTTTAGAGGTCGCTTTAGCTACACCGGTACAATTTATTTTTGGTGCCCGTTTTTACCGTGCCGCAATTTCGGCTCTTCGGAGTCGATCCACCAACATGGATGTACTGGTAGCTTTGGGTACCACCGCGGCCTATGGATACAGCTGGTATTTGATGGCAACCTTGGGTGATGCTGCCGCAGGGCAACTTTATTTTGAAGCTTCAGCTGTCATTATTACGCTAGTTATGATGGGCAAATATCTAGAGGCGAAGGCCAAAAGAGGTACTACTGAGGCAGTACTCAAGCTAATGGATTTGCGTCCGGAGCAGGCATGTGTATCAAAGGAAGGTACTGAAGAGTGGGTAGCAGTGGACAAGGTGCGGAAAGATGACCTGGTGATCGTCCGGCCTGGTGAGCGCATACCCATTGATGGAGATATTGCAGAGGGGGACAGTGATGTTGACGAGTCTTTATTGACTGGTGAGAGCATGCCAATACCAAAGTATGAGGGAGAAGGGGTAATTGGGGGTTCAATTAACGGTGCTGGCTTACTCAAAATTCGTGCGACAGCTGTTGGCGAGGACACTACGCTCGCCAAGATTGTTCATCTTGTAGAGAATGCCCAGTCAGGGAATGCACCAGTACAGCGCCTGGTCGACCAGGTTACCCAGGTTTTTGTTCCTATCGTAATCAGTATAGCGATCGCAACAATTGTTCTGTGGTTTAGTTTAACGGGTGAATTTGGTGCCGGACTTATTGCTGCCGTTTCGGTGCTGGTCATTGCATGCCCCTGCGCACTTGGTCTTGCTACCCCGACCGCTATTGTGACTGGTACGGGCGCTGCTGCACGGGCTGGGATTTTGATCAAAGATGTAATGACGCTCGGGCAGACCTATAAATTAGATACAGTAGTGTTTGATAAAACTGGAACGCTAACTCAGGGAAAACCTCTTGTTGTTTCCCTGGAATCCATTCAGGGAGATACGAATTCATTGCTTGAGTTTGGTGCTGCGGTGCAACAGGGGAGTGAACACCCTATAGGGAAAGCATTTCTAGAGGCCGCCAAAGCCCAGTGTATTAATTTGCCCGGAGTCAAGGATTTCAAGAGTACTACCGGTTTTGGTGTAGAGGGATGGGTCTCTGGGAAGCAGGTGCTGGTTGGTAGCCGCTCCTGGCTCCGCCAAAGGGGCATTAGTACCAAGCTGGGTGAAGTCACCGCAGATCTTTGGGAGTCCAACGGCCGTACCGTGGTTTGGGTAGTTGTCAGTAACAGTTTGCAGGGCATCGTCGGCATCGAGGATCGGTTGCGGGAACCATCAATAGCCGCAGTTGCTCAACTCAAGGCGCTGAATATTCAAACCATCCTATATAGTGGCGATAGCGCTGCTGTTGCTCAACGGGTGGGTAGGCTCGTAAATATTGATGAGGTACGCGCTGGCATGCGACCGGAAGACAAAGTTCAGGGTATCGAGAGTTTACGCTCCAAAGGCCATCTGGTTGGCATGGTCGGCGATGGTGTGAATGACGCACCTGCTTTGGCTGCTGCAGACGTAGGTATTGCAATTGGGAGTGGGACTGATGTTGCCATGGAGACAGCAGGCATCATACTAATCAGGCCTGACCCACAGTTGGTTGCTGATGCCATCAGTATTAGCCGCTCCACTTGGCGTAAGGTTTACCAGAATTTGTTTTGGGCATTCGCTTACAATGTCGTGGGAATTCCGCTAGCTGCTATGGGGTATTTGAGTCCGATTCTTGCAGGAGCCGCTATGGCAATGAGTAGCGTTAGTGTTGTGAGTAACTCTCTGTTACTTAGGCGTTGGAGACCGAGAGCAATTTCTGGGATGAAGGCTGAATGATGGTTGACGTCACTTTTGCTGTGGATGGAATGGTATGTGAGGGCTGTGTAGCCAGTGTTCAGAGAGCGCTAAAATCTCATGATGGAGTTGGGAGTGCGCGTGCCTCTCTCGAGGAAGCTAATGTACAGATTGCTTATGATCCGAGTGCTGTTGATCTGGATACGCTGGCAGGCGCCATACAAGAAGCAGGTTTTGATGTTGTTTCGTAAATTTGCAATAAACTGTGGTATGTAACTACAGGCTCATTAAGATTTAGTATACTAATTTTTTGGATTTATCCAGTTGTGTTGTTACTGGGGATGAGAATTTTTTGCTAAGGGGAAAATATGAATAACAAGATCATTCTTTCTATGCTGTTTGCTGTTGTCAGCTTAGCTTTTAGCTTGGGGTTCGCTGATCCCGCGACCTACAATATTGACTCAAGCCATACCTATCCAGCATTTGAGGCGGATCATCAGGGCGGATTATCCATTTGGCGAGGGAAGGTCAACCGAAGTTCAGGCACGATTGTCTTAGATAAAGAAGCGGAGGCAGGTAGCATAGATGTCCTGTTTGAGATGGCCTCTATAGATTTTGGTCATGACCGGATGAATGAAATGGCAACGACAAACATTCTGCATGTGGATGAATTTCCAACTGCCAACTACCAGGGTAGCCTGACCAATTTTGAGAATGGAGCCCCTACGAGTGTTGAGGGCGTTCTGACCCTGCATGGGGTGAGTCGCCCCGTGAACCTAGCGGTTAACAGTTTTAAATGCCAGCCGCATTTCATGAACGGTAGGGAAGTCTGTGGCGCTGACGCGGAAGGTACGATCAATCGTGCCGATTTTGGCTTGGATTACGATCTAGACATCGGGTTTTTTCCAGAAGTAAAGCTTCTAGTTACTGTAGAGGCTCAAATTGCAGAATAAGGACTCAATCGGGTGCTGCTAGCGTGAGATGTACAGTATCAAGCCATGAATGATGATTAGCTAGACCGCAAACTAAGGACAGCTGATTGGGTTAGGCATCCTTTTCGTTGCAAGCATCAGGAGCACGGCTCTTAGCTTATTTTCATTCCGGGTACGGCGCCTGAATCTGGACTTAATAAGAAAATATCTTTTCCACCTGGACCGGCCGCTAATATCATGCCTTGAGAAACCCCAAAGCGCATTTTTCTCGGCTTTAGGTTAGCAACAACCACAACAAGCCTCCCTTGAAGCTCTTTAGGTTCGTACGCCGTCCGTATGCCCGCTAAAATTTCTCGTTGCTCATCACCTAAATCAACGAGAAGTTTTAACAATCTGTCGGCTCCCTCTATGTAGCTGGCTTTATTGATCTGCCCAACTCGAAGGTCAATTTTAGAGAACTTTTCAATTTCAATTTCATCTATCATTGTTATTGATCGGCAGGTAGTTGGTTTAAGGATTCAGTCACTATAGCTTCAATCTGGTCACTTTCAATGCGCTGCATTAGGCTTTTGAATGGTTCAATAGTATGGTCAAGTAATGGAGATTTTGTATCTTCCCATATCAATGGTTTGACGTTGAGAAATGTCTCTACCCTTTCTGTCAATGAGGGTAAAACTGGCTTTAGATAAATAACTAATAGACGAAAAAAGTTTAAACCCAGCGAACAGATGCCAATGACCTTTTTATATTCGTCTGGTTGTTTCGCCTTTATCCATGGTTTTTGCTCATCAATATATTGGTTAGCGAGATCTGCTAGCGCCATGATAATTCTAATATTTTGTGCGTAATTTCTCTTTTCATAGTTAGTGCAAATCTCATTTCCAGCTTCTGAGAATTCACTGAATAATTTCCCATTCATTAAGTCCGCAGCCATTTTTCCATTATTTAATTTGTGGATGAAGCCTGCGCAACGGCTTGCGATATTGATAAGCTTTCCAACAAGGTCTGAATTCACACGAGCCAAAAAATCTTCTAGATTGAGATCAATATCATCCGCATTTGGCCCTAGCTTTCCTGCATAGTAGTAGCGCAGGAAGTCGGGATCTAAGTGCTTAGCAAAGGTTTTCGCGGTTATGAAAGTCCCCCTAGATTTTGACATTTTTTTTCCATCTACAGTCAGGAATCCATGTACAAAGATGCCTGTGGGTTTGCGGTAGTTGGCCCCACTTAATACGGAAGGCCAAAAAAGAGTATGGAAATAGACAATGTCTTTACCAATGAAATGATATAGCTCGGCTTCGCTTTCCTTTTCCCAGAACGTATCAAAGTCCAGCTCAGACTGCCGACAAAGATTAAGGAAGCTCGCCATGTATCCTATAGTGGCATCAAACCAAACATAAAAATATTTACCTGGATTACCCGGAATCTCAAATCCGAAATAAGGCTCGTCACGAGAAATATCCCAGTCCCTAAGTCCTACCTCGAACCACTCTTCCAGCTTGTGCGCTATAGCAGCATCTACATGGGCGGGGACCCAGGCCCGAAGTTCGGACTCAAATTTTTGTAAACGAAAGAAAAAATGCTCAGATTCACGAACCGTGGGCGCAGTTCCTGAGATCACGGAGATCGGGTTTTTTAGTTCGATAGGAGTATAGGTGGCGCCACAATTTTCGCAGGAGTCCCCATATTGATCCGGAGTTTGGCAATTTGGGCATTGTCCACGAACGTAACGATCAGGCAGGAACATCTTCCTGTGTTCATCGTAAGCCTGTTTAATTGTCCGACGGATGATATATCCACCGGAAAGAAGGCGATCGTAGATCAGTTCCGTTAATTCCCGATTTTCTGTCGCATGAGTATTTAGATAATTATCCACGCTAATATTGAAGGTTATGAAATCCTGACGGTGTTCTTTACTGACTTTTTTAATAAGGATTTCTGGGGGGGTATTAAGTTCTTCCGCGCGCAACATTGTTGGTGTGCCGTGAGCATCACTGGCACACACATAAATGCATTCATGGCCTTGCATACGCTGAAAACGTACCCAGATATCTGTTTGTATATATTCCACTAAGTGCCCAATATGCAAAGAATTATTTGCGTAAGGCAAGGCGCTAGTCACAAGAATTTTTCGTCGTTTAGTCAATCTTGGGTTCTCACTATTCGCTCACATTTACTTCACAGTTCCCACTTGGCACTTGGTGGGATGGTGTATGTGGTAGCAGCTGCCCATTATGCCACCGTATAGGGAATCTACGCGACGCCTTTATGTCGATCTAATTGGTCTTTTCCTTAGGTTAGGAGATCTCAAAAAATAAAAATAAGTATGATTTTTCCTTTATCAGGTTGCTAACAACACGGTTTGTATTTTTAACAATGAGGTACAATCTCGTCCCGTTGGAGACAGGAATTACAGAATGAAGGATCAGTTTGTTAGTGCGTTTCGGGATCATTTGAACGCGTTTGAGATTCCCTACACAGGGCGGTTACTGGGAGACAGCGGAGCTCAGCTTGAGATCGATACGGGGAAGGGTGGATATCACGTCAGGATCCAACTCGGTTTTCCGGTCGCCCATAGTAGGTTGACTCTAACAGAAGCACTGATTGCCCATTGTGAAACCCTGAAACCCTCGGAGTCCATTGAATTTAGCATTACTTGGTCTGTTAAGGCTCATTCAGTACAGCAGGGACTTAAACCTCTTGAGGGTGTAAGTAACTTAATAGCTGTAGCTTCCGGGAAAGGTGGCGTCGGAAAATCTACGGTTACTGCTAATATAGGCCTTGCGTTGGTGGCCGAAGGTGCTCGGGTAGGTATTTTAGATGCAGATATCTATGGCCCAAGCCAGCCACGAATGCTTGGATTGATGGGTAAGCGTCCAGGCACTACTGATGGCAAACGTCTGGAGCCTTTAGTGGCATATGGGATTGAAGCAATGTCAATTGGTTTTCTTGTTGATGAGCGACAACCGATGGCATGGCGGGGACCTATGGTAACGTCTGCTTTGAATCAGCTCCTTACCCAAACCCTGTGGTCTGAGCTTGATTACTTGTTGGTGGATATGCCTCCAGGAACGGGTGATATTCAGCTTACACTTTCGCAACAAGTGCCCGTTAGTGGTGTCCTGATAGTTACGACACCTCAAGACATTGCGCTAGCAGATGCCCGAAAGGGACTTGAGATGTTTCAAAAGGTAAATGTTCCAGTTCTTGGGGTCATAGAAAATATGAGCACTCATGTTTGCTCCAATTGCGGTCATGAGGAATCTATCTTTGGTAGGGAAGGTGGTAATCACCTTGCAGATGAATATGGTTTACCATTTCTTGGTACGCTACCGCTGGATAGGCGCATCCGCGAGGAAACAGATCGGGGTGAGCCTAGTGTTGTAGCTGATCCGAGTGGAAGCATTGCAAGTGCTTATCGCGCTATTGCTTTGCGTGCGGTGGGCGAACTCGCCGCAGGCGGGAAAGATTATAGTCGCCTATTTCCCAAGATTACTGTCGAGGAGGATTCATGAGCATTAAGTCCGATCGATGGATTCAGAAAATGGCAAAACAGGGCATGATCGAGCCGTTTGAGGGTGCTCAGATTCGTGGACCAGAAGCAGATCGTGTGATTTCGTACGGTACGTCAAGTTATGGCTACGATGTTCGCTGTGCAGCAGACTTTAAGGTTTTTACAAATACTTATTCAGCAGTGGTTGATCCTAAAGATTTTGATGAATCAAGCTTTGTAGATATGCGCAGTGATGTGTGTATCGTTCCTCCTAATTCATTCGTTTTAGCAAGAACAATTGAGTACTTTCGGATACCGAGAAACGTTTTGACTATTTGTTTGGGTAAATCCACTTATGCTCGTTGTGGAATCATCGTGAATGTGACCCCTCTGGAGCCTGAATGGGAAGGACACGTCACTCTTGAGTTTTCCAACACTACGCCCCTGCCAGCTAAAATCTACGCTAATGAGGGCGTAGCCCAGATGATTTTTTTTGAATCTGATGAGGTATGTGACATTAGCTACAAGGATCGTGGTGGAAAATACCAAGGTCAGAAGGGCGTTACAACGCCAAAGGCGTAGCATAAATCACGCGAGCTTTTTTATATCCTTGGCTTTCTGGGATGTACATCCCAAGTAATGCCCTTATTTTTTTAGTCCTTTGACATCTTGTAAGGTAAAAATAGTGCGTGTTTTTGAGCCTCTTTTCTGCTCCATGCGTACCGGTAGATATGAAAATTTTGGCGCTAACCAGATTGAAGTCTGGCGTGTCGAGTTATCCCGTTGTTGTGTGTACTCACGAGTTGTTATCGCGCCTAATGGCGTTTCCTGGGTGGTTTCTCCTTCGTAGGTGTAGCGATAGGTCTTGAGTGAATCCCCATCTACTAACACATAGGGACCAGGTTCTACGCCCCTAGATAAATCTTGCATCATCGCGACCTGCATACTACCTCTGTTAAGTGCGTTGTCCCGTATTTCCACCACAGATGTAGTTTTTCCATCAGTAGTTGTGGCAATTCCTCGATCCCAATTAAATACTATATGTAAATTATTTTTTTCCTCACCATTAGTATTCTGAGACCAGAACTCAGTAGGCCGAATTCGGTTTTTCTCATATATAAAATTTGTATGCTCCAGAATAGGATTTGGTTGGAGAAGTCGCAGCATTCCTCGGGCTACCGTCTTAGAAGTAAATCTGTAAGTATTTTTACCTGGTCTTGACTGAACACTAAGTTCCGACGTACCAATAATTTTCCCTCTGATTTCAACTTGATACACTGCGCGGTATGTTTTTATTGCTTCCTCAGCAATGCAAATGTTCACGCAATTAATCAATGCGATACTTAAGATTAATGGTATTTTAGACAAGCTAAGGCGAGCGTTCATGTTTGCCCTCTATCAAAATGGGACTTTCTAGTTTTTGGTTGTCCAGAATCACGTCGCTTCCTTCTAAGGCCAAGCGTTGGCTTGCTAGCCACGCCACAGCTTGGAGAAGGATAATATACTCGCCTTCGTGGATTCGTTGTGCAAGCTCCGCTTCACTTTCTTTTGCCTTGATAGGGATACGATATTGAATGATGCGGGGACCACCGTCGAGTTCTTCCGTTACAAAATGTACTGTTGCTCCATGTTTTTCTTCCCCCGCTTCTAGCACTCTTCGATGGGTATCCAATCCGCGATATCGTGGCAATAAAGATGGATGGATATTTATTATTTGTCCTTGAAAATGGCTTACAAAACCAGCACCTAGTACTTTCATGAAGCCCGCAAGTACGATCAAGCCCGGTTCGTAGGAGTCAATATGACTAGCAAGCTCTAGTTCATATTTTGCCCGGTTTGGAAAGTTAGAGCGAGTCAGACAGTGGGTGGGTATATTTGCCCGGTTGGCACGCTTAATTCCTGGTATCTTTGGCCTGTCGCTAAAAACAGCTTTGATTCTAGTATTAATTTTTCCTGCTTTTTCGGCATCGATTAGTGTTTGGAGGTTAGTTCCTTCCCCAGAGATCAGAACGATTACATTGAGGCGGGGGATATTATTCAATCTACAGTAACCTTCTGATTCAAGTCAGGGATTACTTCGCCAACTAGCCATGCTTTTTCATCCTGTTTTTTAAGACAACCCAGAGTTTTCTCTACATTGGAGGCATCTACTACAGCAACCATGCCTAGACCGCAGTTGAAGGTGCGTAGCATTTCTTCCCCCGCAATACCCGAGCTTTCTAGCCAATGGAATACTTGGGGCCGCTCCCAGGTTTTTCTCTCCAGGTGCACACCGAGTCCATCTGGCAGAATTCTCGGAATGTTTTCAAGCAATCCCCCTCCAGTTATGTGAGCGAGTCCTTTAATGTGGGTTTCTTTGAGGAGTGTTAATACGGTTGTCGCGTAGATTCGTGTTGGTTGTAGAATTGCATCTAGAAGTTGTTTTTGCTTTAGGGCATCGGGTTTTATTTTTAGTACTTCTCGGATCAACGAATAGCCATTAGCGTGTGGCCCAGAGGAAGCCAGCCCAATAACCTTATCTCCTTGAGTAATATCAGTGCCATCTATAAGTTGGTCCTGTTCGACAATGCCGACACAGAAACCAGCTAGGTCATATTCACCTGGGGTGCCCATACCCGGATGTTCAGCAGTCTCTCCCCCGATTAGGGAGGCCCCGGCCATTTTGCATCCGTGCGCAATGCCTTTTATTACTCGTGTTGCAATATCCAAGTCTAGGCTTTGTGTTGCAAAATAATCGAGAAAAAATAATGGTTCAGCTCCCTGAACAACGACATCATTGGCACACATTGCCACTAGATCTATGCCAATTGTATCGTGAGCATCGTGTTCAATTGCCAGTTTTAGTTTGGTACCCACGCCATCGGCACCAGACACCAATATTGGGTGGCGATAGTGATCCAGGGCCAATTTGAATAGACCGCCGAAACCGCCCAGCCCGCCGATAACTTCCGGGCGATGAGTGCGAGAGACACTCTCTTTAATACGACTTACAAGCGTTTCGCCAGCATCAATATCAACGCCCGCTGACTTGTAAGTGAACCGTTTTTTGGATGTCATTATGGCAATAAACCCGCTGGTGCACAGAAGAGAACCCTTGAGGGCGTTATAATAAGCCACGTTGCGCACTTCTGGACAGAGGATGAGTGTACCCACCCAATTTGGTCTGCGCTACAGATCGTTGGCTATGCAGTTCGTGATTGCAGTGGTATTAGCGGTGCTATGTCTCCCGTGTGTGGCTTTCGCAGCTACTTTTAGTGATTTGTACACGATTAACTTAGCACTCCAATCTAGCTCTATACCTACCCAGGACGAGGCTACTCGGGTTGCTATGGGACGGCTTTTGACGCGGGTAACCGGCCGCCCAGATGCCGCAAGGGAGCTTATTTTCTTGAATTTATTAGATAAGGCCGAAGATTTCGTGCTCGAAATAGGTAGGCTTGATCGAAGCACGCTAACTGTTACTTTCAACGAGCAATCAATCGAACGCGAGTTGCGCTCTTTGGATCAACCTGTATGGGGGCCCGAGCGACCACTGACCTTGATTTGGGTAGCGGTTGACGCAGGTCTTGGCCGGAGAAGCATCCTTTCGGGTGAGACCTCAGAACTCCAAAATAAGCTGGCAATGACGGATCTGGATGATAGGCTTCGGCAGGAAATTTTTAGGACCGCCTATGATCGTGGTTTACCTATAGCCTTTCCGCTGCTAGATCTTGAGGATATGGCATCACTTGCTTTTGTGGATGTTTGGGGAGGATTTAATGATCGGATTCGTGAAGCATCGGTGCGTTACAAAGCTGATGCCATTCTCAGTGGGCGGGTTAGGGTGAGCGAATTTGGCGATAATGTACAGTGGACTTTAATCTGGGGAGATTGGGAGCGTGGAATTACTACTGCTACTTTAGGTGAAGGGCTAGATCGTGTTGCGGAAATTTATGCTGAGGAGTTTGGCGCTATTGGCAGGTCACGTACTACGCAAATTACAGTGCTTGGTGTGACAGAAAGTAGCCACTATTTTGAAGTTCTCAGCTATATGGATTCCCTGAGTTTTCTAGAGTCGGTGAAGGTTGAGCAATATGACCCGGCTGGATTACTTTTGCGCATTACCTGGAGAGGTGACCTAGATTTGCTGCAGAGAATGTTTGATTTAGGCAATGTGCTGATACCAGCGAATACTATGGGAACAAAAAATGGAGAAAGAGCTCCAAACAATTTAGCTTTCCGGCTGCTTCACTGATGATATTTCGATGGATACCGAATGCGATTTGCGTGGGCCGAATTTTGTTGGTTGGCCCAATAGTAATGCTTCTCTTTGGGGAAGCCTATTCAAGTGCCTTTGCATTGATTGCTATAGCAGGACTTTCGGACGCATTAGATGGTTTTCTGGCTAAGCAGTTTGGTTGGCGTACTGAACTCGGGAGTTTTTTAGATCCAGCAGCTGACAAGATACTTATGGCAGGCGTGTTTTTGACTCTTACATATATAGGCATTGTACCGCTTGGCATTACGATAGTTGTTCTGGCCAGAGATGTCGTGATTATTGTGGGTGCTCTTGCTTATCGTTTGCTAATTGCGAAAATTCATTACTCACCCACTAGTATTAGCAAGCTGAATACATTGGCACAACTAATATTCGTGGGCCTCAGTGTTATTGAGGCAGCTCTCGGATGGCCATCTGGGGTTTATTTAATAGTCATGGGTGCATTGGTGGTATTTACTAGCATTACCAGCGGACTATCTTATGCCATGCAATGGAGCAAGTTAGGTTGGTGGAAAATATACGCATCGTCATAGGATAGAGGGTGTTTAGTAGTATTGATTTAGGCTTTACGAGTTAACTGATGCATTTATTTTTTAGTGCTTTAGTGTCTTTGTGTAGTGGTTTACTTTCCTTGGGCACTAGAAAATTGGCTCTGTGGATTTGAGGTCATGGCACAGATACCCTTGCCGATTCGACTGGATATTTACGCGCGATTTAGCACCTTTGTGGCTGGGGAGAATCAGGTCGTACTTGATCACCTTCTTGGAATTAGTGCGGACCAGCGAGCTCAAATACTTTGGATATGGGGACCGTCTGGCTCGGGGAAAAGCCACTTATTACAAGCGTTGTGTGCTAGCGAAAATGATTCGGGGCGTTCGGCGATTTATTTGCCTATGAAAAATCCTGGGTTGCCTGGGCCAGGTGTTTTAGATGGACTAGAGGCATTAGATTTTGTGGCTATTGATGACGTAGCTCAGATTGCCGGGGTGAGTGACTGGGAGTACGCATTATTCGCGCTCTACAATGAGCTATTGACGCAAGATGGTTGTCTGCTGATGGCAGCTTCAAGGCCACCAAGTGTTATAGCGTTTTCGCTTCCCGATTTAGCTTCACGTGCAGCAGGGGCCGTTGTTTATCGTTTGGAGCCATTAGATGAAGATGCCGCGCTTGTAGCGCTAAAGGAACACGCTTCTTGCAGGGGATTGGAACTTCCTGATGCCTCAGCTCATTATTTAATGCGGCATGTTGAGCGTAACATGTCGGCGCTTTGTGGTTCGCTTGAGAAACTGGATGTGGCCTCCATGGTTTCCCAGCGCCGGTTGACGGTACCGTTTATTAGAGATGTTCTCGAGATTTAAGAAGGCTTGCTAGCTGAGCAATGCGTTTCCCCAGTGCTTTTGCAAGCCTAGCCTCATCAGGAGATAGAGCATTATTACACCATGGGGCTGCTACGTGGGAAGCGCCGTATGGGGTTCCCCCTGTTCGTGTCTCGTTTAAGCCAGGCTCCGTGTATGGGATTCCAGCCCACACCATACCATGATGAATAAGTGGGAGAGCCATAGAGAGTAGGGTGGTTTCTTGGCCTCCGTGGAGTGATCCTGTTGATGTAAAAACTCCTGCTGGTTTATTTACTAGTGATCCCTTTATCCAAAGTCCGCTTGTACTGTCTAAAAAATATTTAAGTGGAGCCGCCATATTTCCAAACCTCGTCGGACTACCTAACAGCAACCCATCGCAGTTCTCTAATTCTTCTAGCCCGCAGTAGGGTGGACCCTCGCTGGGTAACTCGGGGTCGACAGCTTCGCTGGTCGCAGAGACCGATGGAACAGTTCTAATTTGGGCCAACATGCCTGCTTCCTCCACTCCCCGGGCTGCCATTCTTGCAAGTTCGGCGGTTTTCCCCTCTTTTGAGTAATACACTACCAATACTGTTGTTGTCACTGCACTAACCCCAAAATATTCTCTGGGGGCCGCCCAATACGAGCTCGTTCACCTACCTCTACGATGGGACGCTCGATAATTTTCGGATGCGTTGCCATTAAATTCACAAGTTCCTCTTCGCTAGCTTTCTCTAGGCTAATATTTGCCTCCTTAAACGCTGGCTCATTTATACGGATAAGATTCTTGGCACTTAATCCTAATTTCTTTATTAGTGACTTCAGTTTTTTCTTTGAGAGGGGAGTTTTAAGGTATTCCACAATCTCTAAATTAGCGCCAGCTTCTTCTAATAATTTCAGCGTGGCTCTTGATTTGGAACAACTTGGATTGTGATAGATTCTAGCTTTCAATTGTAACTTCCTATTTTTACTAAGTAATAATTTTGTCTTTCTTATGGGCTTGACGACCTAAAGAAGTGCCTGTTACGTTTAACTCGTCATGCAAAGGAAGACTATAAAGATGCAGAAGCATTTGAGCCACATGTTTAGCTTGATTTTGCTGGCTTTATCTGTGATGTCTTGCTCTATTTCTCCGCCGGTGCAGGAGATGAGCGATGCGCGCCAGGCAATTACGGCGGCCGAAGTAGTGGATGCTTCTGAGCATGCACCTACGCAGATGGGCAATGCCAGGCGCTTTTTGGAGGAAGCAGAGGCCCATATAAAACAGCAGCAATATGGACTTGCTAGAAGCATGGCCCGGATAGCAAAAAATAGTGCAGTAGAGGCTCTAGAGGTCAGTCAGGCAACTGGTAATAGTGCCGAGGAAAATTAAAAAAAAAGATACTCTATGGGTGGTGCGATGTCTCGTAAGGGGGCGTGTTCAGGGTGTTTTTTATCGTTCTAGTACGGCCTCAGAAGCTGCTCGGCTTGGGATAAATGGTTGGGTTAAGAATTTGCCAGATGGACAAGTAGAAGTTGTTGTTAGTGGAAACGTTGAGGCTGTTGCTGAATTTTGTGGATGGCTTTGGAGCGGCTCTGAGCTTGCTGAGGTATCAGCAGTCCTGGTAGAAGAATGGCTTGATCATGTAGAGCCAGGCTTTCTAGTGCTGTAGCGCAAATAAGTGCCGCATAAAAATTAAATAGCCTAACTTAGTCGCCTTTATCCCTAAGCAATTCGACGAGTTGATCAAAGGGCACCAGTTGCGGGTCATCCTCGCGACGGTTTTTGTATTCCACCTTGCCTTTGTCCCAAGCAGATTCAGTAACTACCACTCGGTGTGGAATTCCTAGAAGATCTGCATCAGCAAATTTAACTCCAGGCCGGTAACTTCGGTCATCCATAAGGACATCAAGACCGGCATCAATTAGGTTACAGTAGAGTGTGTCAGCAGCTTCTCTCACTCGGCAGGATTTATCCAAATTTATGGGAATGATTAGTACGTCGAAGGGTGCTATGGCCGCTGGCCATATAATGCCTCGGTTGTCGTGGTTTTGTTCGATTGTGGCCGCTACGATCCGGGTTACACCTATGCCGTAGCATCCCATTTCGATGGTTCTCTTTTTCCCCTGATCATCTAGGACAGTAGCCTCCAAAGCTTCACTGTAATCTTTGCCAAGTTGAAATATTTGCGCTACTTCAATGCCCCGCGCAATAGATAAGGGGCCACCACCCTTCGGACTAGGATCACCCGTCGTGGCATTTCGCAGGTCTATAATTTCGGGTGGCTCGATATCACGCCCCCAGTTTGTACCTCTGTAATGATAGTCTGTTCGGTTAGCACCACAGACGAAATCACTCATAAGTGAAGCATCTTGGTCCATATAAATTGATATATCCAATTCCTTGGGCCCAAGGAAGCCAGCCTCACATCTAGTAGCCTCATGGATTTCAGTAGCATTTAGCATGCGGAGCGGGCTCGCAACCGCGTCGATTCTTTCGGCTTTTGTGGCATTGAGTTCATGGTCACCCCGTAAAAGGAGTGCAACGGCCGGGGACTTGCTCCCCTGCACCAATATTGTTTTAAGGCATTTTTCTGGGCCTACTTTAAAAAATTTACTAAGGGCCTCGATACTTTGTATCTTAGGTGTTTTTATGATCTCACATGTTTGTGTAGGTAAACCCCGGGTTTTGTTTGGGGGCTCTAGCTCTATTACCTCGATATTGGCAGCAAAATCATCTGCGTCACAATAAGCAATTTTGTCCTCACCCGATTCGGCAAGTACTTGAAATTCCTCGGAGCGATTCCCGCCAATGGCTCCCGGGTCAGCTTGCACTATGCGAAATTTGAGTTGAAAACGTGTGAATATTTTATCGTAGGTTGAGCGCATTACCTCATAGCCATCCCGCAAAAGGGATTCCTCATCAATGTGGAATGAGTAGGCGTCTTTCATGGTAAATTCTCGAGCGCGCATTACGCCAAATCTCGGGCGGATTTCATCTCGGAATTTGGTCTGTATTTGATAGTAATTTACAGGCAATTGACGGTAACTTTTAAGTTCGTGTCGGGCAATATCCGTGATTACTTCTTCGTGCGTAGGCCCCAAACAAAATTTTCTTTGGTGACGATCTTCCAAACGCAGAAGTTCAGGGCCAAATTTTTCCCAACGTCCAGATTTTCTCCAAAGTTCTGCAGGTTGCACGATTGGCATCATTACCTCTAGCGCACCCGCTCGATTCATTTCTTCACGTATGATGTTCTCAATTCTTTGAAGTACCCGCATTCCAATAGGGAGCCAGCTGTAGAGCCCAGAGGCTAGGCGACGGATAAGGCCCGCCCGTAACATAAGTTGATGACTGAGAGTTTCGGCCTCTGCCGGGACTTCTTTAAGCGTATTAAGTGGTAAATTGGTCAGTCGCATCTCTATTTTCCAAGGGCCCTTAGCAAACAGGGTTAGATTGTAGCGGCGCTAGGCATGACAGGGCTAGTCGAGGACAGCTTTTCTAATTAAGTATCTCTATAGGCATTGCGTCTAAGTAGGATTTCCATCAGCATGCGAGTCCTCAGTTTGAGTATTAGTTAGCAAAAATGACAAACACCAAGCAAGATCAACGTAGGCGGAGAGGTATCTATCTGTTACCAAATCTTTTGACGACCGGGGCCTTGTTTGCTGGCTTCTATTCTATTGTTGCCGCGATCGACGGGAATTTTATTAGGGCGGCTGGGGCCATCTATGTGGCGATATTTTTGGATGGGCTTGATGGCCGAGTAGCTCGCATGACTAGCACAGAAAGTGATTTTGGTAAGGAGTTCGATAGTCTTGCAGATATGGTGTCATTTGGCCTAGCGCCAGCAATTGTCACTTACCAGTGGGGAGTAGAGCGCCTGGCTGAATATGGAGTCGCTTGGGGCAGGGTTGGTTGGCTCGCAGTATTTCTATTTACGGTTGCTGCGGCGTTTCGTCTCGCAAGGTTCAACACAACCTCAGTGAGCGATAAGAGGTATTTTGAGGGCCTACCTAGCCCTTCTGCGGCAGCAGTTATTGCTGGTATGGTCTGGGTAAGCGCGGATTACCAGATTCAAGGCCTAATCGCCATTGTAGCGGGGATTTCTATTAGCGTACTAACTGGACTTGCTATGGTATCAGGCTTCCGATATTTGAGTTTTAAGGACTTTGATTTGTCAGGCCGAATGCCTTTTGCGAATGTTTTGCTTATCCCGTTAGTGCTTATTATTGTGGCGCTAAATCCACCAGTTGTTTTATTTAGCTTTTTTGTCATATATGCTGTTTCGGGTCCCTTTATTGCCCTTATTAGAGTCTGTCGTCGCGACAAAGAGTTAGAAGCCGGACATTCGTGAGTACAGATCGCGATCTTTATCTAACCGATATGGGGTTCCCTATCTG
>CAJWKT010000035.1 GCA_913041665.1 uncultured Gammaproteobacteria bacterium | reverse complement strand
CGGATCCCATGCAGGCAAAGGTTTTGCAGTTCATGCCGGTCGCGTTCTCAGTGATGTTTGCTTTTTTCCCGGCGGGCCTGGTGCTTTACTGGCTAACCAATGCGGTCTTGTCCATTGCGCAGCAGTGGCGTATTAACAAACTTGTGGAAGGTCAATAGACAGACGGGGCGACCAAGCTTTGCACAATGCACAGCAGGATACCATTGCCGCGCTGGCCACCCCGAGCGGCCGGGGCGGCATAGCGATTGTGCGCATTTCAGGGCCGGAGGCTCTTACCATAGGGAAGCGAATAGGCGGAATTTCACCGAAGCCGCGGCAAGCTCACACATGCGTATTTCGTGACGCTGAGGGGCAACGGATCGATAAGGGCCTTATGCTTTTTTTCCCGCGCCCGAAGTCTTTCACCGGTGAGGACGTGGTTGAACTGCACGGGCATGGCGGAGCGGTCGTGAGCGACTGGCTACTTACAAGCGCCTACAGGATGGGCGCTCGGGCGGCGGAGCGCGGTGAGTTTAGCTTACGCGCCTTTCTCAACGAGAAAATTGATTTAGCGCAGGCGGAGGCGATAGCCGATCTTGTGAACAGCGGCTCAAGGCAGGCGGCACGTGCAGCCCTGCGTTCACTAGATGGGCGTTTTTCAGCGTCCGTTCATGAGCTTCAAAAAGAACTTACCGAGGCGAGAGTACAAATAGAGGCATCGCTTGATTTTCCGGATGAGGAGCTGGAACTGGAGAGCAAAAGAAGACTTGTGCAGCAACTGAAAGATCTGAAAGCAAAATCAAAGTCGCTGTTAGCGGAGACGCGGGAGGGAAGGGCATTAAGAGACGGGCTGAGTGTAGTGATCGTTGGCCCGCCTAACGCAGGGAAGTCAAGTTTGCTTAACAGGCTCTCCGGACACGACTCGGCAATCGTCACGGATATTCCCGGCACGACGCGCGATGTATTGCATGAACATTTATCTTTGGATGGACTGCCGGTCAGTGTTGCGGATACCGCGGGACTGAGAAAATCAAACGATCCTGTGGAAGCCGAAGGTTCGCGCCGGGCACACCAGGAACTCAGGCGAGCAGATTGTGTGCTGTGGGTAACAGACATCCAGTCCGACATTAAACAGGATCACGCTAGGGCCCACCGCGAACTCGGGAACGACGCCGTTTGGGTGTTGCTTCGCAACAAGGTAGATCTTGTGGAAGATACGGCCGGCATCTTCAGCTATGAAGGCGTCAAGTGTTTTCGCATTTCGGCACTGACCGGCGAAGGCGTGCCGCTCCTGGTCGAGCACCTTAAGGAAACAGCTGGTTACGCAGGCAACTCTTCCGGGGCTTTCAGTGCCCGCTCTAGACATGTTGAAGGGCTTACGCGAGCACAAGATCATATCGGGAACGCGGTAGACCAACTGGTTTATGCCCAGGCACTAGAGCTTTCAGCTGAAGAACTGAAGCTCGCCCAAAGCGCACTCGGCGCTGTTACGGGCGAGTTGACTAGCGACGATTTATTGGGAGAAATTTTCTCTAGCTTTTGTATTGGCAAGTAGGCAGTGTTGCTTAGACAGGGGCAGACTAAATCACGCAGAGATTTTTTCAAGGCTGCATTAGTATATTGCTTATGAGTAGTACTTCTCTTACAAAACACCAGAGAATTCAAGCAGTTGTTGGAGTCGCTAACCTTGCCCAAAATACACGAATTAGTGGCTCTTTAAGAAATTTAGAGGAATCGGCGCGTGAGGCGAACAGGATACAGGAAGAAACTAGCCGTAATTAACATAGCTACACAAGACGAGCGTGAAAAGAGAACAATTCTTAAAGAGGAGAAAGAAGACCTGCTGAAATCGGAACTTAATGACAAAAAAGATGCTATTTTTAATGCGCGGGGAGATTCGAAAGAGATTGTAGAGAGTGAAGCTGATGCTGTGGAAAAGCTTTTTAAGCTCAATGCGATAATTGCTTCCTTAATAGGTGCAAACATAACAAGCAAAGACTTTGATGAACAGAGAGATAAACAATATGCAAAGGATACTAATGAAATTGTCTATTCATGCTTAGATGAAATAGACCAGAGTCTTACAGACGAACAAAGAGAGGACGTTAAGACCATCACCGAGATCCTTGCCGTTGATGAAGATACACAAATCAAAACGCTTAGCTCTCAGCTGCAAGCAGCAAAAAAGAATGTAAAAAGCTTAGAGAAACGCATAGAGACAGCAACCCAAGCGAAAAATGATGGTACTAAAGGGTCTCTTGAGGCGATTAAAGAAATAAAAACCGGATAAACTCCCAGCGGCTTCTTTATGAAATTTTTATCAATCTATTCCGGCTTTTAGCGGTTGGTATCTTTGACTATTTTTTGTATGAATTGATCCTGCTGATTCTGTTCGTAGTGGGGGAAGATGATGTTCCTAGCTACCGGGATGCTATCTCGAACCTTGGCTTAAGAATTTGGCAGCCACTTTGCCTCTCTATCATGACTTATGCGGCGTCCGGCGCCTTCAATAAAGAATTTGCCGATCTAACAAAAAAAACACGATCAGCATTTGCTTACTTTTTCGTCAACCTCCTTGTGATCCTTGGATACCTGCTGCTGACCTTGGGCTTTGCTATTAATAGAGATGATCCGGAATATCCCCTATGGCCCTTTTTCATAGTGTGGGTTTTATTTATAGCTGTGCCAGCAAAGACGCGGGGGGGGGAACGTTGTCCTGATAAAAGAAGCTAGTACTGCTGCACAAAAAAAGGCTGCACAAAAAAAGGCGGAGAAAGAGAAAAAAGAGAAAGAACGCTTAGAGCGGGAAAAACAATTCTTAGAGTTGAAAGAGAAAAAATTAAAAGCTTTGAATGATAATCTTGCGAAAACCAAAGCCGAAGAAGAAAACGTTGATAAGAAAATCGAAGAATTAAAGAAAACGATCGAGGAGGAAAAAGAAACTGTCAGAACTCTAGAGCAGAAATACCCTTTTATACATACAGTTGTTTCTAATAGATAAGCACACAACTCAGTGACACACTTCCGACATACTATTTTTTTCCTTAATTAAATCAACAACAGGTTACATCGCAATAGGCTGGGTTTCGGCTAGTTCCTTGCTCCTTTGGGGTGTATCTTATGAGAGGTATATACGGTCGAAGAAGCGGAGGCGCTAATGGGAAAATATGGAATTTCTGCGGCAGCTTTGGTTCTGTGCGCTGCAAGTTCTTCCGGGGCGCTCGCACAGCATGGCATGTTGGGCGGCACACCAATGACCTTTTTTGTCACCAGTAAGCCGATCGGGGATGGTGGCAATCTTGGCGGACTGGCAGGCGCAGATGCACACTGCCAGGCACTTGCATCAGCAGTTGGTGCAGGCGATCGGACCTGGCGTGCCTACCTCAGCACACAGGCGCGGCCCGGCCAGCCAGCCATCAACGCACGGGACCGTATCGGCACGGGGCCCTGGTACCATTCCAAGGCCAAAATCATTGACTACTTGGGCCGTCAGCTAAACCGGCCGATCATTCAGTCTCAAATACACGGCGACACTTTGGTGGAAGCACAGCGTGGTAGCAATATGAGCAAGGAATTCGCGCTCACGGAAAAAGGCGAGCTCGTCAATGGCATCGGGGACCCCCTGCCAACCTGGCACGACATGCTCACGGGCTCACAAACTGACGGGCGTGCCTTCGCAGATAACGCTGACCGTACCTGTAACAACTGGACCAGCAATGATCAAGGTTCTGCCCAAGTTGGCCATTCCGATCGCGTTGGTAACGGCAACATTTCATGGAATTCCTCTCACGCAACGAATGGATGTAGCCAAGAAGACCTGGTGAGCTGGGGCGGTGTAGGCTTGTTCTACTGTTTTGCGATAAATTGATTCAAAGTTTCTGAGCCCTCGCGTGCATCATTCGCCGGAAGTAACGTAGTGACCAGTACGCGTTCAGTGAACAGACAAACCATCGCCGGCGGGCAACTGGTGTTGTTGGCTGTCTTGCTCATTTCCGGTCAACAAATATCTTTAGCAAACCCGGAAGTCTCTGCAAGGATGGCGGCAGGTGTTTGGAGGTCACTGATTGCAGGCGGTACTAATACATTCGACTTTTATGGATTTCCCCTGACGCCCAGCGGCCAAGAACGTTACGAGAATTTTCCGCTGGACCAAGATCCGGCGCTACGATGCGAGCCGCCCGGTATGCCACGGGCTTTTTATTATTTAAGTCTGATGGATTTCAGTTTCCAGGACGACACGGTGAGGATACGGTATGAAACCATGGACGTAGTCCGCACAGTACATATGTACGGGATGCCGTTAGCACCGGATGCCACCCACACACCGGATGGTTACTCGGTCGGGCGCTGGGACGGGGACGCGCTGGTGGTCGACACGACTCACCTTGCTGCGGGCGAAACCACAAGGGACGGCATTCCTAAGAGTGATGCAATGATGCTTACTGAAACATTTTTCTTTGAAGATAGCCGCGAAGATGCGCTGCTAAGCGTCACCACCACAATTACGGACCCGGAAAACTTTGTCGAACCATTCACCTCGGTCCACGAGTTTGAAAACGAGCCCGGCTGGGAGCTGCTTCCTTTCGACTGTCACCAAACCGAATATTAATTACACTGCCGGTTAAAATTCTAGTGAGATATCGTCGCGCTCGTTAGTCAGTAAAGTTCTTTTTCCAGCAGACCGCGCTCAAAGAGGTCACGGTAGTGCCCGTTTGGGTCACAGGATGGGCTCTCTAAAAGCCCGTCCGCTGCCTCAGCCCGGACGGATCCGCGTGTTCTGATCAATGGTTCGGTGTAGAGAACGTCATGGACGGTCATTGTCCGATCGATCGTCAGGCCATTTTCAGCTACAGCCCATCGTTCCACGATTCTGGTTTGGTCGCCGCCTGTCATCGGATATCCGGAGCCATCCAGCCATCCCGGTGAGAGACGGGTGGTTTCTATCACAAGCGTTCTTTCTTCCCAGTGCCCCACGGAGAATCCCATGGAGGTCAAGGGATGAGCGTCCGGCGCGCTGCGGCCGTCCATCCACACCCACCTCGGGGAGTTTCCCTGTAAGAAGAGCATAAAATAGTGTGTTCCCCCATCCAGCACTTCCATGGGGTAGGGTGAGCCAAAAATGCGCGGCAACCCTGGGGCGATACAGCGCAGAACGTGGTCATCACCAAACACCCGGGCCTCATAAATTGCTCTGCTTTCCGGTGTGTGTGGTATTGGCTTGGGCTCTAGGTCATCGACGGTGGCACGGAATTTATATCGGTTGATCCAGAAACCGGAGATATCCACTTCATAAACATTGGCGGTTACGGTGTAGTCGATGTCAGGGTCCGCTACCAGTTCACTTCCGTCGCTATCGTTTACGCATCGCCCCAGCCGCCTTCCGCTTTCAAGGTAGATGCAGGTTGCATAGAGTCTCTTAAATCCATTACGTGCAAGGTTCCCGGTGGCCCTGACAGTGTCACCGACCTGAACCGTGTCCCTGGCCCAATTCACTAGGCGATAGGCGGGGAGGTTTCCCGGTGGCTGTAAAAACCACTCCTCGGTCGTGCCGTCCGACATCGTGACGTTAACGCCGTAACGGATATGGGGATTGGCCCACATGACTTCGGTGACCACGCCTTGAACTTCTCCTTCAAGATCCGCCTCGAACTCGGTGATGAACGCATGGTGGGCTATGGCATTAGACAGGCCCGCACAGGCGAGGGGGATTGTTGCAAAGTACAAACAGGTTTTTACATTCATGCCACGACTCCTATATCCAAGTTTTGCCGTCACAGGTCACCGTGAGAACCTAGGGATCCAGGGAGGCCAGATAGGCGGCAAGGGCCACAATATCCTCTTCAGTTAGATTCACAACTGTCGCCTGCATAAGGGCTGCTGAGATGCCTGCCCGAGCTCCGGTTTTTATATCGTTCAGTTGGCGCACGACGTAAAGGGGGGACATACCCGCAATGGCCGGGACCTCCCCTAGCCCCTTAAGCCCCTCTCCGTGACAGATATTGCAGGCAATCGTTTTTCCCAGGCCGCCGGTGGTTGCGAGGCCTCGGCCCCTTTCAATGCTGCCTTCGGGTGCGAAGGCCTCAAATCCAGAGTAGGGGTGGCGGAGATGCACTAATTCGGGGTCCTCGGGAAACTCTAGGATCCGATTCCCCAACGGCTCCATCCCGCCGTCAGGGTGGACAAAACGCATTCGACCTTTCCCCACGTAATTTTTTGGAACGGTGTCAGTTTCGATGACTTCCACCCAGTCGATGGGTTCGAGAGCAGCGTAATACTCGAGGGCCGTCTGCCAATACTCCTCAGGCAGTGCCTCGCTAATTGGATTCATCCAAAATCGATCCTTTCTGGCCCCGCTTCTGAAGTCGGCCATCTGGCGCAACATGTAACCTACGGAGAGGCCGGCCAGCTGTGAGGATTCGGGGTGACCCATCCCTGACGTAAGATGGCATTGCGAGCAGGCGCGAACTTGATTATCTAGCCCGCGGGCCACGACCTCGGGCATCGGCGAATGGTCCTCAGGAAACCAGTCCGGCGGAGTGAATGGATCATCAATCTCGGCTTGGGTATAGCTGTTAGGGCTTCCCGGCAGCGTTTTTGGCTCATCATCAAAGGAGATGAGCGTTTCCTCAAGCGCTTGATAGGCCCACTCGAGATCTGCTTGAGCCCATGAAGCTGCAAGCAGAAGAGCCAGCGGACAAGCAATTTTTTTCACAGAACGCTCCCGTAATTATTGGTCCCGCACACACAGGTTAACGCGCTTTGCAACACCGAGGAAGGGGAAAACCCCAAAGGATCTGGCGGGAGCGGCATAGTCAACCTACAATCGCGCAAGGTGGTCTACATTGATGAAATATAAACAACACTTCGATTGCCTTGTAATTGGGGGTGGGCATGCTGGGACGGAGGCAGCACTGGCTGCAGCCCGAATGGGTGCCAAGACGCTTTTGGTGACTCATAACCTAGAGACGCTTGGCCAGATGAGCTGCAATCCTGCCATAGGAGGCATCGGCAAGGGGCACCTGACCAAGGAAATTGATGCCTTGGGAGGCGGAATGGCTAGGGCTATCGATCAGGCTGGGATTCATTTTCGAACGCTAAATGCCCGAAAGGGCCCCGCCGTGCGGGCCACCCGGGCCCAGGCTGACCGAGACCTATACCGAAGATCGATCCGGAGAATGTTAGAGAGGCAGCCACAACTGACTCTGCTGCAGCAGGGTGTGGACGATGTTCTTGTTCAAAAAGGGAGAGTACGCGGAATACGTACCCAGATTGGATTGGAGATCACGGCCTCTACCGTTGTGTTGACCGTGGGGACATTTCTCGGGGGCAAAATTCATGTGGGAGAGGCTCAATATCCCGGTGGACGGGCTGGTGACCCAGCCGCCGCTGGCCTGGCCGCAAAGCTTAGAGATATGGGGCTGGGCGTTGGGAGACTCAAAACAGGTACTCCCCCGCGCGTTGATAAGCGCAGCATTGATTTCTCGCGGCTTGAAACTCAGCCCGGAGACGAGCCGACGCCGGTGTTTTCATTCATGGGAAGGCGCGAGGAACATCCGCGCCAGGTACCCTGTCACATTGCGCACACTACCGAGCAAACGCACGATATTATTCGGGCCGGTCTCGACCGCTCACCAATTTACAGTGGTGCTATAGACGGCGTGGGCCCGCGTTACTGTCCCTCAATCGAGGATAAGGTTGTGCGATTTGCTGACAGGAAGTCGCATCAGATCTTCGTGGAGCCTGAGGGACTGTTTGCCAATGAAATTTATCCCAACGGCATTTCTACCAGCCTGCCGTTTGATGTTCAGGATGAATTTATTCGCACGATTCCTGGATTTGAGCGTGCCCATATCACCCGGCCCGGCTACGCTATTGAATATGATTTCTTTGATCCACGAGCACTCAGGCCAAGTTTAGAGACCAAGGTTATCGGAGGGCTGTTCTTCGCGGGGCAAATTAATGGTACCACTGGCTATGAGGAGGCAGCGGCGCAGGGCATCGTCGCAGGGATAAACGCTGCACTAAGCGTGCAGGGACGCGAACCTTGGTCTCCGGGGCGAGAGGAGGCTTATATGGGTGTTTTGATTGATGACTTAATCACCCAGGGCACGACGGAGCCATATCGAATGTTTACATCTCGGGCTGAGTATCGCCTGATCCTGAGGGAAGACAACGCCGATCTTAGGCTAACGCCCATCGCGCGGAATCTAGGCCTGTTAGGCGACGAGCACTGGCAGGCCTTTGAAATTAAGCGGTCCCGCTTGGATACTGAAACAGAACGCCTATCGTCTATCGTCGTACGTCCGAGCGACGTTCCAGCGGGCAGTAAGATCAGCCCCCTTGGCCGAGAAACCACTGCCCGAGACCTCATTCGTCGACCGGACATTGGTTATGAGGATGTAACTGCATTGAGACGTGTTGGGCCGGGCTTTCTCGGCGGCTTGAGCGAAGAAGGGAGGGAGCAGCTTGCCCGACAGCTCGAAATTCAAGCTCGATATGCGGGCTACATCATGCGCCAAAGTAAAGAAATTGAGCGCCAAGATCGACATGTTGCGACTTTGTTGCCGGGCGATATGGATTATTGCTCGATGAGCGGCCTCTCAAATGAGGTTCGCGAAAAGCTGGAGAGCATTAGACCTGAAAGCATCGGTCAGGCATCTAGAATTCCCGGTGTTACACCGGCCGCGATCTCGTTGCTGCTGATTTATCTCAAGCGACACAAGTACAGCAAGAGCGCATAGCTTGAGATAGGAGCACCATAGTGAGGATAAAAAAGGGTCACCGGCTTAAGTTACTGCTGGTTGCAGTTGCCTTGATATTGGGCGCTTGTAGCGGTAACGACGATAGTGTTGGAATGGCCGGTTCCCTGATGGTGGGAGGGGTGAATGGCGATGAGCTAGCTGAGGCACAAGTGATGCGTCGGGGAAACGGCGCCGAACCCCAAAGTTTAGACCCCCACAGGGCGGAAGGGGTGCCCTCCGGAAACATTCAACGGGACCTGTTTGAGGGTCTAACCATAGAGGCCCCGAATGGGGACGTGATCCCAGGCGTGGCTGAGTCTTGGCGCATAAGCGAAGATGGACGTATTTACGTATTTCAGCTGAGGGCAAATGCTCGGTGGTCGAATGGTGGCCCGGTGACAGCGCACGACTTTGTTTACAGCTTCCGCAGAAGCCTCGACCCAGAAACGCTTTCGCGTTATACCTTTATTTTGGCCCCCATACTCAATGCGGAGGCTGTTGCCTCGGGGACAATGCCGCCAGCTGAGTTGGGCGTCAGGGCGCTTGATGATCACCGGTTAGAAATTACATTGAGGTCAGTTACCCCCTACTTTCTAGGGGTGTTAAACCACTCTGCTAGCTACCCGGTCCACAGGGGTAGTGTCGAAGCCCACGGTAATCGTTGGACTCGACCCGGTAACCTAGTTTCAAACGGTGCATACCTTCTGGTAGAACGGTTTCCGGAGTCCCACATCAAAATTGTTAGAAACCCTTATTACTGGGATAACGACTCAACCGTCATTGACGAGGTCTGGTATTACCCAACCGAAGACAGTGCGTCAGAATTGCGCCGCTACAGGGCCGGGGAACTCGAACTTACAAGCACGGTGCCGTCAAAACAGATTGGCTGGGCCCAAGAAAACTTGCCCGACCAACTCGTAATCGCGCCCTACCTTGGAACTTATTACTACGGTATTAATTTGACCAAGCCGCCGTTCGCAGACAGTCCTGCTCTGAGGCGAGCGCTGACGCTCGCTATTGACCGTGAAATCATTACTGAGGAAATTGCGGGTGCCGGGCAAATCCCCGCGTTTGGGTGGGTCCCGCCGGTGATCAACTACACGGGCCAACAAATGCCAGAAGCCGCATGGACTCAGGCTGAGCGAGAAGAGGAAGCCCGGCGACTCTACCTAGAAGCTGGCTATTCCGATGAAGATCCTTTGCGCCTTGAGGTCCTATACAACACCCTTGAAGATCATCGACGCATAGCAGTGGGCATTGCCTCCATGTGGAAAAGCATTTTAGGTGTGGAAACCAGCTTGCTGAATCAGGAGTGGAGAGTTTTTTTGGACACGAAGCGAAAGAAAGATGAGATGAATGTATACACAGAGACGGAGGTTTTTAGGGGCGGTTGGATTGGGGATTACAATGACGCTTTCACTTTTTCTGAACTGATGCATTCCGGAAGCGGGCTAAACGACAGCGGCTATATAAACCCGGATTATGATTTGCTGCTTGAGCTTGCGAGCAAAGAGGGTGACCTAAAGAAGCGCGCTGAGTATTTGCAGGAGGCAGAAATTATCCTACTCAAAGATCTGCCAATTATCCCGCTGTATTTTTACGTTTCGACGTATATGGTGAAGCCGTGGGTGAAAGGGCTAACTACCAACATCATGAACCATCATTATTCTAAGAACTTACAAATTCTCAGCCATTAGAGGCTAGTTTGTTAAATTATTTTGTTCGGCGGATTTTGGGAATAATCCCGACGCTTTTTGTCCTTATGGCGCTGGCTTTTTTTCTAATTCGCCTTGCGCCAGGGGGGCCGTTCGATTCCGAAAAGGTGCTCCTGCCAGAGATTGAAGCCAATCTGCGCGCCGCCTATCATTTGGATGAGCCTCTTTATCAACAATTCGCCCGCTATCTGGGGAATTTGTTGCAAGGCGATTTTGGCCCTTCGTTCCAATACCGGGACCTGACGGTTACAGAACTCATTATGACAGGCTTCCCGATTTCTCTTCGGCTAGGGGCGGGGGCCATGGTTTTCGCAGTGATTTTTGGGGTTCTGGCGGGCAGCGTGGCGGCCCTATGGCAGAACTCGAGAACGGATTACTTTGTCATGGTGATATCGATGACCGGGATTTCTGTTCCTAGTTTTGTGATGGCGCCTCTTTTGGTTCTCGTCTTTGCGGTTTATCTAGGCTGGTTGCCTGCGGGGGGCTTAGGGGGCGGGTCTTTGCGCAACATGGTGCTTCCGGTGGTTGCGCTGGCCTTACCCCAAATTGCCTACATAGCGCGTCTTACAAGAGGCAGCTTGATTGAAATATTGCGTAGCAACTTCATCCGTACGGCCAAGGCACAAGGACTTCCAATGGGAAAGATTTTGTTGGTGCATGCGTTAAAACCCGCTTTGCTGCCCGTTGTGTCTTATCTTGGTCCCGCGACGGCAGCCATCATTACGGGGTCCGTTGTCATTGAGCAGATTTTTGGCATTCCGGGGCTTGGGAGATTTTTTGTGCAAGGGGCTTTGAATCGAGATTACACGCTGGTGATGGGAATCGTGGTGTTCTACGGCGTTTTGATTGTTGTTTTTAATTTTCTGGTAGACCTAGCGTATGCCTGGTTGGATCCTAAAGTTAGATATGGATGAGGCGTGGGTATCGAGACTAAACAAGACCAGGTAGTTGTTAAAAGTTTGTGGGGAGATGCTTGGCGGACCCTAAGGCGCAACCGTGCCGCGATGACTGGGGCCCTGTTGATGGCCATTATCTTACTCGCGGTTACCGTGGGGCCTTGGCTTAGTCAGTACGCGTATGATTTTACGGACTGGCCCAATACATCCATCGGGCCGAGTCTGGGCACAGGACATTTTTTTGGAACAGATACCCTTGGACGTGATCTTTTTGTTCGAACGCTCTACGGGGGTCGGATATCTCTTCTGGTGGGGGTTGTTGCGAGTGTGGTGAGCTTGCTCATCGGTATCAGTTACGGTGCTACCGCAGGCTATTTTGGTGGGCGCTTGGATGCCATCATGATGCGTTTCGTAGACATCCTGTACGCCATGCCCTTTATGTTTTTCGTGATCTTGTTAATGGTTTTTTTTGGCCGGAATATTTTGATGATTTTTTTGGCCATAGGTGCAATCAACTGGTTAGATATGGCGCGGATCGTGCGCGGACAGACTCTAAGCCTCAAGCAGCGGGAGTTCGTTGAGGCGGCACAAGCCCAGGGAGTCGGAGCCTTGGCAATTCTTGTTCGTCACATTGTGCCCAATCTTTTGGGGGTGGTGGCTATATATATCACCCTAACTATTCCACAGGTGATTTTAGTGGAATCTTTTTTAAGCTTTCTCGGGCTCGGCGTTCAGGAACCGATGACGTCCTGGGGGGCGTTAGTGAAAGAGGGGTCGGAGGAGATGGAGACAGCTCCTTGGATGCTGCTCTTTCCTGCTTTTCTACTTGCTACAACTCTTTTCTGCTTTAACTTTATTGGTGACGGAATGCGTGATGCGCTAGACCCTAAAGATCGGCAATGAAGCTACTAGAAGTATCGGGCCTCAAGGTTAGATTCTGGACTTCTGATTGCGAAGTGCAGGCGGTGAAAGGCTTGAATTTCCATCTGGATGCGGGGGAGATTTTGGGGATAGTCGGAGAATCCGGATCAGGGAAGAGCCAAAGTGTGTTGAGCATTCTGGGGTTGCTTGCCGACAATGGTACGGCTAGCGGCACCGTTAATTTTTGTGGACAGAATTTGCTCGCGCTCCCTGAAGCGGAGCTCAGAAAGATCAGGGGGAAAAGAATCTCCATGGTATTTCAAGATCCAATGACTTCGTTGAACCCTTACTTAACCATTGCAGGGCAGATGACGCAGGCCTTGCGTCAACACAAGAAGCTTTCGAAGGAAGCTGCACAAGAGCATTGCGTAGAAATGTTAGAGGCAGTGAAAATACCGGATGCCCGAAAATGTTTTGATCGCTATCCGCATGAACTCTCGGGCGGTATGCGTCAGCGCGTAATGATTGCTTCGTGCCTTCTTCTGAGTCCAGATATTCTTATCGCTGATGAACCTACTACTGCACTAGATGTGACGGTACAGGCTCAAATAATTCGTTTGATGCAAGACATAAATGAACGCTTCGGGACCGCCATCATTTTTATTACCCACGACCTAGGAGTGGTTGCTGGCTTGTGCGAAAGGGTGCTAGTCATGCATGAGGGGGACCTCATGGAAGAGGGTGCGACAAGAAAAATTTTCTATCAGCCCAAGAATGCTTATACGAAGGCTCTTTTAGAGGCAGTTTCCAGGCCACACCAACAAGTCACGCCGTTCATCCAAAGGGATGGCGAAACCACGGGACAGGGTCAAGACGAGACTAGCCCGTTGTTGGACGTTCACAACTTGCGGGTTCATTTTTCCGTAAAGAATCCCGAGCGATGGTCCTCTAAGCTTCTTCTGAAGGCGGTGGATGGTGTGGACCTCAGCCTACAGTCAGGGGAAACCCTGGGGGTAGTTGGTGAATCGGGATGTGGCAAGTCAACGTTGGCCCGGGCGATTCTTCGCCTCGTGCCAATCACAAGTGGGCGGGTATGCTTGCTTGGGAAAACGTTAACGGACCTAGCGGAACCCAAACTGCGGCCATTGCGCAAGGAGATGACGATCATTTTTCAGGACCCCTTGGCCTCCCTTAATCCGCGTATGACAGTGGGAAACATTGTAAGTGAGCCACTTTGGACACACCGTCCGGATCTTTCTCGTCAGGCCGTTAAAAGAGAGGTGATGGAGGTTTTACAGCGGGTAGGCCTCGGCAACGAGGGACTGAATCGTTACCCGCATGAGTTTTCGGGAGGACAGTGTCAACGGGTTGGTATCGCCAGAGCGTTGATATTAAAACCGCGCCTCATTATTTGTGATGAGCCAGTAAGTGCGCTTGATGTGCCGATTCAGAACCAAATTATGAGGCTACTTGCAGATTTGCAGAGGGAATTTGGCTTGTCTCTGATTTTTATCGCGCATGACTTAGCCGTCGTTCGAAACATTAGCCACCGCATCGCAGTAATGTATCTCGGGCAAATTGTCGAGGTTGCTCCAGCTTTGGGCCTTTATGAAAGGCCCCTTCATCCTTATACCTCAGCGCTCATTAGTGCTGTTCCTGTTCCAGACCCAGACACGGAGCGGAAGAGAAAAAAGCAGCTCTTGAGCGGGGACTTGCCTTCGCCAATAAATCCGCCTTCAGGCTGCCGCTTTCAGACGCGTTGTCGCTACGCGGAGCAGAGGTGCCGGACGGAGGTGCCAGAATTACGAAGGATTAGCCAGACCCTTGTCGCTTGCCACAAGGCAGAGGAGCTAAGTACAGGACGGCCCACTAGGGGAACCCATTGACAAAACGCGAGTTGCACAGGCAGGAGGTTAGCGAGAGGCTGACACTAGCAGACCTTGAAATAACTCCAACACAGATGGAAAAATTGGCCGATTTTCTCTGGTTGCTCAATCGCTGGAACCAAGTTCATAATCTTACGGGCATTCGGTCCACAGACCAGATGATCAATCGCCACCTGCTGGAAAGCTTGGCCCTGAGGCCTCTGCTGTCAGGGCAGCGCATTGCTGATGTTGGGACCGGGGCTGGCCTTCCGGGGTTGCCGTTGGGTATTGTTGAAGAGGGGCGGCAGTTTACGTTGATTGAAAGTCGGGCAAAGCGGGCCCGGTTTTTACGCCATGTCCAAAGTACTTTGCGGTTGACAAATGTCTCCGTCAAAAATTGCCGCGCAGAAGACTTACCAACTGGCCAGCCCTTTGATACGGTGCTTGCTCGGGCCGTTGCTGCAGTACCCGATTTAGTAACATTGGCTGGACATCTATTGGGTATCGATAGCAAGCTTTTTGTTCTAACGGGCACCCGTCAGGCCGAGGAGAGCTTAGGTAAACTTAGCGCGGAGTTTAATGTTCGTTGCATAAAAGTGCCTAGACAGGACTTAGTCAGTGGATCGGTAATACTCGTACAGCGTGCTGGAAAAGAAGGAACTTCATGACCAGGATTATTGCGATCGCTAATCAAAAAGGTGGTGTAGGTAAAACTACAACCTGCGTAAATCTCGCTGCATCTCTGGCGGCTACTAAACGGCAAGTGTTGTTGGTTGATATGGACCCACAGGGCAATGCCACCATGGGTTGTGGTATTGATAAGGGGGATGTCACGGAGAGCGTTGGTGAGGTATTGCTGGACGGCATCCCTGCCGCGAATGCGATTGTAAGGGCCACTCTGGGCGGTTTTGCAGTTTTGCCGAGCAATCAGCACCTGACTGTGGCTGAGATTAAACTGCTGAATGAGCCCGAGCGCGAGTTTCGGCTAGGCAATGCGCTGAAGCCTATGGATGGGCGTTACGATTATGTATTGGTTGATTGTCCTCCGGCAATCAACATGTTAACGGTCAATGCCCTTACGGCGGCTCAAGGGGTACTTATCCCCATGCAGTGCGAGTACTACGCACTCGAGGGCTTAACTTCATTGCTTGGAACGATAGAACAAATCAGGGCGAGTGCTAACCCAAGGCTGAAAATTCAAGGGATCCTGCGCACCATGTTCGATCACAGAAACAACCTTGCCAACGAGGTTTCTGCTCAACTGCTTGAACATTTTGGAGACCGCGTTTACCGATCGGTGATTCCACGAAACGTCCGGCTGGCAGAGGCGCCTAGTTTTGGCAAACCAGCCCTTTATCATGATAAACACTCTTTAGGAGCGTTGGCGTATCTTGCCCTGGCCGGCGAGATAAATCGCCGTGCGGGCGCTGATGAACCTCTCCGAGACCCTCCGCCAATAGGCGCTAACTGATACAATCAGCGTGCCCTTTCTCTCCAATTTTATTTATGACAATGGCTAAGAGAAAAAGTCTCGGACGTGGGTTGGATGCCCTGCTGAGTACCAAAATTAAACCGAATGATCAGGCGATGGAAACTGGTCTCAAGGAAATTCCTGTGGAATTTCTTCAGCGTGGACGCTATCAACCGCGTTTGGATATGAGAGAGGAGAGCCTTGAAGAGCTTGCAAATACCATCCGCTCTCGTGGCCTCTTTCAGCCGATCGTGGTTCGCCCGCTTGGCTCCGGAACCGGTGAGCCGCAGTATGAAATCGTAGCAGGTGAGCGCCGATGGAGGGCCGCGCAATTAGCCGGACTGCAATCAGTGCCAGCACTGGTGAAGGATATTACCGACCAGGATGCTCTCGAGGTCGCTCTGATTGAGAACATTCAGCGGGAAGATTTAAATGCCCTTGAAGAGGCCCGCGCTTTTAAATCCTTGGTAGATAAGTTTGACATGACCCACGGCGAGGTGGCCGATGCGGTAGGTCGTGGCCGAGCATCGGTTAGTAACTTGATGAGACTTCTCGAGCTGCCCAATACGGTTAAAAATATGCTTGAGCAGCGCCAACTCGACATGGGGCATGCTCGGGCACTCCTATCGCTGGACTCGGCCGAGGCCCAGGCTAAACTGGCTACCCGAGTGATCAAGGAGGGGCTAAGCGTGCGAGAAACGGAGCGGGCCGTGAAGCGCTTATCTCAGCCCGCCGGCCAAAACGCAGGCAGCGGGAGTTCAGCCTCTAAGGACCCAAACGTTGTTCGATTAGAAATGGAAATCGGAGAAAAGCTTGGGGCGCCGGTTCGAATAGAAGCGCAGCGGGTTGGTGGGCGGATCGTCATCCGGTACCACAGCCTGGAAGAGTTAGAAGGAATTGTTGAGCATATTGACTAAATCTTGAACCACATTAAGCAAGACCTTAGAATAGCGCGGGGATTTGGTAGCTTGAATGTATTCGGTTTCGATGCCACGTATGTGGCTTTTTCTTTGTCTGTAGTGGACAGATCTAGCGGCTCTTTTTCGTGAATGAACTCGAAGAAAGTTTTCTGAATGCCCGGAGATTTGCTCTTTGTATCGTTTTAGTACAAATAGGGCTTGCGTTGCTAGCAGGTTTAATTTGTTTTTTGTTAGAGGGAACCGGGGCTGGGATATCCGCCCTAACAGGTGGCGCAATTGGCGCGCTCGCTAGTTTTTATATGGTGGTTAGTATGTTTCGACATGGACCTAAGACTGAACCGGCGAAGGTGCTTAGGAGCATCTATCAAGGGGAGTTTTTTAAGCTAGCTCTAACGGCGGGATTATTTGCGCTAGCTATTCGGTTTCTGGAGGTTTCTTTTGGGCCCATGATTGGTGGTTTTGCGGCAACCTTTGTTGTGTATTGGGTTGCTTTGGGGCTAGGGCTACCAAGTAATGCGGCTGTATCTGAAGATTAGGATCGTGAGAGCAATACCGAGGTAGAAATGGAGGACGCACACACAGAAACCTCCGCGGACTACATCGTCCACCACTTAACCAATCTGCATGTTGGGGAGGGGTTTTGGACGTTTCATCTGGACAGCATTTTTTATGCTGTGATCCTTGGTTTTTTGTTTTGTGGCAGCTTTTTTATGGCTGCGCGGAGGGCATCAGCTGGAGTGCCTTCGGGATGGCAGAATTTCGTCGAGCTTATAGTCGAATTTGTAGATACGCAGGTCAAAGATAGTTTCCATGGCTCGTCTCGCTTGATAGCCCCGCTTTCCTTAACGATTTTCTGTTGGATTTTTTTAATGAATTTTATGGATTTGGTGCCGGTGGACCTGTTACCTGCCATCGGCGAGGCCGCGGGTATTGAGTACATGAAGGTGGTTCCAACTACAGATCTAAACACCACCTTCGGTATGTCCTTTGGCGTTTTTATCCTGATCATTTTTTACAGCATAAAAATCAAAGGCACCGCCGGATTTCTTAAAGAGATTTTTCTCAAGCCATTTGGGAAATGGTTTTTTCCTTTCAATTTCATGCTCAAGATTGTCGAAGAATTAGCAAAGCCGATCTCACTGGCGCTGCGATTATTTGGAAATTTGTATGCTGGCGAACTCATATTTATTTTAATCGCACTTTTCACCCTGTCTGCAAGCGCAGATTCGATCGGTCAGGTGTTTGCAAATCTAGCTGACCCGGGGAGTTTTGGTCTTCTAATCATGCAAATTTTGCTTGGGCTAGTATGGACTTTATTTCATATTGTGATTATCACTTTGCAGGCATTTATTTTTATGATGCTGACAATAGTTTATTTGGGAATGGCTCATGAGGAGCATTAACGTCGATTTCATTTTGGGGGCTTGTGAGGCCCTAGAGACTTAGGAGGAAATATGGAACTTGCAACTTTAATCGCTAACGTACAGGGCATGACCGTCATTGCGGTAGCACTGTTAATTGGCATGGGAGCACTTGGAACAGCTATCGGATTTGCATTGCTTGGCGGCCGGTTTTTAGACGGTGCAGCACGGCAGCCGGAACTTGTCCCCATGCTGAGAATTAACATGTTTATTGTGGCCGGGCTTTTGGATGCTGTAACGATGATTGGTGTCGGTATCGCGCTGTTCTTCACGTTTGCAAATCCGTTTGTTGGGGCCGTGGAAGCGGCTTTTGGCGGGTGAACCGCATCTGTCAGCTATGCAGTTAAGATCAAACCGGAGACCTGAAGGATGAGCATCAACGTTACCCTGATTGTTCAAATGTTTGTTTTTGCTCTGTTGGTATGGTTCACGATGTCTTACTTGTGGCCAATGATTCGACAGGCGATGGAAGAGCGTGAAAAGCGTATAGCTGACGGGCTCGCAGCTGCGGAACAAGGACAGGGGAGTTTACTGAAAGCCGAGACCCGTGCCGATGAGATTGTTGAAAAGGCTCGAGTTAAGGCGCGGGATATTGTTGAGCAAGCAGGCTCGCAAGCCAACGATATCGTTTCTGGTGCGCGCGAAGAGAGCGAGCAGGAGCGGCAGAGGCGACTTGAGAGTGCGCAGGCAGAAATCAAAGTTGAAATTAACCGCGCGCGGGATGAGCTGAGAGGACAAGTAGCGATGATCGCTGTGGCAGGAGCGCAGAAGGTGTTGGAACGAGAAATTGACAGTGAGACACACCGCGACCTCTTAGATCGGTTGGCATCGGAAATATAGTCTGTGTCAGATCTAAATAAAGTTGCCCGGCCCTACGCTCAAGCGATTTTTGATATCGCGAGATCTAGCGACCAACTCAGCGGTTGGTCAAGGGCCCTCGCTACCGCAGCCCAGGTGATTGAAGAAGAAACAGCACGGCGTTTTTTAGCAAGGCCGGATATCGGCCCGGAGAAAAGAGCATCTTTTGTGGAGGACATTGTCAATGAGGCTGGGTGCGCCGAGGTATTTAGCTCCGGCCGGGGCACTAACCTGTTGCGCCTGCTGGCAGAGTACGGTCGGCTAGAAGTGCTGCCGGAGATTGCAACACAGTTTGAAAAATTAAAGGCGTGGGAAGAGAAAACAGTACGAGTAAAATTGATTACCGCAACTGGAGTAGACAAATCAGTTATTGAGAGCATCTCTAAGGCGCTAGAAAAGCGTTTGGGGCGCGCAGTGAAATTGGAGTGTGAGGTAAGGGCGGGCTTGATCGGGGGCGCAATCATTCAGGCCGAGGATATGGTTATTGATGGATCGGTGGAAAGTCGCTTGAAGCGCTTGGCAGACACACTGGTCGCGTAAGAGGATTAATAGATGGTACTTAAAGCTTCAGAAATTAGTGAACTTATCAAGCAACGCATCGAGGGCTTTGAGGATAAAGCAGAAGCTCGAGATGTGGGAACCGTGATCACCCTCGCCGATGGTATTGCCCGAATTCATGGTCTAGCGGACGTTCAATATGGCGAGATGATTGAATTTCCAGGCGGTAGTTACGGATTAGCTCTCAACTTGGAGCAGGACTCCGTAGGTTGCGTTTTACTTGGGGAGTACAAACACATTTCCGAGGGTGACACTGCCAAAACAACGGGACGTATCTTGGAGGTGCCCGTGGGCGATGCTCTCTTAGGACGCGTTGTTAATGCGCTCGGTAACCCTATTGATGGGAAAGGGCCGATCGAAACAGAACATAGTTCGCCGATAGAAAAAGTGGCCCCAGGTGTTATTGAGCGGCAATCTGTAGATGCTCCCGTGCAGACTGGACTGAAGTCCATCGACTCTATGGTGCCTATTGGTAGGGGGCAGCGGGAACTGATCATCGGTGATCGGCAGACAGGCAAGAGCGCCGTTGCCATCGACGCGATCATTAATCAGCGTGATAGCGGAATTAAATGTATCTACGTGGCCATAGGTCAGAAGAATTCTACCGTAGCGAATGTGGTCCAAAGGCTAGAGGAATACGGAGGAATGGAGCACACCATAATCGTTGCAGCAACCGCCTCGGAATCCGCAGCGATGCAGTATGTTGCACCCTTTGCTGGATGTGCTATGGGAGAATATTTCAGGGACCGTGGCCAAGATGCACTAATTATTTATGATGATCTAACAAAGCAGGCTTGGGCTTACCGGCAAATTTCCTTGCTTCTTCGACGACCACCAGGCCGCGAGGCTTATCCTGGGGATGTTTTCTATTTGCACTCGCGGTTATTGGAACGTGCGGCACGAGTAAATGCGGAGTATGTGGAAGAGGCTACAGGCGGTGAAATTAAGGGTACGACTGGTTCTCTTACAGCGCTACCCATTATCGAGACACAGGCTGGGGACGTTTCCGCTTTTGTGCCCACCAATGTGATATCTATTACCGACGGCCAGATCTATTTGGAAACCGATCTTTTTAATGCAGGCATTCGTCCCGCCATTAACCCGGGGTTGTCGGTATCTAGAGTAGGCGGTGCTGCACAGACAGGAATCATTAAGAAGCTCGGCGGTGGGGTGCGGCTCGCGCTTGCCCAATATCGGGAGCTGGCCGCTTTCGCACAGTTTGCTTCGGATCTTGATAAAACCACTCGTCACCAGTTGGACCGAGGTCAGCGCGTAACTGAGCTCATGAAGCAGAAGCAGTATTCACCGCTCACAGTAGCTGAGATGGCGGTCTCTTTATTCTCGGTTAATGAGGGCTTTCTGGACGACGTTCCCTCTGAAAAGGTAGTAGATTTTGAGACAGCTTTGCATGCTTATGCTCGGGCAAACGCTCAGGATCTGCTGGACAAAATCAATAGTTCGGGCGACTACGATGAGGGTGTTCAAGGAAAGCTCAAAACTTTGGTGGAGAGCTTCAAGGAAACAGGAGCGTATTAGACTATGGCCAGCGGCCAGGAAATTCGCAGCAAAATTGGTAGCGTCAAAAATACGCAGAAGATTACGAAGGCCATGGAAATGGTAGCTGCTTCTAAGTTACGCCGCACCCAGAATCGAATGGAAGCCTCACGGCCCTACGCTGAGCGCATACGCACCGTCATTGGACATCTTTCTGAGGCGAATCCGGATGATGGCCACCCGTTTTTGGAGAGGCGGGAAGTTAAGCGAGTGGGCTACATCGTCATCAGCACGGACCGGGGTTTGTGTGGATCGCTCAACGTCAATATGTTTCGGGCTGTGCTAAACGATCTACGGCAGTGGCAGTCTAAGGACATTGAAGCTGATTTGTGCCTGATCGGCGCGAAAGGCGTTGCTTATTTCCGTCGTCTTAAGGTGAACATTGTAGCCGCGACAACTCATTTGGGAGAGGACCCAAAGGTAGCCGACTTAGTCGGTGCTATAACAGCTATGACCGATGCCTATGAAGAGGGAAAAATAGACCAGCTGTTTCTTGTACATAACGTATTTGTAAACACGATGAGTCAGCCACCTGTGATTAAAGCGCTTTTGCCGGTAAAGGTTATT
>CAJWKT010000034.1 GCA_913041665.1 uncultured Gammaproteobacteria bacterium | reverse complement strand
GGATCGACAATGTAAGAAACTCCGCTGGTGCATTCTCAAGAAACGTACCGGTCGCTTCTTGGGCAACCCTCAATTTAAGAGCGGGTATTCAGGCTGAAAATTGGCAAGCTGCTGTGTTTGTAAGGAATGCAACGGACAAAATTGGTGCGCTTTTCCAGAATGCGAAGGGAAATCCTTCCCATACAAGCCGTACAATCAACCAACCCCGTACCATTGGGGTCCAGTTTACGTACAGCGTCAGATAGTTTAAGAGACTCTTCTGAACCCCATACCGTACCTGTTGTTGCGTGCGGTATGGGGTTTTTTTGTGAAACTGCTCCATTTTAGTCCCACCAAAAGAAAACAGAGGACACGAAAAGAGCCTTTATATAGCCAAACTTTTCTTGACAGCCAAAATTATTAAAAACTAACGATCAGATGTGCCGCACTTATTCGGTAGGTTCCTGCGGCTGATCCAACTCTGTCACTGATGCCCCTACTTCAACGGCCGATGGGATAAAATCTACTGAGGCCTTAGCCGCATCACCCTCGTATTCCAAGCCAACAGCTCCTGGGCGTAATTCCGGAAGCACAGGCGCTTCGGGTAGCTGTCGCCCAAGGTCCGGGGCAGGGATAAAATTTGTAATTTTGAAGTAGAGTGTCCCATCACCCACCTCCATTCGCTCAGAGACGTCATTCATAAAGAAAAGCAGGCCAAGAGTTACTCCTGCTGCTCCAGAAAACGCTATTAAATATCTTACTATCACGCGGCCAACGAAGTTATCTGACTAATGAATTAATGTACAAGACGCGTACTGGAGCATCTCTCTCAGGGAAGTCTCTGAATCCTCACTATGCAGCCACTGACTAATATCAGGCTTCCAAGAGGAAAAATTAATCGCTAGCAACGTAAGCTGGGCTTTCATGATCTCCTCATGTACGAAAATTGACTCCATTGCATCCTCTCATGCTTTCATGGCGTTCCGGGATCTTGCTTTGTCCCAGCCGCCTCCTTAAAGAAGATATGGGGATAACCAATATTACTATCAAGACCTGATTCATCAAACCCCTCACCCTTACTGTTATTGATCTAAGCTTTCTAGAAAGCAGGGCAAAAGAAACCCACCTGTCAGATCAGAAACGAAAGGTATAATTTACCTTCGCAGTCAAATCGGCTGTCTTTGAGCGAAAATTTCTGTTGCCATCGATGTCCTGAAAGTTGTGGTTCAGCACAAGAAAAACCTCGCGTCCTGCCTCAGGAATCCAGTGAAATCGGCTGTTAATCCCCATCGAGCTCGATGTGTTATCCCACTGGATCAGGTTCGCCCATGACAGTGTGGAGGAAAATACAAGATCGACTCTCAAGCGGATCAGTCTGCTAGTAAATGAGCCTTGGGGGAGATTAATATCATCTATCGAGTAACTGGCGTTAAAATTAAACTTCGCAGAGGGACGCCAACCGAAATTAGCTCCTAAGGCCGTCTTTTTTCCTCCGTAAAAATCACCTTCGCTGTACGTAAGCTCACCCGCAAACTTCCTTTGTGCGCCTGAGCGAAAAGTAAGGTTCCGCCTTTGAAAGCTATACTCGCCTGCTGGGATGACGATACCTTTAGAGATTTCAAATGGACTGAACAGGCCCTCTTTATCCCGGGTAAGGTCAAGCTGAATCATATCCCCGGTGTGATTCGTAAGTTGAAAAGGTTCCAAGGTTAAGTATTCGCTGTCGATACTGCCGTCTTCGAATCGCTCGAACCGGTCAAGAACAATACGGGGCCTGATGGTGCGCAAATAACGCTCCTTTGGGCGGAAGGTCCAGTACACAGAAGCATTTATATTCTTAATACCAGGCCGACTCAGAAACCCTAATGCAGGATTGTAATTTTTCTCGAGCTGCTTGTAGGACACCCAAGTACCAAAATTTTCTTGGGGCTGGCTTCGTATGCCCCACCCCAACGCACTGTCATCCCCATCAAGTCCAGGTGTCTCGGTTTTCTGGTACCAGGCTTCGCCTTCTAGGTTACGTCCACTCCGAAACCGTGTATTAAGATAACGAAAATCTACGCCATAGAGACTATTGCTGTGGTTGGTATGAGGATCACCTTCAGTAATGATCATCCCGACACTGGATTCTTCAAGAACATTTGCCGCAATTCTCCCAACGAAAAGACTGCTGGCATCGACATCTTCAAACTGGTCCTGTCGAACACTGAGCACACCTAAATTCCACCGGCCTACACGACCGCTCAGCTTGACTCCACCCTGAAGGTCAACGGGTTTCTTGGTTTCACTTAAGCCAAGGGTTCGGGAAAAGAAAGGCCTCCCGCTATTGTTGTCAGGTCCAGGAAACACCCCAATTCGACCAAATTCGAAAATATCAGCATCCTGCAGGAAAAAATCCCTCTTTTCGGGAAAGAAAAGACTAAAACGTGTGAGATTGACCTGCCGATCATCGACCTCCGCTGCTGAAAAATCAGTGTTCAGGGTCAGCACACCGGTAAGTGCCGGCGTGAACTTATAAAAAACATCCAGCGAGGGTTCAGTTTCGGAATCACCTGTTCCTAAAGAAAAAGATTTTGCTCGGCGCAGACTGAGAGAGGGAACTATGTCTAAGCCACTTCCCTGATCAAGGTTAACCAACCCCGTAACGACTCCAGTCACACTGGGATTTTGTTCACGGCTGCGGGACACCCACCCCATAGTCTCTTGCTTGCGCGCAACCTTACGAGCAAAATTTATACCCCAGGCGTCACCCTCCGGATCAAAGGAAAGGCTCTTGAAAGGAATAGCGATCTCGGTAACCCATCCTTCATCTCCCTTGGTTGATGCCGCTCTCCAAATGCCCCCCCAATCAAACTGGGTCCTGTTGTCCTTGTAAAGGGCCTCCGAGCGCACACCATTTGCATTTACCTCAAAAAGATAGCCACTCCTTTGGTCGTTGAAAGGGCTTAACACAACCGAAAAAGAGTCATCATTTTCTGGTCGCTCACCTTGACGCAATACGCGTGCCACAATTTGCTCGGGTGTACCATCCAACAGGCGAGCTCCTATATACAAAGCATCCTGGTCATAAATCAGATAAATGACAGTGCTTTCAGAGGGTTTCTCATATTCGTCAGGAGATATCTGATGAAAGTCATCAACCATGGCCGCTCCTGCCCACACTTCCTCGTCCAAGTACCCATCTATTACCGGTGGCGCAGCGGCACGAATCGCCTGCATAACCTTGACCTCAGCGCCTGGGTCTTGCGCCATCAACGCAAACGGAAATATGAGCGGGAGAAATAAGCTCCGACCCAAGAATGGGGCCCTTCGAACACTAAGCATCATGGCGCAATACAAGATACTACCTATTTGGATGACCGTGCCAGCACACATTCTAATGGGATAAAAAAACATCGATTGGGTCTAATAAATTTACAAATATGCAATAAATAAAAAATTCTGGTCAAATAAAGGTCCCAATGAATTTCGGCGCGGATTCAGCGCGTGTTTTTATCGCATCTTCTTAGGTTGGGTTATATTTTTAGTATTGCTACGTTGTGGCAGATTCCATGCTCGGATTGTAGCTACCCGTTCGTGCCAGTCCGTTCAGTTTTGCGCGTAAACCGAAGGCTGCCTGACCAAGTTCGTAATTCTCTTTCTGTCCAGCCCAGCTCTGTAATGCAGATGCTTGTAGTGCTCTTCCGTAGGAGAAAGATAATTCCCATGGATGAGATCCCAGTTTGTTCATGGCACTAAGATGAGTCGTAGCATCTACATCGCTCTGCCCACCCGAGAGGAAAGCTATTCCGGGCACTTCTTCCGGTACATTAGCTGTCAAGCAACGCACTGTAGCTTCAGCAATTTCTTCTGCTCCTGCTTGAACCGGGCATTTCTTTCCTGAGATAACCATATTTGGTTTCAAAAGCATACCTTCAAAATTTACCCTATGTAGCTTGAGCTGATCGAACGTGACCGAAAGAACAGTGTTCGTGACCTCCTCGCAAAGCACGATGTCATGATCCCCGTCCATGAGAACCTCTGGCTCCACAATTGGCACAAGTCCGGCTTCCTGACATAGGGCAGCATAGCGTGCTAATGCATGGGCGTTGGCTAGAATACAAAAATCTGTAGGAATCCCATCTCCAATATCAATGACCGCTCGCCACTTGGCAAACTTTGCTCCTAAATCTCGGTACTCGGCGAGTCTATTGTTAAGCCCGTCTAACCCCTCAGTCACCTTCTCTCCCGTGAAATTAGGTAAGGCCTTAGCTCCTTTATCCACTTTTATGCCTGGGATCATTCCCTGGCTACTCAGGTAATCAGGAAAAGGAGTGCCATCCCGGGTGCTCTGCCTTAATGTCTCATCGAACAAAATTACACCACTAATGTGCCGGCATGCATCCGGTGTTGTAAACAACATTTCCCGATAACTACGGCGACTGTCTTCTGTCGATTCAGCAGAAATAGAATCAAACCTTTTTTTGATTGTAGGAGAGCTTTCATCTGCAGCCAAAATTCCCTTCCCGGGCGCTACTAGAGCTCGGGCTACTACGTTCAAATCGGTAACACTCATTTAGAAAATCCTTTTAGAAATTGTAGTTAAACACAAAGTGGCAAGGGCCCTTTCTGCGCGTAGGATAGCAAAGATTAAGGTCTGACCTACGGCTCTATGCTAACCAATTATCGACTTAACCTAGTTCCCACAGCTACAGCCAAGGAGATAGTGTGGCATCCGACCCTTTCCACCTGCCTTAAATAGAACTAAAATGGTACTATATGAAAACCTCGAAGCTTAAGGGGTGCACAAAATTATGTTAAAAATGAGTAAATTAACTGACTACGGGACGTTAGTTCTGGCTCAGCTGGCTAAAGAATCAAAATTATCTAGTGCCCATAAAGTAGCCAGAGCCACACATCTAGGTCAGCCCACAGTAAGTAAACTCCTCAAAACGCTCGCCCACGCGGGCCTAGTGATATCGGAGCGTGGGGCCCAGGGTGGCTACACATTAGCTAGGCCAGCTATAGAGATTAGTGCAGCCGAAATAATCGATGCCCTGGAAGGTCCGGTTGCTATTACAGAGTGCAGCTCAATAAAAGGACACTGCGACCTGCAGTCAAATTGTCAGGTAGCTACCGCCTGGCAGAAAATAAATTTCGGTATACGCCGAGCGCTTAGCGAGGTGAGTTTAGTAGATCTGCAAACCCCGGTTGAATTGCTGGCCACCCCTAACTTAAAAGCATATCTAGCTAGCCCGACCAATCTAAAAGGACAACAATAATGGCAGCAACGAATTCGAAGGCGATCGACGGGCTAGTCCAGGGTAAATACCGCTACGGGTTTGTCACAGATATTGAACAAGACACAATTGCTCCGGGCCTAGATGAAGAGGTGATTCGCCTGATCTCTAAAAAGAAAGGCGAACCAAAATTCCTGACCGATTGGCGTATAAAAGCCTACCACCAATGGCTAACTATGACTGAACCCAACTGGGCCCATGTTCGTTACCAGCCAATCGATTACCAGTCGATTTCCTACTACGCTGCACCAAAAAATGCGGATGATGGACCTAAGAGTCTAGATGAGGTTGATCCCAAACTACTTGAAACGTATGAAAAGTTGGGAATACCTCTGCATGAACGGGCCCGTCTCGCTGGCGTTGCTGTCGACGCAGTTTTTGATAGTGTCTCTGTTGCCACAACCTTCAAGGAAAAGCTTGCTGGAGCTGGAGTTATTTTCTGCCCCTTTTCCGAAGCAGTTCGAGAGTATCCCGATCTTGTAGAACAGTATCTGGGCAGCGTTGTACCATTAAGAGATAATTTTTTTGCTTCCTTAAATTCTGCAGTATTCAGTGACGGCTCGTTCGTATATGTGCCAAAAGGCGTTCGCTGTCCAATGGAACTCTCAACATACTTTCGAATCAACGCTGCAAATACAGGACAATTTGAGAGAACACTAATAATCGCCGATGAGGATAGTCACGTAAGCTATCTTGAGGGGTGTACTGCGCCTATGAGAGACGAGAATCAACTTCACGCAGCCGTCGTAGAGCTGATTGCACTAAAGAATGCAGAGATCAAGTATTCAACTGTCCAAAACTGGTATCCGGGTAACGAGGAGGGTGTTGGAGGTATCTATAACTTTGTCACTAAACGCGGAGATTGCAGAGGAAATAACTCTAAGATTTCCTGGACTCAAGTTGAGACAGGCTCTGCTATCACGTGGAAATATCCGAGTTGCATACTTCGCGGTGATAATTCCACAGGTGAATTTTATTCTGTAGCTGTAGTAAATAATTTTCAGCAAGCAGACACGGGCACGAAAATGATTCACATTGGAAAAAATACACGCAGCACAATTCTCTCCAAGGGGATATCTGCTGGGCACGGCCAAAATACTTACCGTGGCCTAGTGCGAATGATGCCGAGTGCTAAAGGAGCCAGAAATTACACTCAATGTGATTCATTGTTACTTGGAGATCAGTGTGGCGCCCATACGTTTCCGTACGTGGAAAGCCGCCAACATACAGCAAAAGTAGAACATGAGGCTACAACCTCCAAAATTAGTGAAGATCAGTTGTTCTACTGTCGGCAGCGAGGGCTGTCTGAAGAAAATGCGATCAATATGATCGTCAATGGATTCTGCCGAGAAGTGTTCAAAGAACTACCTATGGAATTTGCAGTAGAAGCCCAGAATTTGCTCAACGTTAGCCTAGAGGGGAGCGTCGGATGACTACTGAGGAGTATCCACAAAATGCTTCAGATTGAAAATTTGCATGTTTGTGTTGAGGATCAACCGATCCTTAATGGCCTAAGCTTGGAAATCAACGCCGGGCAGGTACACGCGATCATGGGTCCCAATGGCTCTGGAAAAAGTACATTGGCACAAGTGCTTGCTGGGCGCGATGACTACAAAGTGACTCAAGGCAGCATCACTTTTTATGGTAAAAATTTACTTGAGATGCAGCCAGAAGAAAGAGCACACCTTGGGCTTTTCCTTGCATTTCAGTACCCCACTGAAATTCCAGGCGTTAACAATGCTTATTTACTTAAGGCAGCCCTTAACGCCCAACGTGCGGCTCGAAACGAGCAAGAAGTAGATGCCTTTGAGTTCATGAATCTTATAAAAAACAAAATGGAAATGATGCAGATTCCAAAAACATTTCTAAACAGAAGCGTAAATGAGGGTTTTTCTGGAGGAGAGAAAAAACGTAACGAAATTTTACAAATGTTAACGCTTGAACCTTCACTCGCGATCCTCGATGAAACGGACTCGGGCCTAGATGTCGACGCGCTACGAATAGTCGCGGATGGCGTCAATAACCTGCGTAGCCCCGAGCGTTCTCTCATATTAGTAACTCACTACGAACGGCTACTAGAACTAGTTGTACCGGATTTTGTACACGTGCTAGCCGGCGGAAGAATTGTGAAATCTGGTGATCGAGATTTAGCTCGTTATCTTGATGAGCATGGTTATGATTGGGTGCAAACAGAAGTATCTGCGCAATGAACACCGAGATTCTCAGAAAAGAATTTGAATCTCGGATGGCTCAACTGCCCAGTCAGGGGAAGGATCACGAGTTTCGGCGGAAGGCTATGGATGCATTTTACAGCGCAGGATTTCCGAGTCGGCAATGGGAAACCTGGAAATACACAGATTTAAAACCTATTGCTTCCAAGGGATTCCAACTGATACCCAAGGAATCAACTGACAGTGCTCACGAGACGGCCTCTAAACTCCTAGCAACTTGCGATCTTGAGGCAGAGCCTTCAAGACTCATCTTTCTGGACGGTCATCACGTACCAGCACTTTCCTCAGAAATTACCACAACTGGACTTCGTTTATCAATGCTCGGCCATCCCGGCCTAAAAAACCGCTCAGCTTTTTCAAAACATTCGAGCAAGAATTTCAAAGAACATCCACTGGCGGCACTTAATGCAGCCTTTTCAACTCAGGGTGTTCGGATTCAAGTCGCAGAGAAAACTAATATTGATACAGTGATACATTTAGTATTCTTAGATAGCAATCTCGAAAACCAAACCTCGCAACCGCGAATTCTGATTGATCTTAAAGCTGAATCAAAAATAACTATTGTGCAGCATTTTCTTGGGGCCGGCTCAAACTCAGGGTGGACCAACTCAGTAACAGAAATATCCCAGGCTCGCAGCTCGGATCTTACGCTATACCAACTCCAAGAGCATGGGACTGAACATTTCCACACGGGCCTACTGTATTCCAGCTTGACTAGCGACGCATCAATCAAACTCGGCTTTATCGATCTAGGAGGACGGCTAACACGTAATGATGTACAAATAGATCTCGATGGGGCCGGCGCTAAGACAGAACTATTTGGAGTTTTTCTAGCCGCCGACGGACAGCACATTGATAACCACACTCGCATTGATCATCGGGCTCCAGAAACAAAAAGTATAGAAACCTTCCGCGGCATCATTGGTGATCGGGGTCGAGGTGTATTCAACGGTAAGGTTGTAGTACACCCCGATGCACAGAAAGTGGACGCCCAACAGAGCAATGATAATTTACTTCTGTCTGAAAAAGCTGAAATCGATACTAAACCAGAGCTTGAAATTTATGCCGACGAGGTTAAATGTAGTCACGGAGCAACAGTCGGTGACCTGGATGCTGAGCAACTCTTCTACATGAAGTCGCGCGGTATCAAAGAAAGTGCTGCCCGGGGAATTTTGATCTTCGCATTTGCCAATGAAATCTTGAAACTCATAGGGCTCCCAAAACTAAGAGAGCGCGCGATCCTTGGGGTCGCTGATCACCTACCGAGTCACGATAGATTAGGTGTAGAGCTATGAACGCCATAACCGCAAGTCAATCTAACATCAAGCTTATCTCTGATGTAGCTTCTTTGCGGGCAGACATTCCGGCGCTTCACCAAAAAATTTGGGGGAAGCCTCTTGCCTACTTGGATAACGCAGCCTCGAGTCAACGGCCACAGTTTGTTATCGATGCTGTGAGTAATCATGAAAAGCGCAACCATGCCAATATTCATCGTGGGGTCCACAAGCTGAGCCAGCGTGCTACGAATGCCTATGAGGGTGCCCGAGAAAAAGTACGTGCTTTCATTAATGCAGGTAATAGCAGGGAAATTATCTTTACTCGTGGTACAACAGAATCCATCAACTTGGTAGCACATAGCTTAGGGCTGAGTCAGCTAAAGTCAGGTGATGAAGTGCTAATTTCGTGGATGGAGCACCACTCTAATATCGTGCCATGGCAATTAATTTGCGAGAGAACCGGGGCAAATTTACGTACTATCCCCATCACAGATCGCGGTGAACTTGATCTAGAGGCATTTAATCAATTATTGAGCGAGCGTACGAAAATCGTCGCTATCGTTCATGTTTCGAATGCGCTGGGCACCATCAATCCCGTAAAAGAAATTATTGATAAGGCTCATTCTAAGGGGGCTATGGTTCTGCTCGATGGTGCCCAAGCCGTGGCACACATGCGCATTGATGTGCAAGAGCTTGACTGTGATTTTTATGCATTTTCCGGCCACAAGATGTTTGCTCCAACTGGTATTGGTGTGCTGTATGGCAAAAAGGTACTACTGGAAGATATGCCTCCATATCAGGGCGGAGGCGAGATGATTCTCACGGTTACTTTTAAGAAAACTACCTATAACACACTGCCTTATAAATTTGAGGCGGGCACACCACACATTTCAGGGGCTATTGGGCTCGGGGCTGCCATAGACTATTTGTCTCGCATCGATTTTAATGCAATTGCAAAACATGAGCGTGATCTCCTTGAGTATGCAACCAGTCAACTAAGTGATCTTCCTGGCTCCCGGATCATTGGTAACGCACACAAAAAAACTGGGGTACTCTCATTCATACTGGGTGACATTCACGCCCACGATATTGGTACGATTTTAGACCAAGAGGGCGTTGCCGTCCGAACTGGCCATCATTGCACTATGCCGATCATGGAATTTTTCAGCGTCCCTGCAACAGCAAGAGCGTCTTTTGCTTTTTATAACAACCGAAATGATGTAGATCAATTTATCGGTGGCTTACGAACTACCCTAGAGATTTTCTCATGAACGAAATTCAAGAGCTCTATCGAGAAGTGATTCTAGATCACAACCGTCATCCCAGAAATTTTGGTGAAATAGAGGACGCCGACAGAGTAGTTGAGGGTATCAACCCGCTGTGTGGCGACCGGATTACTCTTTATTTGCGCTTAAATAAGGGAAATGTTGAAGACATTACGTTTAACGGCACAGGCTGTGCCATCTCGGTGGCCTCATCCTCTCTCATGACCGACAAAGTAAAGGGTACCTCAGTAAGTGATTCACTGGATTTATTTGATAAAATCCATCGACTGTTAACGGATGAAAACGATTACCAAGCAGAAGACCTAGACAAGTTAGCAGCACTTTCTGGCGTCCGGCAATACCCCACCCGGGTAAAATGCGCCAGCCTAGCCTGGCATGCATTAAAAACTGCTCTCACCGGGTCAGAAACTAATACATCCACTGAGTAGAAATGAACTCTTTTCCGAATGAGCCTATTACACTATCTCGCGAGTGTGACGCAGTTGTTATTCCTACCGGAGAAGAGGTAACCCTGTCAGCTGGCACGGCAGGCATTATAACGCAGGAACTTGGTGGCAGCTTTACGGTCTATATTGAGGGAAGTCTTTTTCGGATTTCTGGGTCGGACGCAGATGCAATCGGTAAGGAAACGATCAAGGCACCAAACATACCGACCGATGCTTCAGAGAAAGATATTGAAGCCGTAGTTTGGCAACAAATGAAAACCTGCTATGACCCTGAGATACCAATTAATATCGTAGACCTTGGTCTGATTTATGAATGCAAAATCGAGCAAAAAGAGAATCACAAATTTACCGCCAACATAAAAATGACACTCACTGCTCCTGGGTGTGGTATGGGTGATATTCTTATGGAAGACGTTAAAGAGAAAATACAGATAATCCCTGCGATTGAGGTTGCAGATGTTGAGCTCGTTTTTGATCCGCCATGGAGCCAAACTATGATGTCTGAAGAAGCACAACTAGAGGCCGGACTACTTTAACGTTCGCGTCTAACCCTAACTGAGAGACCGCTGTTAACTGGTGCAAGAAAGTAGCTATTCATGGAGCCACGTCTAATTTCAACCTGGAAGGGCGTAGCTGGATAACTTTGACTATGGATGCTCGTTTGAATCCAAACTTGATTGTCTGCCATAAAAAATACAGACATTCCGGAAATATTTTTTTGAACGCGCGTCACAACCGCATCAATAATACTTAAGGTTTCGGCTGGTGTTTTTAAGCCAAAACGGTCTCTCAGTGTTGGGTTTTCAATGATGTCCGTCTCCTGAGCACCCCGAAGACCAACACCCTCCTCACTTCGGGTCTCTTCAGCTACTTCTTCTGGTGATTCGATCGGCTCAGATATTGGGTTAGTATCAACCCTCACTAGACTCTCTGAAGGCACCCTTCCTAGCAGGTGGTCATAGCATTCCAAGCGCTCAGAATCAGTCTCAATCAGCATACATTGCACTACATTCCCTTGGGCCTGTTGCGCAAAAATAAATGGAGACGGCCCTAATAACACTACCAAAAGAAGCACGACACCGAATATCTTCATTTTTCCAACCATCTTCTATCCCTGTTGCAATACCAAATACAAGAATCCTTATTAATACAGTCATCAATACTTTTAGTTAAAAAAATATCAGCTTGAAAAACTCATTGTGGGTATCCCTATTAAAAAAGATCAAACGATTTTTTTTCATTTCTCATCGAACATCACAAAAACAATACGCATAAAGGTCACGAGGATCATTTAGTCGCTCTAGCAACTTGGCCGGTTCTGTCACAATACTTACGAACCCATCAAGTGATTGAGAAAAAAACGAAGGCATTGTCCCGAAAACACTCAGCATAGGCCCCATAGTTTGAGTCAAACGTAGAACCAATTGCTCAGCAAGGCCTAATTCCATTTCCAAATACTCTACTTCGTATTTATCAGCCTCCAATCCGGCTAGCTGGGCCGCTGAAAGAATTGCATCCTCTAGTTGACCTAATTTATCTATAAGCCCAATTTCCTGAGCATCAGTGCCAACCCAAACCCGTCCCTGTGCTACTCGATCAATGTCATCTACGGACCGATTCCTGGCTTCCGCTACCTTGCGAATAAAAAGTTCATATCCATGTCTAACGGTCCGCTCAAAAAGCCCATCCATATCTGGACCTATCTCTCGGCCTATATTGAACTGGCCTGCCAGCTTGGTAGTTCCAACCCCATCCACATGGATGCCCAGCCTATCCAGGCTACGCTGAAAGGTTGGGAACGTACCCCCAATCCCGATAGAGCCGGTAATGGTGGTCCGGTTTGCCCAAATTTCATCTGCGCTCATTGAAATCCAGTAACCACCTGAGGCCGCAACACTACTCATAGACACAACCAGGGGGCGCTCAGTAGCCTGAAAAGCCTCGAGTTCCTGCAAAATTACGTCAGATGCAAAAGCACTACCACCACCACTGTCCACTCGTAATACAAGGGCCTTCACCCTTTCATCCTCCGTTGCACGCCGGATAAGCTTGCTAGTTGAATCCCCGCCAATGTCCCCTGGCGCTTGCGTGCCATCTAGAATATTTCCAGAAGCAACCACTATGGCAATACTATTTTGTGAGTCTGAATAAGGCCTTTTGTTGCGTACGGCCCGCAAATACTGCTCGTGACTGACATGAGTAAAGTCCCCTTCTTCATGCATTGCGTCCTGGACTAGTCCCTCGAGCCGTTCCCGTATCTGGCCACGCGTCAAGAGTTCATCGACTAGCCCATGACGGAGCGCCATCAGTGCAGTATCCCCACCGGCTGCCTCAAGCAATTCCAGCGCATCATCTGAATACATCTGTAGTTCATTTAAATCCAAGCCACGAGCACCTGCAACATCAGTTTTGTAAGCATCCCAGAGAGCGTCAAGGAACACATTCGTCGCTTCTTTGTCCGCGCTAGACATGCCATCCCGCGTAATAGGCTCAAGAAAAGATTTGTAATCACCCACAACCCAAACGTTGAAATCAACTAAAAGCTTGTCTAAGGCAGACTTAAAATAGGGTAAATATCGACTGTAACCATCCAAAGAGACAGCTCCCATGGGATGCATAAAGATCTCATCTGCTTGCGCCGCAAGGTAGTATTGGTCACGTGTAAATTGATCACCAATCGCAATAACCTTCTTGCCTGTCTCCCTAAATGATGATATCTCGCTACCTAATTCCTGGAGCTTGCTTAATCCGGCACCTGTCAGTCCTTCTGGTTGTAGAACGAGTGCTTTTATGCGCCCATCCGTTTTCGCTAATCTAACCGCGTCAATGAGGTCCCTTAACAGAGTCTCCTGAGTGGGCACTCCCCTAACCCCTGATAGCGCACGCTCTATAGGATCACCGGAAAGTTGGTCTACTAGAACTCCTTGGGGCGCTATTAGCAAGGTTCCCGAGGAAGGAATTTTCAAGTCCTCATCTGTAGAGAAAAGCACTAGGATAATGCCAAAAAAACCTAGCATAACAACGAGATGGAACCCTCTACGAAGTCTATCTAGGCCACGCCAAAGACTCCTGAAAAACCACCCTAGAGCCTTAAACAGTTTCATCGCTAGTACCTCTTGATACAAAAATACAACTCAAATAATTTACGCAAGTATTCTAAGCCTCACCTTATCTAATTTAATAAAAACAAAGACAGCCATGGCCAAAAGGTAATGATAAGAACCGAGCAGAGAAGCAACAGAAAAAAGGGTAAGGTAGAAAGGTAAATTTCTGAGATACTTCGTTCAAATCTGTAGCTAGCAATGAAAAGGCTAATCCCTACGGGTGGCGTTAAGTAACCCAGCCCCATCGCAGATAAAAATACAATCCCCAAATGGACTGGGTGCATATTGTATTGCGCTGCTACAGGCAAAATTAGTGGGACCACTAATACGATAGCTGAAAAAATATCCAGCACTGCACCCAGTACCAACAAAAAAAACAATAGTGCGAAAAGAAATGATATATATCCTGTGGCATAGGTATTTATGAAGGCAAAAAGTTTTTCAGGAGCCCCTGAATCGATCATATAATTTGTTGAAGCCAAAGATACGCCTAGAATCATCATAATGCCGCCCACTAAAACCATTGAGTTGCGCACAATTCCAGGCAACTGACGCAAAGGAATTTCACGTAAAATAAATATTTCGACGATGATGACATAGAGTGCCGTCACGGCTGCTGCTTCGGACACTGCAAAATAGCCACTGTATATTCCACCAAGCACAAAAACTGGCAACGGGAGTTCCCAAGCCGACTCCCTAATGACAGAAAATACCTCCCTCGCCGACACCTGCCTAAATGGAATGTGGGTGCCACGATTGCGCCAAAGACTATATGCAGATAGCATCACTACCATTAATGACCCAGGCAATAAACCTGCCAAAAAAAGAGAATCAACCGATACCCCTGCAACAACTCCATAGAGTATTAATGGTAGAGACGGCGCAAACAATAAACCCAAGCTTCCAGAGGTTGTGACCAGACCAAGACTAAATCTTTCGCTATAACCCGCTTCGATTAATGCAGGAAACAATAGAGCCCCAAGCGCAATAATGGTCACGCCAGACGCGCCGGTAAACGCAGTAAACAAAGCGCATACGGCCAGAGAAATTATCGAAAGCCCCCCCGGCACCCATCCAAAAACTGCCTGAGATAACCTCACAATACGCCCGGGAGCATTACTCTCACTAAGTAGAAAGCCAGCTAAAGTAAATAACGGGATCGCTACCAAAATAGGCATCTCTGCCAAACCAAAAAACTCAATTGCTACAACAGAGAGATCCACCCCGGAACCGTAAAAGCCCAAAATCGCACTTGCCGCGATTACTGCAAAAAGCGGGGCGCCTAATAATGCTAATAAAACTAAAATGGGGCCTGTGAAAATCACGCTAATCTAGACCAAATATTTTTTTAACTGTATATAACCAGTAACGATACGAAATGGCCGCAAAACCGAACGGGAGAATAATCTGACAAATCCAGGCCGGCCAACCACCCAGAAGGGTATCACCGAATATTCTTGAGTCTTCTACAAAGGTCCACGAAAAAAAAGCAAGCAATCCGGTCACGACTCCCGTAAATAAATTTGTTAGAAGAGCAACAGAATTTTTCCAACGCTCAGGTAATACCCGAGACAGCAAATCAACCGCAATCATCTTATCATCCCGACTTGCCGCTATAGCTGCTGCTAATGCCAACCACAAGACCAATAGACGAATTAGGCCGTCTCCCCAAACAAAACTCCAAGAAAACACGTTACGCAAAATAATTTGTGCAATGGAAAGAAAAATTAGTGCGGATACCAGCGTAAGAATAAAAAAATTTTCGGCCCAATAACCAAATTTCTCGACTGTCTTTAGCCAAGCATTACGTCTGGATTTCAATTTTTACTCACTGGGCAGCCGCATAATCCAATGCTGACTACCTTGTGTTTGTAGAAACAGACCGATAGTTACGCAGGTGGCCTAAAACTTGCTCAAGGACCACAGCATCAATATCTTTTCTCTGTTGTAACTTTGGATAGAGCGCATCGATGGTGTGACGCCAACCTATCACATCGTTTGAATCGACAGGAACAAAATTTATACCTGTATTCTTAAGTACTGTTCTCGCTTCCTCTTCGTCCTCTCTAGCAGCTTTATCAAGAGAATTGACAGCATTAGTCATAACATCGCGAACTATAGCCTGGTCTTCTTGCGATAATCGATAGAATACCCGGCCTTCAATAGCAAAAATTCCAATGGAATAAACGATTGGTAGCTCAGTGATGTATTTAACCTTTGTATGCCACTGCAGAACAAGCGTAGCTACCGGAGAAGCCGCAACCACATCAATCAAGCCCGTTTGTAGGCCGGTAAGAACATCTGTCGGCGGTAGGGTTACCGGAGATAAACCAAGCGCCGTCAACGCTAGTGCAGAAATTTGATCACCTTCAGGGATCCAGACCTTGCGCCGCTTCATATCCTCGACCCGCGAGATAGGCTCATTAGCCATGAACTGCGCAAACCCTCCCTCAGTAAACCCAAAGCTTACAAATCCAGCAACCTCAAGGTCCGCCACCAAACGTGCATCCATTCGCTCACGTACATAATCCACCTCACCTAAGGACTGGAATAGCAGAGGAATACCATAGACATTGAGTCCACTGTAGCGCGTACCTAATCCTGTAGCGGTAAAGGCTCCCCCATGGAGCTGCCCGATCCTCACCTTTCTAAGAATCTGAGCATCATTCCCCATAACACCGCCGGGGTAGAATTTAAATGTGACTCGCCCAGCCGTACGCATTCGAATTTCTTCTCCGCCAGCGCGCATCTCTCTTAGCCAATGGGACCCATCTGGTAAAATGGTAGCGACTTTGATCTCAAAAGCATTTGCGTATCCCGCTGTAATCAATACGAGGAACGCTACTAACCAGGGTTTAAAATATAGGAGGCTTTTATTTTTTCCTGGATGCATCAGAAATATTCCTCCGAAGATTTTAGTAACTCCGCGGCTTCACGCTGTGCTAATACATTAAACAGGGTCAATCCGGGTGCGCTTACAGGCGCTTCTAACACCTCCATAAGCAATCGATCATGGAGCTGCTGGTCGAACACCATCCGCGCATAGCGTCTAGCGTATTCCATTTTTGCTGATAGATCCCTGCCTCCAGAAAGCTCTATAGCGCGCTCAAAGTGTGCCTTTGCTACTTCGGGTCGTCCCCCAAGAGCAGGCGGACGCAGTGCATTCAAAATTCCAAGATACAGGTGGATTCCTCCCTGCTCATACGTTTCGTCAATCTCTAAAAGCCTTTCGAAGACAGCCTGCACCCAAGGTAACTCCGCCACAGCAGACCAATCATCACTAGCAGTATCGAGATGGCTCAACCAACTAACCGCATAGGAATATAGAGCTTTCTTTTGTCGGCTACCAACCTCTGTTAGCTCACTAACAAAGAGATTATATTCGAGCCCCATCCAATCACAGGCCGGAGGATGCTCAATACACATAGCTTGCTCACCGTAGCGGCGGCCTTTGGCAGTTAATACAACAGCGTGACTCGGATCAGACTCGAAATTAGATCCATAAAGAGCAAAAAGCTGAGCACCACCTGCTAGTAGCCCGTCATTTTCTGGGCTTTGTTGAATAAATCCGTCAACCATAAGCATGTACGCAGGAAGTCCGCCTGCAACGACTTCTGGATCATCCTGATTGAGAACTGCTGAGGCAAGCGTCTGTGCAGCCATTGTTCCCACTACGGCCCCACAACCCTGAAGAAATATAGCGGCTAGCAGCACCAATCCAACCGGAAGCCGCCTCAAGCGCAAATTAGCAGAATGTCTTCGTGAAAACTTGGCGGGCATGATGTCCTGGCCGCTTGATAATGAGATTAAATTTTTTCTTTAATTCGCGCACTCTTTCCACTACGTCCTCGTAAATAGTAAAGTTTTGCCCTTCGCACTGCACCACGGCGCTTGACTTCGATGCCGGCCACAGCGGGACTATGCGTCTGAAATACACGCTCTACTCCCTCACCATGGGATATTTTCCGCACAGTGAAAGAGGAATTAAGGCCCCGGTTGCGCTTAGCGATCACAACACCCTCATAGGCCTGCAACCGCTCCCGGTCACCTTCCCGAATACGGACCTGCACCACCACTGTGTCGCCCGCACCGAAGCCAGGTAAATCTGGCTTTAACTGTTCCCGTTCTATTGAGTCAATAATTTTCGACATCCCCTGATCCTTTCCTCATCCTGTCCTATGTACTGAATGCTATCGTGACCGAGCCCGGACGGCCAGTCCTATCTACTCTAAATTTCTCTATAGAGGCTTGTATTCTGCCTTAAACTCGTCCAGCAGCATCTGCTCTTCCTCTGTTAAATGTGCCGTCTCCAGTAAAGCCGGTCGATGCAACCAAGTACGGCCTAATGCGTGCTTCAGGCGCCAGCGGCGGATAGCCTCATGATCACCCTTCATTAATACTTCTGGCACCCGCATGCCATCAATGATTTCTGGCCGAGTGTATTGTGGATAATCTAGTAATCTATCCATGAAGGAATCCTGCTCAAATGAAGCCGGATCCCCAAGGACCCCAGGCAAAAGACGCGCTACTGCGTCGATTACTACAGCAGCTGCAAGTTCACCACCGCTAATTACATAGTTCCCGAGAGAAATCTCCTCGCTAAGCTCATTCTCAATCACGCGCTCATCCACCCCTTCGTAGCGACCCGCCACAAGTAACATACCGGGGCCAGCTGCGAGCTCATTCGCCATGCGCTGATCGAAAAGTCGACCATGAGCACTCAACATTAGTGCAGGGCTCCCAGCCGGCAGCGTCAAACGCGCCGCACGAATTGCATCCCTGATGGGCTCGTATTTCAGTACCATGCCGGGCCCACCACCATAAGGCCGATCATCTGCCGACCGATATTGATCAGTCGTGAAATCTCTAGGCGAAAGATAATCAATACCTAAAAACCCATTTTCCAATCCGCGCCCTACTACCCCATTCAGAAAAACGGAATCTACAAGTTCTGGCAACAGTGCGACAACGGCTATTCGATACATTCCCGTCTGCTCTCCTCATTAATATATCAAGCGTTTTCCTGACCGCCTAACACCCACAAGATTGTTTTCTTAGTTACGGCTCTAGCTCGGAAAGACTGTCAAAATACCGCACACCTGAGATCGGATTCTTTAAAGAGGGGCATCATCCAGTGTTCTTCAAGTAACTGAGCTGCTAACGCGTGACTCCACCAGGCTCTGCTATTTCAAAGTGGATCCCGTCAGCCCCCTCAAAGAACATCAGAAGTGTTGTGCTAGTGGGATTAGCCGGCCTGATTTCATGGGGCTCATATCCTGTTGACCTAATTTTTTCGACTAGAGCCTCCATGTCATCCACACGAAAACCCATATGATCCAGCGAGCGACCCCGACTTGGTACTGCGCTCGCACTGACCTCCGAGATATTTACCCAAATACCATCGTACCTAATACTGTGGAGCTGCCCAGCTCCACGTTCAGCGTGGTACTCACCACCGAATACACTCAAAAACCAATCTCTGAGGGCCTCGGGTTCCTGGCTAACCAAATGCACATGGTGAATACCGGGATATTCATTATCCTCAATAAGCTCGAAGTTAGTACCCCAGGGGTCCTGAACGATGGCCCTGGTTCCTGCTGTAACCCCCTGCCGCTGCTCCGAGACCATTTCTGCGCCAGTACTCAGGGCCAAGGCAACTTTATCAGCCACATCGCTCACCGAAAAAGCAAAATGATCAATTACACTCCCAGCACTAGGGGCAACCTCCGATTCATCCAGCATTGTCCCTACAAACCCATTGTCATATCTTACTGAAGCCATGCCACCCGGCCTAAAATCTCCGCCTAAAAGCGTCTGATACCACTGTGCCGCCTCATTTGTATCAGACACCCGAAGATGGACGTGGGTGAAGGTCTGGGCGAGCGCCAATAACGGCAATAAAAGCAAACTAGCAACAATCACGTAAAGCAATTGTGAGGTAATTGAACAGATTTTCTCAAACATCGCTTTTCCTCAACTTATAGTATTAGAAAGGTACTACGCTTCTCCCAGCGTACACTCATAAACCTTTATCTCCTCATCAGGAGCCCACATCCAGTGCTGATAAAGCACTGCGGGCTGACTAAAGGTTCCAGGGTCTGTAACCGTTGCCTGATAATCCAGGCGCTCCCCATCGTCACTGAGTTGGAATCGCTCGACAATCTCTACCTCCTCACTTTGAGGTATGCCGCTCGGGTCAAATAAAGGGTAATCGACATTGGATGTCTCTACTACCAGTACATCCCCCTCCCAATGCCCAGTGGAATAACCCATATGAGGAACGAACGAACCCCCTGCCGGTATTTCAGTTCCCATATGAATCACGCGGAGACCATCCCACTCTTCTAGTCTCAGAGCAATGTCCTCGCCCTGTCGCACAAACTCTATAGGGTATGGATTGTCCATTGCACCGGGCATGCCCTGGGGTATACATCGGATAGCCGGGTCTTCAGTCAGAGGATCCCAGCCCTGCTTCTTCTCTACTGCTGTGGCTGTAAAGGGAAGTGCTGCGGGTCGATCTCCGTATTCTCTCGTCCAGACTCTGAAAATGCTGTTTGCCTGAGGGGAGGCAGTTGTTAGAGGTTCGCTGCGCTCCTCATTCCCGCTTACTGAAGACGCCGCGGTGGTCCATCTCAAGCGCTGTTCCTGCCGAAGCGACACTTCCTGCCCATCTGGCAACAAAACATTGGAGACGTAGATGGTGTTCAAGCCGCGACTAGACCGGGGGCCAGCGGCGAGAATAGTATCCCCCACTTTGATGACATCTTCACTAACGCTGGCACGTTGGAGTGAATTCAGGGAGCCACCCTCCAGCTCCCACATCTCCTCATTGCCGCTGCTATCAGTGCTTGTCAGATTGAAACGCACGTGGGGATTTCTCCAGAGTACCCACGTAACCTGCCCCTGAATTTCTATAACATCGTCATAATCATAGAAAACCTGCGTAGAGTGATGTGATGTCGCATCAACCGACAGGAATATGACAGATACCCCAAAAACGGTCCGAACCAAACGAATCATATTGCTCCCTTGATAACCTAGGATATACAGTTGTAGGGCCTGATCATCTCACCAGGCCTCCATGCCCAAGTTTTGGTCATAACTACCGGTTCTGTAAAATTCACGGGGTCGGTTACAACCACGCGGTAGTTCAACTGGCTCCCGTCTGCGTTAACAGAAAAATACTCCAGCGTTTTTACATCTTTGCTTTGCGGTATGCCAGTCTTGTCGAAATGTGGGTAGTTAATTCCATCCGTTTCCACGACCAACATCTCGCCCTCCCAATGCCCCACAGAACGACCCAACAGATTATCAGGCTGCGCATGGAAGTTAGCATCTGGTGCTAAAACGATTCTTCGTACCAGGTCGTACTCCTCAATCCGGAGCAAAATCTCATCTCCTTGATCGACAAACTCCATCGGGTACGGGTTCTCCATAATGAATGGTACGCCCTTTGGAGCGCAGTTCGCGGTAGGCTTATCGGCAACCGGATCAAAAGTTGCTCGAGCAGCGATCGCAACAGCTGTCAGCGGGTAGCTATCATTCCAGTATCGCCCTGCGCTAGTCCAAACCCGAAACAATCCCAGCTCACCCGTCGGATCTGTCGCAATAGCACTTCGAGTGGAGGCCCCAATGGTTTCTGAGGACCAACGAGGCCTGCTCGTTCCAAGTAGAATCTCCTGGTTGTTCGGTAGCAACATATTCGTCGCCCACACCGCCCGGTGATCCGCACGCACCGCCGCAGAACCTGCGACCTTCACATAACTCCCTACTTCTATAAGGTCTTGTGTTAAGCCCGTCCGACTAACAACACTGACCGATGTCGTCTCAACTTCCCATAACTGTGTACCAGTGTCCTCATTCGTCACTTCAATCGTGAAAAGAATATGAGGATTTCTCCAGAGTACCTCCGTGATCGTACCCTCTATTTCCTGGGTCCGACTCCTATCAAAAATACCTGCCGATGAATGATGGGCAGATGTTCCTGATGAGAACAGGACAAAAAAACCTAACATCATTGCTAGGCCACTAAAAAATTTCATATCTTTCTCTCCCCACGTCGACTCTCTAAGAATAATTTTATCATTTTTATTTACAATGCGTCTCTCACTAAATTATTTAGTTAAACATTTTTTAGTTTTTAGTAGGATTTCCCTTTGGTTCGCTAACGTATAACGGAACCCTTGAACGAAACATATTTTTTAAAGTGTAATGACTTGAATCATCTTGAAAGTACAATTTTTAAAGTTTCTAACTTTTTACATTACACTTTGGAATTTGTTCCATG
>CAJWKT010000033.1 GCA_913041665.1 uncultured Gammaproteobacteria bacterium | reverse complement strand
AACCTTGAATACCTAGCTGACGTAGTGTCAGCAAAAACCACTGGCGACACTGAGATCCTATTCCCAGACACTGTAGTAGGCACTGACTCACATACTACGATGATTAATGGGCTTGGAATTCTAGGATGGGGTGTAGGCGGCATCGAAGCAGAAGCCGCCATGCTTGGACAGTCGATCACAATGTTAATTCCTCATGTTGTCGGTTTCGAGCTCACAGGAAGACTTAGCGAAGGCACTACCGCAACAGATTTAGTCTTGACCGTCACCCAAATGCTCCGGCAACGAGGTGTCGTTGGAAAATTTGTCGAATTTTATGGAGATGGACTCAACCATCTCCCGTTAGCAGACCGTGCCACTTTGAGCAATATGTCTCCCGAGTTTGGTAGTACTTGTGCGATGTTTCCAATCGATGACGAGACACTTCGGTATCTAAGGCTCTCTGGGCGCGCCGAAACCCAAATCAGTTTAGTAGAAAGCTATGCCAAAGAACAGGGAATGTGGAGAGGACAAACTCAATGTTCCTACAGTGACAAACTAACGCTTGCGCTTGACTCTGTTGTGCCAAGCCTCGCAGGACCGAAACGCCCACAGGACCGCATACCTTTGAATGCAGCCTCAAAAACCTGCCGTAGGCTGATCAAGGAAATTAACCCGGCACAATCTACTGTCGATAAACAAGAAATCACGAAGGATAAAAAAGAGCCCAAGATTGAAGATGGGGCAATACTTATTGCCGCAATCACGAGCTGTACAAATACATCAAATCCGGCGGTAATGATTGGAGCAGGCCTTTTAGCGAGAAACGCTACGGCACGGGGCCTAACAGCAAAACCATGGGTCAAAACGTCCCTCGCCCCCGGATCAAAAGTTGTGACTAAATATCTAGAAAAAACGGGTCTACTGGACGACCTTGGGAAACTCGGATTCAACATAGTCGGCTATGGCTGCACAACGTGTATCGGCAACTCTGGTCCGCTGCCGGCCGATATTGCCAACATCGTTCAGTCCCGCAATATTGTGGGTTGCTCAATCCTATCGGGTAATCGTAACTTCGAAGGGAGAATCCACCCTCTTGTAAAAATGAATTTTTTGGCTTCACCTCCCCTGGTTGTGGCTTACGCGCTCACGGGCACAATGAAGACAGACCTCTACAACGACCCCCTGGGCTTTAATTCGGAGGGTACGGCTATCTATCTCAGTGATATTTGGCCTAACACACAGGATATTCAGGAACTCATAGCCCAAAACGTGGATGCAAGCATGTTTAATGCGAGTTACGCGAACGTCTTTGATGGAGATGAGAATTGGAATTCGTTAGAAGTACCAGAAGGAGAAAACTATAAATGGGAAGACAAATCTACGTACGTGAAAAACCCTCCCTATTTTGAAGGAATGACAGCAACTGCAGCTCCCATAAAAGATATCTCTGGAGCTAGGGTGTTAGCTTTTTTAGAAGATTCTGTAACTACCGATCACATTTCTCCCGCGGGTACGATTCCTGAAAACAGTCCTGCAGGGAAATATCTGTTAGAGCAAGGCGTCGTAAAAAAGGACTTTAATTCCTACGGTTCCCGCAGAGGTAATCATGAAGTCATGATGCGTGGTACTTTTGGAAATATCAGATTGCGAAACAAGCTAGCTCCTGGTACTGAGGGAGGCTGGACAACACACATCCCGAGTAATGACGTAATTAGTATTTTTGATGCAGCTTTGCGCTATAAGGATGAAGGTACACCCCTCTTGATTATTGGAGGCAAGGAATACGGGAGTGGTTCATCGAGAGACTGGGCCGCAAAAGGTACAAGCCTACTCGGTATTCGTGCTGTACTTGTTGAAAGTTACGAAAGAATCCACCGCTCTAACTTAATAGGTATGGGGGTACTTCCATTGCAATTTGGGGCAGATGAAAGTGCTAAAACTTTAGGCCTTGATGGCACGGAATCCTATGATATACAGGGCATGGATAGGGGTAAGGCCAGTGAAGTCACGGTAAGGGCAACTCGAACTAGCGGTGAACCAATTATTTTCAAGGCTCGCGTGAGAATTGATACCCCAAGAGAGCGAGACTATTACCAGCACGGCGGCATTTTACATTACGTACTGCGCCAACTGGCGCAAACCGAGTAATACATCCAATGGATTGCACTGCACCTCGATACAAATTCTAAATTCATAGAAATGGCCCCTTAGAGTCCACTTTCCCCCGGTGGACCATTTGGCCAGTCCATTTCAAAAGGATAGGGGCGGACCTCCGTATTGAATGTTAGATATAGAATTATGTGGTAAGTGTAGGCTGCAAGTCCCTGGCCTAACCCATTTAAACGTTCATTTTTCTGGCCTGTAATAAGCACAAAAAAGAACTGTGAGATTATTACAGCAGCAATTACAATTCTTGAGATAGAATAGATAGCAATAAACACAAGGATAAAAAACAAACGCAGCCAGGTTGTGCGAGATCTTAGGTTATCCTGCAGTGTCGCATTTTTTTGTGCGTGCTGCCCTTCAGTGTGATCTAGGGATTCAAATCCATCACTCACTGTAACTTCTCCATATCATCAAAAAATTCAACAATCAATAATACCCCTTTCTTAAAAATGAAATGACTTAAAAGCTAGCATGGTTGCGGCCCTGGTAATCGTGGGTATTTATCAAACCTAATTTATGCATTGCTGAGTTCAATAAATATCGGCAAAATCGGTAGCCATGCTCAAATTAATCGATATTGGGATTAATCTAACAAGCGATAGCTTTGATGAGGACCGGGACCAAGTTATCACCTCAGCAGAAGCTATAGGGGTAGCTCAGTTCATCGTGACTGGTACCTCGGTAAGTGACAGTTTACGCGCAGCAGAGATAACTAACAGCTACCCTGGGAAAGTCTTTTTTACCGTAGGGGTACACCCACATTATGCAGCAGAATTTGACCAATTTAGCAAAAATGCGCTCCGCGATTTGCTTACCCTCCCCGCTGCAGTCGCAATTGGAGAATGTGGTTTAGATTATTTTAGGAATTTTTCTTCGCCCAGGAAACAACGATCTGCGTTTAGTGCCCAATTAGAGTTAGCTCAGGAAACAAAAAAACCAGTTTTTCTTCACCAACGAAATGCATTTGATACATTTCTATCCATGATACGGGAGGTGCGCAGCGGATTAGAGGGTGGAGTCGCCCATTGCTTTACTGGTGGCCCTGATGAACTAAAAAAACTATTGGCGCTTGACCTATACATCGGCATCACCGGCTGGCTATGCGATGAGCGCCGTGGAACAAGCCTACGTGAAGCAGTACGTAAGTTGCCACTTAACCGCATGTTATTAGAAACTGACGCACCATATCTGATGCCCAAAGATCTACCAGAAAAACCACCTTCGCGACGAAATGAACCGCGATTTTTGCTACATATTCTCAAGCGCCTTGCCAAAGAGACAGGTTATTCCATAGAAACGATTGCACACTCAACCACTCGCAATGCAAAAATGTTGTTTGGCTTAACGCCCCCAGCCTGAAGGATAAAACAACATTTTAAGAAAATAAAAAAACGAGCTAACAAAGGGTGCTTAAGCTAGCATTAACAGCTTTATTTGTTCCTTCAGATAAATCTCTGATTTTCTCCCAATACGGATAATAGGCAGCAAGTAAGCGTCCCAATTCTAACTTTTCAGGTCTCCTGTAGCGCTTAAGAAACTCATCGGCAAGGATCACATATTTAGGTTTTCCTTTGCCAAATTCAGCCTCATTTGGAAATAAAATGTGTCCGAACACAGGCAGCCCCCTTACTAACCGCCGAACGGCCACTAAACGATAATCTAATGTATGTTGTGGGTTTGCAAAACTTAGCCGTTGATTCTGATGCATCACTGTCCACTCATCGATCTCGTCAGCTCCGAATACTACTCCACGCACTTCTTTTATATCGAGCACAACTAAACCACGCGCCGTAAGCAATAGAAAATCAATTTGTATAAAACCGCCTAATCCATCCTCAATTTGAATGTCACGAAGAATTTCTACGCTCACCGCGTTGTAGATCCTACTGAGTAGGTTCATTCGACCTAAACGCAACAAAATCCCTTCCCCCAATTATGAAAATAATAGACAGATGACAATACAAGAATTTCTTAATGGTGATAAATAAAATCGTTCATAGTCATTACTTGTTAACAAAAAATCTAATTATCCCATCGCGCTAAGGCCTCACCAAATGCCCCGAGCTCAGTCCCGAGCGACTCAAATTGGACAGGGAGCTCTAAAAGGCTTGCAAGCGAAGGTGGTATTTCTATTTCTTGTAGATTAACAATCCCTTGAACAATATTATTGAATTTTGCTGGGTGGGCGGTAGCTACGACTATCCATGCTTTGTCGAGTCGGCGGCTCTCAGGTAGATTGTCATAGACCCAGAAACCAGTTGCTGTATGCGGGCACCAAAGACGCCCAAAACGACTATAGTCCTTAGCAATTTGAGAGCGAATAGCCTGATCATGCACTGGGTAACATTCCACTGCTGTACGCAACGAACCAAAATCTGGGAAGAGATGGCGTAAACGCTCCATATTACTAGGAGCGCCAACATCCATAGCCGATGCGAGTGTCCGGATGCTTGGTCGAGTCTCATAGTGCCCAGTAGCAAGAAAATCTGTAATCGTTCGATTCGAGTTTGTAGCGAGAACAATATCTCCAATGGGCATGCCCATTCCCTTTGCCCAGATACATGCCATTGCGTTGCCTAGATTGCCGGTAGGAACGATAAAATTTGGACGAGAACCATGTGTCCTCCAATACTGTAGGCTTGCGATCCCATGGTAAACGGCTTGTGGTAGCAAACGACCAATGTTGATACTGTTAGCTGCGCTGAACCGATGGACTCTATTCAACTCAGGATTAGTAAAAGCAGCCTTTACTAGTGCTTGGCAATCATCAAAGGAACCATCCACCTCAAATGAACGAATATTTCCGTCCCAGCAGGTCAATTGATGTTTTTGGCGAGGGGAAACCTGATCCTTGGGAAAAAGTACTCCAACGCGGACACCAGTCCGGCGGTGAAATGCTGAGGCCACGGCTCCGCCAGTATCCCCCGAGGTAGCAACTAAAATTGTTACAGGCCTTGCATCCGAGATGGAAAACTCTGGGAGGATTTTCTCCATACAAGCTGCTAAAAACCGAGCTCCCACGTCCTTGAAGGCTGCTGTCGGTCCATGAAAAACTTCTAGTACTGCTAAATTGCCGTTTTTTGTCTCGAGAGAACGCAGCGGAATCGGAAAATTTAAAGCATCCCGGCAGATTTCCCCTAAAACGGGACTCAAGGAAGAATTTTCAAAAAAAGGTGAAAGCAAATCCGCTGCAAAACTGGGGATTGTCTCGCTGTTTAATTGGCGGGAATCAATGCTTGGCAGCTCCTCCGGAACATAAAGACCTCCATCTGGAGACAAGCCCTGCATTAAAGCGCCAACGATATCGCTCTCATGTCCGCCCTGAGTGCTTAAATAGAGCATAATTTAGCCTGTTAGCAACCTTATTGTTGCTGCATGTTTAACCCTAAATTAGTCGTGATTGGCTCTCAGCATACTGCATAGCCTTAACAGATCGGCAAAAATTCCTGCGGCTGTCACATCTGGACCTGCGCCTGGCCCCCTAATGATAAGCGGATTGTCGCAGTAACGGCGCGTGACAAATTGAACGATATTATCTGTAAGGTTGATGCTGGAAAATGCATGATCGGGAGGGTAATACCCTAACTTTACGCCTACAGTGCCATCAATGAGATTTAGGTCAGCTGCGTACCGTAATAAACAATTTTTCCTTTTAGCCTGCTCATGCTTCTCTGCCATTGGGGCATCAAATACCGCCAATTCTTCCATGAAGTGTTCGAGAGATACCCCAATAAGACTTTCAGGAACCAAACTTTCAACTTCAATGTCGCTGAGTTCTAAGGATAGCCCGGCTTCTCGAGCCAAGATTACAGCCTTCCGCGCCACATCCATACCAGAAAGATCCTCCCGAGGATCGGGCTCTGTATAGCCGAGAGCCCTTGCTTTACGCACAATTTCAGAAAATGGCTGCTGCCCATCAAATACATTAAAAAGATACGCTAAAGTCCCGGAAAAAATTCCGCTAATGCTCTTTATTTCGTCTCCTGTCTCTACCAAATCATTTAACGTCTGAATAATGGGTAATCCAGCACCAACTGTCGCCTCATAAAGAAAATGTGTGCCGGCTGAGTGGCCCGCACCTTTAATGGCCTTATAGGCCCCGATTGAGCCAGTATGGGCAAGCTTATTGGGCGTAATAACGTGAATACCCCCTTCTAGCCATTTTTCGTAGCAGTCAGCAACATCCTTATTAGCGGTACAATCAATTAAAACTGCGTGTGGAATATGATCAGCCTTTACGTGCTTGGAAAAACGTTTGATATCTAGGGGTTCAGCCCTAGAGAAATCATCGCGCCAACAAGTAAGGTTGGCTCTCTGATCCTCCAAAAGCATCACGCCTGAGTTACAGATAGCGCGAACACGAAGATCCAAACTAAAGGAAATCCTCAGGCGTTCCACTTCACTTGCCAATTGATCAAGCAGTACGCTTCCAACAGATCCAGGCCCGATCAAGCCTATAGAAATCGTTTTAGCTGAAAGATAAAAGCTTGCGTGTACAGCTCGCAAGGCTCGTGTCATGTCTTTTGACCCTATAACAGCTGAAATGTTCCGCTCTGAGGCACCTTGGGCAATTGCACACACATTGATTCCGGCGCTACCGAGAGTATGAAAAAAACGACCCGCAATACCTGGCAATCCAGCCATACCATCACCAACGACAGCCAAAACACCGCAACCGTTCGTTATCTCTACCTTTTGCACTTGACCTTGCGCGAGCTCAATAGAAAACGCCTGCTCAACAATATTTTTAACCTGGGCACCAAATTTTTGAGAAACCGCAAAGCAGATAGAGTGCTCAGAGCTTCCTTGAGAGATGAGAATGACCGATACACCCGCCTCCCGTAGAGCTCCGAAAAGTCGATCCGCTGTCCCCGGAACCCCTATCATTCCTGTTCCCTCGAGGTTGATTAGCGCAACATTTTCCGTACCGGTTATACCTTTTACTAGGCCGTGCCTGTCTTGTGGACTCGCTATAATTCTTGTTCCTAAACCTTCTGGCCTGAAGGTATTGCGAATAAGTAGCGGAATTCCCTCGGCCATCAACGGAGCCATCGCCTGAGGATGAATAACTGTAGCCCCAAAGTATGCTAACTCCATGGCTTCGTTATAGGACAGTTCTTCTATAACTGTAGCCTCTGGTACCCGACGCGGATCCCCACTCATGATGCCATCCACATCGGTCCAAATTGTTACTTCGCTGGCCTCAAACAAAGCGCCAAAAATGGAGGCAGAATAATCACTGCCATCGCGCCCCAACGTTGTCTGCAGACCGTCAGGAGTCCGCGCAATGTAACCTGTAATGACAGCTCTGCCCTTAAAGTTTTTAGGGAGGATCGAGTTTAGATTTTTTTTTGTTAATTCTTGAGATAAAATGGGGCCCATCTCACCGGACTCCACCACAAGCACATCACGTGCATCTATAAACAATACACTTTCATCGCTGGGACTATTCTCTGAAAGGAACGCTGAAAGCAATCGAGCTGACCACAACTCTCCAAACCCCGAAACTATGTCCCCGCTTTGATTAGGAACCTCTTTAACAACCGAAGGTAACGGTAATGCCTTTCTTATATCAGCTAAATCATTACTGAACTGACTTAAAACTTCACTACCTAGAGATTTTGATAAAAGCCCTTTCACCACGACACCATAACGCTCTGTTAGCGCTCGAATCGAAGACTCGGTCACATCTTCAGTTGTGGCGTCTTCTGCCAGTTTTAGTAATAAATCTGTCATACCGCTCATAGCAGATACTACGACGGCTTGATTGCCCTCCCGCTGACTAAGCAGAATATCTGCCACACTGCGGAAACAGCTCTCATCGGCGAGACTACTCCCACCAAATTTGTGGACGATCCAAGTCACGTGCTTCTAATCTGTCAATTGAAAATTACGAGGATAAATTGGCACAATAGCTCCAAACGCACAACCATCGAATAATCGCATGCTGCTCACGAACAACTGTCCGTAATAGCCTTACGCATTGCCGTGATAGTCGCAGCATAATCGTTAGTACCGAAAACGGCGGAACCAGAAACAAAGGTATCAGCCCCTGCTTTAGCAATACTCCCGATATTTTGAATCTTAACGCCACCATCCACTTCAAGTCGTATCGGTCTGCCTGCGGTATCGATAATCTCTCTTGCCTCAGAAATTTTATCCAATGTGGAATCGATAAATTCCTGACCACTAAAACCAGGATTGACCGACATGAGAAGAATCAAATCTACTTTGTCCAGTAGATGCTGGAGCCAATTGAGAGACGTCGCTGGATTCAGCACAAGTCCACTCTTAGCGCCCCCTTCCCGAATAATCTGCAACGACCGATCCACGTGCTCACTAGCTTCCGGATGAAAGCTAATAATATCTGCACCAGCATCAATAAAATCTGCAATAAGTCGATCCACCGGTTTAACCATGAGGTGCACATCGATAGGGGCAACGATCCCATGCTGACGCAGTGCTTTGCACACTAAGGGACCGATGGTTAGATTCGGGACATAATGGTTATCCATTACGTCAAAATGAATCATGTCTGCTCCACCCTCAAGCACGGCACTAGCTTCCTCTCCCAAGCGGGCAAAATCAGCCGAAAGAATTGACGGTGCTATCCAATAGTCATTCATTGAACTAGGTCCCAAAAAAACTAGCCTATTTTAGATAATCGCAACAGAGGCGTCCCTATTAATCTTGTTAGATTCTATAAGAATCGTAGTTTTCGAAAAAAAAATTCCTAAAACTAGTCTTTAATTTGTAAATTGACTTCCCTTGGCCTGTTTTCACGAAGTGCCTTACTAAAAAGAAGTGCAACTCCCATGGCTATCGCAACCATGAAAAGTGCGTCCTGATACCCTATTAACTCGCTTGCCCGAGACGCCGCAATACCACCAACAAAAGCAGAACCACAAAGCTGGCCTATGCATAAAAATAAAGTTAAAAGTCCCTGAGCTGCTCCTCGCTGTCCCTTTTTTGTTTCGCTGATTAGAGCATATCGAAGTGGAGCCCCAAGTAGAGCAGATAAGCCTAGCCCCAGGAACACGCCTGAGGCATAGAAGTTTTGAAGGGTTAAGTCACGTATCGATAAAAGTAAAAGACCCGCCATAGTTAGCAAAAGACCGACCTGAATCACCGGCTTTGGCCCCACTCTGTCTAAAAATCGTCCAGCAATAGGAGCACCTATGATTAAAGAAAATACGAGAGGCAATAGCATTAAGCTAGCGTCAGCCACACTAACGCCCAAACCAACGACCAGCAGAACAGGTAAAAAAACCATGCCTGCTTCACAAAGACCCGCAGCGAGGGCGATGGTGCTGATTAAACGAATTTGGCCCGAAACGAAAAGGCATGGATCTATTAAGGGGTCCGCCGCCCTCCTTTCCACCCAGTAGAACACTGGCAGACAAATTAATGCCAGAAAAATAAAAGGTAATACCGTTAGCGATTTAATGCTTTCAGTAAACTCAGTAACGCTTAATTGCCCAATCGCCCACGCAAAAGCACCCAACCCAATGATCAACAGCGCTCCCCCAAAAAAATCAAGGGGCTTCTGATGAATGTTTTGGGGAGCTGGGAGCACCCTCGCACTCTCCCAAATAATTAGACCTGCTAAGGGCAAATTTATAAGAAACAGTAAGCGCCAACTCCACTGGAGTAGAAAGCCTCCTAATAAAGGACCCAAAAGGAAAGCTAATCCGAACACAGCACCAATCAGGCCCAGGGCACTTCCTCTTTTCTCTTTCGGAAAAACATCTCCGATCACAGCGCTCGCGACTGGTAAAATGCCGCCTGCACCAAACGCCTGCACAGCACGCCCGATCAGCAGAAATTGAAACGATGGCGAAAAAACCACCATCGCCGACCCTATAGCAAACAACCCTATATCTACTATGTATATAGGGCGACGTCCGTGGCGATCGGAAAGTTTCGCCATTAATGGCGCTCCCAAAATATAGAACAGGATGTAAATACCAAAAACCCAAGATAAAGCCCTGCTATCAACTAGGAAAGCTGCCTGAACTGCTGGCAATGCAGGGCCCACGATGGCGATATCTAGGGCCCCCATTAGTACACCCGCAAATAAAATCGCCAGTACGCGCCTTCTATATAATTTAGCTGGGGCCATTTACTAACTTTTAACCAAGAGCGCCCTCATCGCATCTCTAAATAGCTCATCCGCGGCCGGGTGGCCATCGTAGACTCTCAGTAAGGGAATTGCCGTACGAGCAATGATTTTTAACGAGTATTGCGCACTCCCGTTCCGTAGTAAATCGCTATTTTCAGCTAAAGTTAATAAGCGCAAAATTGCCACACTCAACGCATCATGCTGTTCTCGAAAGTTGCTTACGGAGCTAGGGTCAACTGTTGGAATTAAAAGTAATCCTTCTCTGTGCTTTCGCCATAACAAAAGGTAAGTTTCGAATAAGCCTGACAGAGCATCTTCTGGAGGGAGGCTTATACAAGAGGAAATTGAATTAATTGCTAATATAAAAATAGGATTAAGTATAGATTCTAAAAGATTGTATTTACTGGAATAAAATTCATAGAATGTAGCCCTTGAAATATCTGCCTCGTTGATTAGATCCTCTACTGTAACCGCCGCAATCCCTTTGCCTGAAAACTGCCGGGCGCCGGCTGATTCCAGAGCATTTCGCATGCGCTTTCTGCGCCGAGCAACCCTGGGACTCCTCTGTTGTGTCCGATTTTCCTTCCGTACGGAGATAATCATCTAGTTATCATACATTTATATATGTTTTCATACAAAAATATATGAGAAGAGCCATGCTCCCCCTCTTTGTTTTGCCTGAGTAGCTAAGCAAATTCCAATGCGACATGGCATCATCGGATTATGAGAAATTGGCTCATATTTTTCCTATTATTTGGATTAAATCAGACGATGCTTGCGCAACTACCCTACACCGAAATAGGGCGTTTAGCGTCCAACGAACCTCAGATAGGAGTTCCGGGTAGTGGTGGCCCTAGAGCAAATGTATTTCCTCAGGAGCCTTTTTCAGTCGGACAGCGAATCGAGTGGCTTGAACTAGACCCTTTAATTATTAGGCTAGCGGTCGGTGACACATACGACTTAAGACAAATTAACATCATCGCCCACGGCCAGGCTGGACTGATCTTGACGGGTGTGCCATTAAACGTAGGTATGGAAGGCAGGCTCGATCTTTTAACTCTCGACAACATTAACACTCAGGATGATCTAATAGTTGAGCTAAGGGCAGCTAAAACAGGCCTTGCCCGTCTTTGGATTCAATCTACTGCGCCTAACTCGGATGGAGAGCGCCCTCGCCAATCCATTGTGCTGCTGATTGAAGATTAATAATAGCCAGGCCTTAGATAAGCTTGATAAGCAAACAAGACCTCTCAATAAGTCCTGCGAAGGCTCGAAATAGGGGTCTTTCTTGTAGCTAAGTGTGAAGCAAGGGTGCCTGTAACACCCACTAAAAGTGTCCCACTGGCAAAGCCTGCAAGCACGAGCATAAAACCTGGGCTGTACTTCAGTTCAAAAAACTCTGATGCCAGAAAGAACCCTATTAACCCTGCCCCAGCCGAACCTAATATGCCCGAGATTGCCCCAATAGAAATAAATTCAACTGCAACGCCTTTTAGTATTACCCACCGCTTCGCGCCAAGTGTGCGAAGCAATGCGCCCTCATATATTCGTGAATCACGGGTCGAATGGATCGCGGCCGCAAGTACTGTCAATCCTGCAACAAAAGTAAACAAAAAAACATACTGTACCGCCAAGGCCGCCCGATCCATCCCTCTACGTACTTGATCGATCACCGCATCTACATCAATTACTGATACACCAGGCGTAGCCGTCACTAAATCCAACATGGCACCACGTTGACTAGGGGCAGCATAAAAACTAGTGATATAGGTATGGGGGAAAATATCAAGTACGCCCGAATTAACAACAAAAAAGAAGTTTGGTCGAAATGAATCCCACTGCACCCTTCGCACGCTGGTAATCTTAGTTTTTACATATGCGCCAGCGATTGCGAACGTAAGTTCATCACCAAGATCTAGGCCGATTTCATTGAAAAGACCTTCCTCTAAAGATACCTGAGGCAATGGATCAGTCGCGCTCCACCATTCGCCTCTTAGTACTTCATTATCAAAACCTAAATCAGTCGCCCAAGTTAGATTGATCTCATCTTCCAATTCATTTTTTGCTCGTTCGTCCTTTGCCTCAAATTCAGATATGGGAACTGTGTTTACGTGACTGATTCTTGCTCTAACCAGCGGCGTGAAATCCGCGGTGTCAATCAAATTATCGGATAAAATATGACTAATGAGGGTTCGCTCATTTGGCTGTATATTTATGAGAAATTGGTTGGGTGCATTCTCTGGTATAGTGGCTTGCCATTCTTCCATGAGTTGTGTCCGCACCACGGTAAGCAAAATAAGCGCCATAAGACCTATACCAAACGCAACTATCTGAATGCTACTTTCTCGACCCCTGCGCACAACGTTTGCTATCCCGTACCTCCATTCAAAACCAACTCTGGTACTAAATCTACGCAAACTAAACACCAGAAGCTGTCCAGCTCCGTATAGCATTCCAAAGGTTAAGACAGCGCCGCCCAATAGATAGGCAGTCAGCTTAAAATCTTCAAAAATCCAATAAAGCATCAAGCAAACAACCGCCAGAGGAAATCCGTAAACTACCGAAAGATTCAACGGGACAGGCCCTAGGTCCCGTCGCAAAACGCGGATCGCCGGAACACTTTTAAGTTGATACAGCGGTGGTAACGCAAAACCAATCGTTATTATCAATGCGGTAATCGGCCCTATTAACCATCCATTCAAAGTTGGTTTAGGCAGCCGCGCCTCAATGAGGTCACTCACTAACATCGTTAAGCCATATTGCGACAAAAACCCTAGGGCACTACCTAAGACCCCCGCAGTAATAGAGATGAAAAGCAACTGACTTAAAATTAAAAACATCACATCTTTGTGTCGAGCGCCAACACATTTCATTAAGGCAACGTTGTCGAGATGTCGTGCTAAAAAACGTCGGGCAGCCATAGCTACCGCAATAGCTCCCAGTAAAACACTGACCAACGCCGATAGAACTAGAAATCGCTCAGCACGCACTAGAGAAGAACGAACTTCAGGCCGTGCATCCCGAATATCATCGAGTTCTTGTTCCGGCCCGATTAGAGACTCTAATTCCTCCCTAAATATTTCCAGGTTTTTCTGCGGTGCCGCAAAGAGCTGCTCATACTCAACGACGCTGCCTGGCTGTATGAGCCCAGTATCGAAAACATCTGATAAATTTAGAAGTAACGTCGGCGCTAACTCTAAAAAACGCCAACCTTCATCTGGACGAAATTCCAGTGTTTTCGTGATCTGAAGCTCTATTTGGCCAACTTGAATGCTATCACCAACTTGAAGCCCAAGCCGCGCTATTAAGGATGGTTCCGCCCAAGCACTTCCGCGGCCTGGAACGCCGACGGCTGAATACGGTAGGCTCGTCATGCCGTCTGCAATACGCATCTCTCCCCGTAGAGGATAGCCTGCCGAAACGCCCCTAATATCTGTCAACGTACTAGAGTCATCTGAAAAAATAACGCTACGAAAATGCACTACGTCCGCTGTCTCAACACCATGAGCTATGGCACTGGCTTTATACTCTTCAGGAAGAGGGTAATTTGATTCGACGCGAAGATCGCCTGCCAAAGCTTCTCCGGCTTGTTGGCCTACTGCCTGACGTACACGATCAGTAAAAAAAGTTACAGCACTAATGCATGTGACACCCACTAACAACGCAACCAAAAGGATAAGAACCTCTCCTGATCGCCAGTCGCGGATGAATAAACGAATAGCGAGACTCCAACGCGCTGAGGTTACCAAAGTGAATCCATTAGTAGTTTAAAAATTATCTAATTTTAAGCCTTACGTTCGCTACTTGTCTTGCGCTAATCGCGCCAACCCCACCACCAAATTCCACACGAGAGTAACTCAAGACATCGGCAACCTCAGTGTCTGTAAGAAAATCAAAGCGTGCCATTAATACAACTGGACCAAAGCCACCGGTGAGCAAATAGCCAATTAGGGCTTCACTGTTCCCCTTAATCCAAGGACTTTCGACTAAACCTGGGTGAATGCCAGGTACCCCGCGACCATCTTTCATGTGGCACGCCAAGCACTCTCTTTGATACACAGCTAGTCCAGAAAAAAACTGCGGCTCTCTTAGGTTGTCATTTTCAAGTAACGAGCAACCTAAAACTATGGTTACGAGAAACGTCCCAATTATAGGAAACCAACTCAAAAGTACGCTTTACCCTATTTCCCAGAATAGGTAATTTTCCATACACGCCCGCTTACTGTGCTAGAAATGTATATCTCGCCGTTTGCTCCCTCAGCAATACCCGTAGGTCTGTGCGCTGCATCAGCTGGATTTTCTAAAAGTCTCTCTCCCTTGAATTTATTTGCAAAGTACTGCCAGTCGTTACCCGGTACGCCAGCCCTAAATGGAACAAATATAACACTATAACCATCTTGTGGAAGGGGGGCCTTATTCCATGAGCCATGCCAAACTATAAACATGCCATTTTTAAAATATTCCGGAAGCTGCTCCCCTTTATAGAACATCATGTCATTCGGAGCCCAATGACCCGGAAAAGTGGCGATTGGTTTTTCATAAAGACCCGGATCAACTCCCTCAGTCCCATCACCACCATATTCGGGGGCTAAAACTCTCTTGTTTTGAATGTGATCATAATAACTATAGGGCCACCCGTAATGAGCACCCTCTCTTAAGGTATGCATTTCTTCTGAGGGTAATTCTGAGCTCTGCTCCGCAGTGTAATACTCGGGAAATAAAGTAAATAAAGCATCGCGACCATGTGTTAAAAAGAATACCTGCTGGTGCTCCCTACTCCACTCAAGTGCTACTGCATTACGGATACCAGTAGCGACCCGCATGCCATCACTAAATTGAGTTTGATTTATTTTATCCGCAGAGAACTTCCAAATACCAGCTTGTATATCTAAGTGTGGACAAGGAAATTGACCAGGAGAACCTTTCGTCCGAAATTCTTCCATGCATGCGTTCGATGGAGCACCAACGTTTACAAACAAGTTATTACTATCATCAATAGCAAAGGTTTTTGCTTCATGAAGCCGCTGAACAGGAAAGCCATCTACTACGATTTCCGGGCTCCCAGCCGGAACGATGTTATCCCCCTCAAAACTAAACCGGTATATGGCCGTTTTCGACCCAAAATAAAGATATCCATTATAAAACTGTAGCGCTGTTCCAGGAATATCCGTTGCAAACCTTTCAATGACATCAGCAATCCCATCATTATTGGTGTCTTGCATAGCAACGATACCCATATTGCTACCCCTACCCATTCGAACAGTTAGTGCTAAATACACTGCCCCATCATCTCTAACAGCCATATGACGGGCATAACCATCAATGTCAGCAAAAACCGTTGCCTTAAATCCCGGGGGGACGGCAATACCGGTAACAGGATCTCGATCGATATTTCTATTATCTAGAAAGTAAGGACCCTGTATCTCTCCGGCCATCACATTAGAGAAGCTCAACATAAAGACTGTCATCGCTAAAATAAATCCTGCCATGTTCTTTTGTCTCATTTTTTTCCCAAAGTATTGCCATTGAAACAATCAATGAATGATTGTTATATGTACTTAAACTAATCCTCTGCCTGACGCGAACACGCGTACTCATTCATCTTAGCATCGGGATACCATACCCAGTGTTTCTTAAAAGTCATTGGTTCAATAAAATTCTCGGGATCGCTGAATGTCATACTGTAATCTAGGCGTTCCCCCAGTTCACTTACCGTAAAGTGCTCCACCGATAGCCCTGCCGTACTCGCTGGGATACCTTGGCCATCAAAGTGTCCCCAGCCCATGTGAGTGGTGGTTACAACTAGCGTACGTTCATTTTCCCAGTGCCCTATAGAGTGCCCGAGGAGCGAATCGGACTGCCCTTCCGCTGACACGTCAGACTTCATGTGAATAGTGCGTACCGTGTCATATTCTTCGTTGTGCCAATAAATATTCTCGCCGTCCAGAGTAAATGTAGAAGGATACGGTGCTTCCATGATTAATGGCATACCCTTTTTCATACAATTCTGCAACGGGTTGTCTCGCTCCCATACAAATGCATCTACGGCTCCCAGAGCTGCCTCTGTAAGGTTAGCCCTACCAGAAGGCGTTCGACCAATATCCCTTGGGATCAGCATTGGAATGTTGTCGGGGGTACTCCAAATACGGAATATACCAAGTTCCGGTGCTGATATATCGCCAACTCCGAGGCGCCGGCTTGCTGACATTTCAATGATTTGATCAGTCCATCTAGGCCGAACAGTACTCCCTAACAAGACCTCATCACCATCACTAGTCAGTACATTGTAGATGTAGAGTCCCTGCCCAACACGAGCAGGGTTGCCCGCGACCCGTATGGTATCCCCCACCTCAATGAAGTTTGGGCCAATCTGCCAACGTCGCATATTGCTCAGTGACGTCGTTGCCATGCTCCAGTCCTGCGTAACTCCATTCTCTCCGATCACGCTCATCGAAACTTGAACGTGAGGATTTCTCCATAAAAGACTCGTCACTACGCCCTCAACCTCAGTAGTCTTTGTGGAATCATAGCGCCCAGCAACCGCATGATGGGCAATACTCACAACAGGAACAACCAAGAGACCTACAAATAATATCTTGCGAACAACCAGCACGACGACCCCCAAGCTTGTGGTTCTCTCACAGCTAGTAACGACACAAAAGCAATTTTTTAAATAACTCAACTAATCACCCAGTGCAAAAAGCCATAGGTTGTCACCCCTTTGAGACTGAGCAAACAAGCTACCACCAGCATATGCAACCACGTACTGAGTTCCCAGATGTTCAAACACGGTAACGGTAGTATTCATGCCTGCTTCCGTTTGGAATTCCCACAACTTCGATCCATCATCACTATCTAGGGCGGTCAGGCGTCCATCATTCCGCCCAACAAAAAGTAACCCGCCGGCTGTCACAACTGTTCCGCTGTAGCACTGATCAAGCCAGGCCTGTTGCCATCTAAGGCGATTCGTGGTGACATCAAGAGCTGCAAGAATGCCGGCCCTAGGAGTGGGCCCCCGAACAAAAACTCCACCAACATAACGCTCACCCAACTCGGGAGATTCATCAACTCCGCCTGTAAATAGGTGCGTTGTGTCCGTCGCACAGACGTAAAGTGTTTGATTAATAGGATCATAGGAGCTAGGGGGCCAGTTTGCGCCGCCGGTGGCCGCAGGCTTTCCCAGCTGCATTTCTGTCCAGAATGGCGTGAAAATCCTGCCTTGATTAACCAGTTTGTACCCCTCTGGTGCTATTTCAATGTGCTGAGGTACAAGTGCGTCTCCAACCGGATATGGCTGTGTGGGGGCTGTTGCCTGCCTGAGATCCTGTGGCACAGGAAGCTCTTCAATTCCAATCAAAGGTTCGCCTGTCTCTCGATCTAGAATATAAGCCCATCCGGTCTTACTGACCTCAACAATGCCCTTACGTTCCACGCCATCGTAATTTGCATCAAACAGAATCACTGGGTTAGGAGAATCAAAATCCCAAATATCATGATGTACCTGTTGATAGTGCCATCGGTATTCCCCTGTCTCTACATCTACTGCCACAATTGAAACTGCGAACAGATTATCGCCGGGGCGACCGCCGCCATAGAAATCTGGTCCAGCATTTCCAGTAGAGAAATAGACCAGTCCAAGCTCCGGATCTATCGCAGGCGTTTGCCACACCGTAGCACCACCATGCTCCCACGCAATGCCGGTTTGTGGCCAGCTCTCATACCCTATCTCTCCTGGTCCGGGGATTGTGTAGAATGTCCAGATCAAAGATCCATCATCAGAGTCATAGGCCTTTACTCGGCCCCTCACTCCATATTCAGCGCCCGCAAAACCGGTTATCACCATCCCATCGTAATAAAGGGGTGCGCTCGTTATCGTAAAGCCTTCCTGCCATCTTTCGGCCTGAGTTGACCAGAGAATCTCCCCCGTTTTTTCGTCAAGTGCAAGAAGTTTACCGTCAAGCTGCCCGACAAAAACCTTACCCTCCCCCAGCCCAACTCCTCGACTTACCCAACCGCAACAGATGGTCGATATTGCCCGATCAAGGTTAGCTTCGTATTTCCAAAGTTGCTCGCCCGTTTCAACATCAATGGCAAACACGTCGTTTGCTCCGGTGATGACAAAAATTACACCCTCATGGACCAAGGGTTGTGCTTCAGCCGAATATTGTGGACCCACACCCGATCCATCAAGATTGATATGCCACAAGGGCTCAATCTCATCTACGTTATCTTGGTTGATCTGCGTCAGTGGGGAGTAGCGTTGATTATAAAGATCGCCCCCATTAGTTAACCAACCTGTAGTCGGCGGCTTGATCAGCATCTCCCCAGAGAATTCCTCTGTCGAAATACTCTGCGCATAAAGAGCGCTGCAAAGCACCCATGAAGGAATCGTCATTAACAAGAAGTTTCTATACATATTTATTGCCCCGCATATGAATGGCAGCATAAGCCACTAACTCAGATTCTATCGATTTTGTTGGTAAACAGCCTGTATTATTTGGGCTAAAATTGCCACTGCAATCTCGGCGGGGCTTCTCCCGCCCAGCGGCAAACCTACAGGGCCAGCGATGCGCGCGAGGGCCTTTTCATCAAACCCTAGAGCCGCTAGCCTTTGGATTCTTTTTGCATGATTTTTTTGGCTACCCAACGCCCCAATGTAGAAAGCCCCCGATTCAAGCGCAGACTGCAAGGCCGGTTCGTCGATCTTTGCATCGTGACTCAAGGTGACCACTGCAGTCCTCGAATCCAACTGCAGAGTCTTCATCACCTCATGTGGCCAGTCATTTACGATATTGATACCCGGGAACCGCTCTGATGATGCAAATGCCTTCCTAGGATCAATGAGCTGGACTTCATAGCCGGCAATCATTGCCATTGGAATCAATTTTTGAGCGATATGTACGGCCCCAATAATCAAAAGGCGCCGCGGCCCTGCTAGAGTCTGTATTAGATAGGTCTCCCCCGAAAACTCTACTGCTTGAGATCCATCTTTGTTGAGCGCATTTTTAGCGTACTCTAGTAACCCGCTCAATGTGCTTGGTACATCTCCAAAAACTTGATTTCCATCGATGAGAAATCTTGCCCCACTCTTAAGTCCCCGCACGAGAACGCTGGAACGCTTCGCATCGCGGGCCTTTATGGCTTGCTCAAGTAAATCTCTTTTCATTGTATCGGTTCGATCAGCACCACGATGTGACCGCCGCATGCCAACCCCACCTCCCATGCCTCATCATCTGTAACACCAAATTCCACCGTGCACTCCTTTCCGCTCTGGATTACTTTCTGAGCGGCTTGGATCACGGCCCCCTCAACACACCCACCGGAAACAGAGCCCTCAAAAAAGCCATCAGAAGAAATCAAAAGATTGCTGCCGACAGGCCTAGGAGAAGACCCCCAGGTTTTTACTACCGTTGCAAGGGCAACCTCCCTTCCACTGTCCAACCACTCCAAGACGAGACCCAAAAGATCCCTAGGGTCACTGCCCTCCCATCTAACACCTTCCTCTATGTTTTTTATACTCTCTGAATTTTTCATGATCCTATTTTTTTGGACGCGGCTCTTTATCCTGGGACTCCAGCGCCTCTCGTGCCGCAGATTTTGCCCAACGTACGAAATGCCACAGCTGATCGGTTAATCGAGTTGAGTTCGCCTGCTCAAACGTTTGGTCCCTGATACGTTCCAAGGCTCTATGAAAATGAGCTAATTGTGCCTCCAGCCGCTCAATTTCATTCGCCGCCTCTTCCTTGGTCGCATCCTCGTCGTTCTGACTAACTGGAGTTTTATTCCGCAGGCGAGTTATTAATTTATTGCTCATTTAAAAACCTAGTGTTCTAAAAAAATTAGAAACTCAACCAGTTATATAAAAAAAACGCAACAACACACTGAAACACCAACAAAATAAATAAGCCAACCCAGCGTTCTGCGGAACCCTTTTTCATAGAACGGAGCGAAATCCAATATACCAAAGCTCTGAAAAATATTTCTTAGTGTATTTATCCAAACTTTAATTCCTATTTTAGTAGTCTTATTCGGGCCCGAGAGAACAATTGTAAGGTTGGATCTCTTCCCCGGGTACCCACTTCCAGTGAACAGGGGGAACAGTTACAGGCTCGGTAAACGTTTCGGGATCAAAAATTATTGCTTCCCAATCGAGGGTACTCTGATTTTCCCCAAGACTAAAACGCTCTACAATCTCTGTTTGCACGCTTTGGGGTATGCCGCCCCTAATTGAATAGGGGTAATCAATTCTTGTGGTTGTAATTATTAACGTATTGCCATCCCAGCTCCCAATAGAATACCCAAGGGGACTCAGCAAGTCATCGTCCTTAGGTAATAGAGGGGTCATGTAAATTATTCGGGCTAGATCCCATTCTTCTAAGCGAATAAGAATAATACCCTCGCCTTTCCGCTCAAATGCTATCGGGTGGGGAGTAGACATTGCACCTGGCATACCAGGTGCTTGGCAACTCAGGGCAGGGTCATCTATTTCTGGATCCCAGTTACGTTTTTTTTCCTCAGCCGATGGCGTGAGAGGAAGAACAGTAGTGAAATCAGACTCGCTGCTATTAATTGTTATTACCGGAGTCCATACCCCAAAAATTCCTGAGGCATTACCCTCAGGTAATTGGGATTGGCTTTGACTAACTAATAAAGAATGCTGCGCACGGTTACCAACAAATCTCTGTGGTGACCACCTAGGCATCAAATTTGGTTGCAATATTAATTCCAATCCATCGGGCAATAGCAGATTAGTTCCTTGAAAATAATATTCCCGGCGGCTAGATACTTGGCCGGCTATTTTGACGTGATCTCCAACGTTTAAAAGATCACCTGTGACGCCTAACCTATTTAACAAGCTAGCAGCGCCCCAAACCGCAATATCCCAAGTCTCTTGCTGGCCAGCATCACCTAACACCATCAGAGTGATTTGAGGGTGTGGATTTCGCCAATGGACACTTAAGATATTTCCTTCGATTACTCGAATCTCACTTGAAAACTCTGCGCGAGAATGATGACTTATTGAGTCGGTTGAAAAAATGGCGCTACAAAAGAATATAAAAAAATAGCTATCTTTAGCTTGTAATTTCATGCTCCTCTCCACAGATAAAAATGGGGTTTTGTTCATTTTACCCTCGATCGCAAAAGAGAAACCATGCCAAATGTATTGGTATGGTTTACCAATCAACTTCCACCCTGAGATTAAAGTCACCTTTATCTCTTTCGCGTGGCTGGTAAAATCAGCAACAGCAAAGAAATCGGATCCTCTATGGGTAAACAAAATTACTCGTTCATTGAGTTGTGTAATCGTTTCGGCATTCGGATTTATCGATACAGATTTGTGCTGTGGGTTTTTGCGGGAGCGGCTGGTTTGCTTGTCATTTTTTCAGTATTTTTTTTCCAGGAGGATGTCTACACACTTGGGTCTATTTCTTTTTTCCTTTGGATTTTATTTGCTATTGCTTTCTCTCAAGTTCTTTCCTGGCAACCGCCTATTGCAGATCCGACTGATCCTTTCTTCTATAGACTCGTAGTAAAAATAAAAAAAGGATTTTTCTGGTTGCTGTTGGCTTTCATTATTGGGCTCTTCGGGTTTGTTTCCTTCATTACCACGAGAGCAGTAACCATTTTATTCTA
>CAJWKT010000032.1 GCA_913041665.1 uncultured Gammaproteobacteria bacterium | reverse complement strand
AAAAAATAATTAACGAAGCTTGGGAAAATAAAAATCAAGTAAATAGTAAATCTGGAAAAAATGCTACGTCCCATAATACCTCTCCCAGAGAACAAGGGGCCCTGTTGCGCATCGCAAAATGGCTCCACCGAAATGTAAACGCATGATAAGCTTGGCAACCATTGGATAAGTGTCAGGGGGCCCCAGTCGGGTTTTACGCTATGGTTCGGCAGATATTTCTAACGGGGCTGATTTTTTTTTCCACCGCAGTAACGTTTGCGCAGGGCCGAGGAAAGGTAGATTTGCCAGACGGCCCTGGAAAAGAGTTAGTGCAGGGTGCTTGCGTAGCGTGCCATCAAACCGATCTAATTACTGGAGCCACTGGATACACCAACGAACGCTGGAAACACCTTATAGGAAAAATGATTAACCTACCGGAGCCGATTAGCTCTACCGTTGCCCATTACCTAACTATAAACTTTCCACAAAATGATGAACGACATCCTACTTTAATTTCCGGAGACACTGAGGTGGTCTTCCAGGAATGGACTGTCCCTACGCTCGGTCAAAGACCACGGGATCCACTCCAAACACCGGATGGAATGATTTGGTGGGCGGGCATGTTTGGCAGCCTGATTGGACAACTTAATCCAGTGACGGGAGAAATGCGGGAGTTCAAGCTTGATCCTGCAGCACGACCCCACAGTATTGTCTCGGACCAAGCTGGTAATATCTGGTACACAGGGAACGGAAATGGAACAGTCGGCATGCTTGACCCGGAGACAGGTAGCATTACTGTCTATCCTATGCCTGACCCAGCAGCGAGGGACCCCCATACCCCTGTTTTTACAAGAAACGGGGATCTATGGTTCACGGTCCAGAATTCCAATATGCTCGGCCGCCTTGTTCCAGATACAGGTGATATCAGGCTGAAATCAATGCCCACTGAGCGTGCGCAACCGTACGGAATCAAGATAGATTCCAGGGGAATGATCTGGATCGCCTACCGGGGAGCCAACAAGATCGCGATGGTAGATCCGGACTCCTGGAAGATTACTGAATACGAAACGCCTGACCCAGACCCAACTATGCCCAGATCTGCTCATATTCGCCGCATTGCAATCACGAGCGGCGATATGGTTTGGTATGTAGACTCTGGTCGTGGATACATTGGTCGCCTGAACCCAAAAACCGGTGAATTCAAAGAATGGCCATCTCCAAGTGGCCCGAAGTCTCATCCTTATGCCATTGAAATAATTAACGATATCGTTTGGTATAATGAATCTGGCCAAAGACCAGACGCATTAGTAAGATTCGACCCCAAGACAGAAACATTCCAGAGTTGGGCAATACCTTCCGGCGTTGGAATTATCCGTCACATGAGGGCTACCCCGGACGGGAACCTTGTTATTCACCAAAGCAGCACAAATACCGTAGGACTCGTAACTATTTTTAGCAGCAAAACCTAACGGACTACCTAAAATGTTCGGGTAGTAGGTCAAATACCTACCAAGGCAGTGATTTACAGCCTAAAGCCCTTTAGGTAAGGAAAAAGACCAATAAATACAATCCCTTGCAACCCGCATACCTTTGTTATTCTTTATTTGTTTGTGTGGCCTACGTGTGACTTGAGAATAGAAATTCACAAGAACTCACAAAAGGAAATCTTTGGCGCTTAGGTTTTCAATTCTTCAGCTTGAGCTCGAAGTACGTATTTTTGAATTTTTCCGGTAGAAGTTTTTGGTAAATCTGTAAATACGATCGTCTTTGGGCATTTAAAGTGGGCAAGGTTCTCCCGGCAGAACTCGATTAATTCACTATCAGTTGCAGAACTGCCCGACTTAAGGGTCACAAAGGCGCAAGGTGTCTCCCCCCACTTTTTATCTGAACGCGCTACTACCGCTGCCTCCAATACTGCAGGATGTCGGTAGAGTATTCCCTCTAATTCGATCGATGAAATATTCTCCCCTCCAGAGATAATGATGTCTTTTGAGCGATCTCGAATCTCTATATAGCCGTCTGGATGAGTAACCCCCAAGTCTCCGGTGTGAAAAATGCCTCCCTGAAAGGCTTTTTCCGTCGCTTCAGGATTCTTAAGGTATCCCTTCATGACAACATTGCCCCGGAATATAAGCTCTCCCATGGTCTTACCATCACAAGGAACCGGCTCTAAAGTCTCCGGGTCTGCCACAAAAAAATCTTCTTGGACCTGATACTTAACACCCTGCCTGGCTTTAAGGCTAGCGCGCTTTTCCGGAGAATAATCGCTCCACTCCGGATGCCAATCACATATGGCGATAGGGCCATAAACCTCGGTCAAACCGTAAGTATGGGAGACTTCGAATCCAAGCTTATCCATCCCCTGAAGAACAGCTGCTGGCGGTGCGGCCCCTGCCGTCATCATTTGTATTCTCCGGGGCGCAGAAAACACCTCAGCTTCAGGCGAATTCAGCAACATGTTCATGACAATCGGAGCCCCACAGAGGTGAGTGACCCCGTAATCTTCAATAGCCTGAAAGATCTGCTTCGGTTCAACTGAACGCAAACAAACATGCGTTCCTGCCATCGCGGTAACAGACCAAGGAAAACACCACCCATTACAATGAAACATCGGCAGGGTCCAGAGATAAACCGGGCGGTGGGGCATTGCCCACGCAAGAATATTGCCTATAGCGTTCATGTAGGCCCCGCGATGGTGGTAAACCACCCCCTTTGGGTCCCCCGTGGTCCCAGAGGTATAGTTAAGGGAAATTGCGTCCCATTCATCAGCAGGCAGCTCCCAGGGAAACCCAGGATCCGCCCCACTTAGCATCTGCTCATAAGTTGCCTCTCCCAACAGATCGCCCGATTGCGAAAGGGGATCATCGATATCTATGATTAACGGTCTGCTATCAAGTCTTGAAAGGGCCTGAGATATCACCGATGAAAATTCCCGGTCGGTAATCAACACCTTTGCTTCGGCATGAGAGAGAATGAATGCAATAGTTTTAGCATCCAACCTAATATTCAACGCGTTGAGCACTGCTCCACAAAGCGGCACACCAAAATGAGCCTCCAGGAGCGCTGGAACATTGGGCGCCATAACAGCCACGGTATCCCCTCGCTGAACCCCCCGATCTTTTAGGGCGCTTGCCAGCCTGCGGCATCTCTCGTAGGTCTCTCCCCAGGTCCGGCGCTCTTCTCCATGGATCACAGCCACACGATCAGGAAACACCTCTGCCGTTCTTCTGGCTAGGCTAAGGGGCGAGAGCGGCACATAATTAGCTCTTTTTTTTCCCAGTTGTTTTTCGTATTTTTGTAAATCGGCCATGGAATTTGGCTGGGCTTTTAATACACCAGGCTCCTCCTAATCCCTTTTTCTAATCAGTTAAGGGAGGGCCCTTCATGCCTGGCACTCATAGGGTTCAACCGTAACTTCCGGATACCATACCCAAAATTTGCTCAAGGTAACGGGCTCCGTAAAAGTTTCTAGGTCCGTTACCGTCAACGCATAATCCAACCGAGCTCCATTCTCATTAAGCGTAAACCGCTCAACAATGCGGGGATCCTCGCTCAAGGGGACCCCGACAACATCGAAGTAACCCCAATTAGCATACCTAGTGGTGACAATCAGCGAGCCTTCCTCCCAACGACCTGTGGAATAACCCAGTTTGCTCCCGGACTGGCCCTCAGTCGTGGCACTGGGCGTCATATGGATGGTCCGAAAAGTATCAAATTCCTCCATATGAAGAATAATGTTTCCACCCTGGAGAAAAAATCTCATGGGATATGGCTGTTCCATGATGGTAGGCATTCCCTTGGAAACGCAGTTCAGAATCGGGCTATCTGCCACAGGGTCAAAAACTTCCACCGCCTGGCGGGCAGATGCTGTCAATGGATAACGATCGTAGTCAAAAATTGGGCTGACATCTTCCGGAAAGAGTAACCCCTGACTCAAAGGGCTGCTCCAAACGCGAAAAATCCCCAGCTGCAAAGCGGAGCCATCGCCGTCACCGGAAGGTCCGTCTCCGCCAAGGGGCTTGTCCGACCAGCGCGGTTGCCCGCGGCTCTCCGTAACTACCTCCTCGCCGTTCGCTAGCAAGATATTCTCAACATAAATCCTCTTTGAATCCAAGCGCGCAGGATTCCCGGCCACACGGATAGTATCTCCCAGGTGTAACAATTGGCCCCCGAGACCGCGACGACGGAAGTTGGTCAGGGATGTTGTCTCGACATTCCAGATTTCTGCCTCATCCCCCTCACCTTCCACCGAGAGCTCAAAGCGCACGTGCGGATTTTTCCAGATGAGATTCGTAATCTCCCCTTCGGCTTCAACAACCTCGGTGGTATTAAAAATAACAGCGACACTATGGTGGGCCGAAACTGAAAAAGGGGAAACTAGAAATGCCAGGTAAAATATTAACTTCATCATGAATTATCTCTCTTTATATTTAATCTATTCCTACCCCAAAAATGTTAACTAAAAAAATTAACACTATGGGGACTCCAGAGCCGAATGATTGCCCAAACATCAGTCCTAAAAGCCGTATTGGACTGTAAGATTAATATTTCTTCCTGGTTCGGGCAATCGATCTTTTAAATAGGAAGCATGATTCCTGATTTCTTCGTCACCTAAATTCCTAGCCAACAAAGACAAAGTAAGCCCAGCACCATTAGCCGGTATCCAACTAATTTCAAGGTCTACTCTGTTATGAGAGCTAGTCGGCAATTCATTTTCCCCGGTGTCGGTCTGACTGGCCGCATGCCTGAGTCTCGCAAGCCATGACCAATTTTCTGATACTGCTTCCAGTACATATTGATACGTGAGCGGCGGAATCCGTGGTATATGTCCACGGCCTGACAACTCACCCTTAGTAGCGGAGAAACTAAACTCATGACTAATACCGAAGATACCTATCGGATCCGCAAAATACTCAAGCTCAATCTCTACCCCTTCGATTATTGCATCAGATTGTTTGTATTGGATCTCCAAAAGACCTTCCTTTTTTTGTCCCGTGAAATCACCATAAACGAAATCATCAAATTCATTATTAAAAACCGATGAATAAAGGTGCCATCGGTCATTGCTGTACCTGAAATAAATCTCCGCAGAAGTACTTTCTTCCTCTTTCAGTTTGGAAGCGTCTCTACTGAAGCTGCCTATCTCAAAAACCTGCGGGCCGATATGGGGGCCCTTCGCATAAAGTTCTGCCATTGAGGGAGATCTCGCATTTTTCGCAATTGACAGACCAATCAAACCACCATCGCTTATCCTATAGCCTCCGCCTAAAGAAAGACTGCTCGTCGTGTTCGAGTAAGAAGGCATCGATCCTTCCGGATCAATTTTGGTTTTGTCCAGCCGAGCCGCGGCCTCCCACAGCATTCGTTCTGTCTCAAAATTCTGCACGGCAAAAATTGCCCCATGATCACTATCCGCACTTGGAAGATATTTTTCGATCCCTTCGATCAAAAAACTTTCCTCGTAGTGGGAAAAACCGACTAGACCGGCTTGGCCTGCGACTAATGAATGAATCAATTCAAGCCTAATGTTCAGCGAATCGTTTTCAAACTGGGTCCCGGCCTTCCCCCCTTCAATTTCCTTATGCCGGTAGTCTGTACCGGCAACGGAAAGTGTCACGCTATCAAATGGGCCCCTGAGTCCGTGATTTAACTCAAAGCCTAACCGGTCCCTTTTCATGTCTAACCGAACAAACTCCTTCTCATGATGCGAATCCCACGGAACGCCGAACAATGATTCATTCACGTTATAAAAAAAAGTCGCTTTAAGGTTGCTTCCCAGGTAGGTTGAGTGAAGATTCAATCCTTGCTCATTCAGATCGGTTCCTTGAGTAATACCACTGATACGAGAGTGTTCCCCATCCTTTTCAGTTTTTTGAAAAAGGGCACTCTCCGAAAAACCCGGAATTTTGTAATTCGCACCATCACGGCTGTGCCCGGATAACCCCATAAACCAATTTCCGTTCCGTAGAAGGGTATGAAAATGAAATGCATTCTCATCGGCTACCGTGCTATAGCCGTAAAGAAGGTCGCCGCCGCTCTCGGTTTCCGGGGTAAGCAGCTTATGTTCGGACAGCATGTTCACCACGCCTGTGGCAGCAAAAGGGCCAAACCGAAGCGCGGATGGCCCTTTGAGGATCTCCAGCTTCTGAATTGCAAGTGCATTTTGCGCGTGAGGATGATCTGGGCCGGTAGCGGCAACGTCACCACCCCCTAAATCATTCTCCAGAACTTGTACCCGGTAATCACCCAAACCCCTGATAACGGGACGGCCAACTGCCCTCCCAAAACTCGCCGACGATATACCCGGAAGATTTTCCAGTATCTGCCCAATGTTGGAATTGATATTCCTATCTAGCCCTTCGTGCTCAACAATATCAGTGCTCGATATAATTTCATCGATGGACTTCCTGCCCACTGTGCTGACAATAATTTCCTCTGTAACATTCCCTTGCGCTAGACCCGCATCGGAAGCCATTACAACTAACAATATGATTAAAATTTTCAAAACAGATAACACTCTTAAAAAAGAAACACTGGCTTCATCGTAGGTAACTAATCATACAATGAATCAAATCATATTTTTGCTGCGCAAAAAGTTTAAACTTACTGTACATACATTATGTCCTAGGAGCCGTCGATGAAAAAATTAGTGCTTGTTCTGAGCTTACTTCCTTCGTTCACTCTTTTGGCGCAAGACAGTGAAAAAAAATTCGACAAATGGCCCGAAGATATATGCAGCCTTATCATGCAAGGCGTGGGTGGCTACTTGTCTGCGTCTGATTCTACAAGAAAAATGGGGGATGAAGAAGGTGCTCAAAAGTTGGTTCAGGTTGCGGCTGACTACGCTACCATTTATGACGTAGTCTGCAAGGATTGATTCAAGTCGTAAACCAGTCCCCAAGCAGACTGACATGAAAGCGGCCCTGTCATGCTTTCAGCGTAACATCCGAATATCCGAAAACAAAAGTATTAGCTATTCGAGTAACCATCCCTTGGACTAAAGTCCTTCTGGACAACCAAGGGAGACTCCTTACCAATAATCTTGCAAGGATATTTTGCTGAAACAAGACTTTAGGCGGGGCCTGTTGAAGTTTTTGGATGCGCCTAACTTCCTTCATCCTTTCACATTGAATCCTTTTGAACGCCTCATCTATGGATTCTTCGTCGGCCCGGCCATCCCTGATAATAGGTATAAGCTCATTAGCGACCACTATAGAATCACGCAACGCTAAGTTGATACCCTGCGCTGCCACAGGAGACATGGTGTGGCTGGCATCACCAATCATTAAAACGCCCCGGTGATACCAGGTTTGTAAGCGACTGCAGGCAACATCCAAAACAAAGTAATCAGAAATTTTTTCATAGTTTTTTTCTAAATAATCTGCGAAATGGTCGGGCAAGCTGCTTATAAGATTCTGAAACAATGCTTCCCTGCCCTGACGCTTAATAGCACCAAAATGGCCTTTTTTTATCAACCATCCTACTTGCAATTGATTATCGTAAACCGGGAATGAAAGGACTGCGTTGCCCGGAGAGAGGGCAACTAATCCAATGCCATTCTTTATAAACTCTGGGCAAGGAACCTTAAACCAAACCACATCGATAATTTGCTTATATACGTGGCACTTGGGATTGAGCAATTTTCTGAGCATTGATGCGCGCCCATCTGCACCAATTATAATATCCCCTTCTATTTCCCGAACTTCGCTACCTTGAACTACCTTGATGCCCCGTACTCTTCCGTCCTTCTCTACTAGCCCAACACAACGCCATCCCCTAAGAAAACTAAAATCCGGTTTTCTTTCGCATCTACCAATTAGCATCTCTAACAGGGCAGGCTGTGAAATCCAATTCGTCCCCGGGTCCTGACTGAAAAGATCCGGCTCAAGATGAAAAAGAAATTTACCCTTTTGGTATATTTCCATGCCTCTAATCTTGACCTGAGGTAACTTCTTTACTTGATCCTCTAAACCCATCTGGCAAAGCGCCTCAAAACCACTTGGCATCAGTCCTTCGCCACGAAATTCTCTTGAGAAATCCCTCTGTCTCTCTACCAAAGTAGTCGGAATCCCTCTCTCTGATAAAAGATGGGCTAAACTACTCCCGGCAGGACCGGCTCCTACGATAATAATTTTTTTCAAAACAGGGTCGCTTGTCTAAGTGATGGGGGCACTAGGACTCGAACCTAGGACCAGCGGCTTAAAAGGCCGATGCTCTACCACCTGAGCTATACCCCCAAACGGGTAATCAATGTTAGAAATTAGCAGTCACAAGAAAAGGGGTAGGATGATACCGAATTTTACGTCGATTGATAGCGAGTTGGGTCGTCGACCCCTGCCGCAATAAATCCCGCTCTGCGCAATCCGCAAGCATCACAATAACCGCAGGCCCTGCCCAATTCATCTGCCTGGTAGCACGAAACGGTCAAGCCATAATCGACTCCTAGGGCCAAGCCAGCCTGAATTATTTCCGCCTTTGTCATCCTGACCAACGGTGCTTCTATCCTGACTGGCCGACCTTCCACGGCCTCTTTGGTAGCAAGTCGTGCTAGCGCCTGAAAAGCATCCACAAATTCCGGGCGGCAATCTGGGTAACCCGAATAATCGACTGCATTTACGCCAATGAAAATAGTATCTGCCCTAAGAATCTCAGCCCATGCCAAACTGAGGGCTAAGAACACCGTATTTCGTGCTGGTACATAGGTTACTGGAATTCCTTTTTCTCCTTGCCTTGGAAGCTTAATGCCTTCATCGGTCAGCGCAGATCCTCCAAGTGTCCCTATGGGAATTTTCATAACCCTATACTCTTCAGCACCGAGTATCGCTGATACTTTCCTTGCAGCAGTAAGCTCTGATCGATGTCGCTGACCATAGTCAAGTCCCAACGCAAAACAACGGAAACCCTGACTCAGAGCTAACGCCAAAACAGTGGATGAGTCCATCCCACCAGATAGCAATACAACAGCCTTAGACATAATTACCGCCCAGGTTCATTACCCCAAAGAACCTTGTGCAACTGTACCTGCATCCTGACCGGCAAATGATCTTCAAGAATCCATTCCGCCAGTTTCTCAGGTGCCAATTGATCAGTGCTCGGCGAAAGAAATACGGGACACGCATATTCGATGCGATCCTTCAGAATATCTCGCAACCATTCGTAGTCAGCGCGATCACAAATTACAATTTTGAGGGAATCTCCTTCTGTCAACAGGGGAATGTTTTCCCAGCGATTCCGGTCTTCCTCGCCGGATCCGGGTGTCTTTAGGTCCATAACGCGGCTGACCCGTCTGTCTACAGCACCTATATCCAAAGCACCACTAGTCTCTAGAGACACCGCATACCCTCTGTCACAAAGGGCATTCAAAAGATCGAGGCAGCGCAATTGAGCCAGTGGCTCACCGCCTGTAACGCAAACATGCTCAACCTTATGCTGACTAACCTCTGAAAGAATATTTTCGATGGACCACCAATCTCCGCCGGTAAATGCATACGCCGTGTCACAATATTTACAGCGTAACGGACACCCTGTCAGCCTTACAAATACGGTTGGCCAGCCAGAAAATTGGGCTTCACCTTGTATGGAGAGAAAAATCTCGGTGATTTTTATCCGACTCTCTGAAGAGCCGCCTGGATTCGAATCCGCACTCAATCTGGCCTCTGGCTTATAAGCTCCAGTCGCTGAACCGCCAATCTTGCTGCCGTTGTATCCGGATACTCACGAACGACGCGCTCAAGTGCGATCCGCGCATCATCCCAGCGCTCGAGCTCGTAGTAACAGAAACCAATTTTCAATACTGCACCAGGAACTTGCGCTGAATCCGGATAAACATTAATTACTTTTTCAAACTCAGGCAGAGCAGAACTAAAGTCCTGTTGTACATAACGAGTTTCTGCCAGCCAATACTGGGCATTATCAGCCAGAGGGCTAGTCGGAAAGACCTGCAAAAATTGGACAAAAACGTTTCTTGAATCTGCATACTGGCCAGCCCTCAAGAGATCAATTGCAAATTGATAGTTATCCCGGTCTGTACCAGCGGGTATTGGGAGTTCCAAAATTACGGTTGCACCAGGCAACAACTCACCATCTGCAACCGACGAATCGCTCGTAGCAAAAGCAGGTGCTCCCGGTCTTACTGAGCGACCCTCCAGTATCTGCAGACGTTGGTCTACATCAAGATAAAGGTCTCGTTGACGACTTGAGCCACCGTCCAGTTCAAAACGCAGAGTCTCAATTTCTCCCCTTAGTACTGCCGTCTGAGCTTGAAGCTGGTCCACTTGATTAGCCAATTCTATTAAGCTTTGATTATTAATGACCCGCTCTACCCGAATTAAGCGTGCCTCCATATCAGTTAATCTTAAAAAAACCGGATCCTCAGAAGGAGCCAAAGTCGTACAACCAGCCATCAATAAACCCATCACACTAGAAAGAAAAAAACCACTCTTAGGCCTCATGCTACCTGCCTTCTAAGTTCATTGCCGATATGCCAATTCAACGCGACGGTTCTGCTCATATGAATCTTCGTCACTACCAAACACTGCCGGACGTTCTTCTCCATAGCTTACCGTGCCCATCTGGTCTAAGGAGGCGCCCTGCAATAGAAGTACCCGCCTCACTGCCTGAGCACGTCTCTCCCCAAGCCCAATATTATATTCCCGAGTACCCCGTTCGTCCGCATGCCCCTCTAAACGAAGTCGTGCACTTTGATTTGCCAAAAGGTACTCACCGTGCGCTGCCAATAGGTCCCTAGACTCCGGTAAAATTTCACTACGATCAAAATCAAAGTAGACTACGAGCGTATTCAGCAAAGATTCCCCGGCAATGCTGCCAGGCCCCTCACTGAAGACCCCAATACTTCTGGCTTCACCGGTCCCAGCAGTACTGGCCGTCTCATCCGACTCCCCACCTCCAATAGGAGGCGCAGCGGAAGACGGGCTAGCCATAGAAGTCTGTGTGGCTGGCTCACCACCACAACCTACGAGAGCAAATGTGACGACAAAATAGACGCCTAGCCAAATTTTTTTAGTCATAATTCAGAGCCTCAAAAATTAAGAAAACAATTTTTTGGTGCATTACCAAAGACATCAAGTGTAATTCAGATTCGTGGAAACGGCGACCATGCCGGATCACGAACTTCCCCCTCAACGGAAACGATCTGTCGATGGATCTTCCCATCCGCACTGACCGACGCTAGAACCCCCCTCCCCTTCTGTCGAGTTGCATAGATAATCTGGGCTCCATTGGGAGCAAAGCTTGGCGATTCGTCGAGCATTCCATTGGTGAGAACTTGAGTTAAACCTGTGCTCGGATCAACAACCGCGATCCGAAAATTACCCTGAACCTGATGTACAATGGCGAGTTCTTCACCTGAAGGGGAGGTTCTCGGTCGCGCATTGTAGTTCCCCTCAAATGTGACACGCTCGGCTCGCGCACCAGGCCTATTAGCAACCTTGTATATTTGGGGACCACCGCTACGATCCGAAGTAAAGTAGATGGTTTCACCATCTGGAGAAAATACTGCTTCCGTATCAATAGATGGGTGACGAGTCATGCGGGTGAGGACTTGACCAGCCAAATCCAAGCTGTAGATATCCAGATTGCCGGGCTCCATTGTTAGGGTCAAAAGAAGTTTACGCCCATCAGGAGAAAAAACTGGCGCGCCATTGATACCTAAACGTGCCGACACCTTATCACGTACACCTGTTCTGAGCGTCTGGACGTAAACAGATGAACTCTCGCCCTCAAACGAAACATAGGCTATCTTGCGGCCATCGGGCGACCAAGCGGGTGACATTAAAGGCTCCGGTGAGTCTGCTACTACTCGTGCGTTAGCACCATCAGAGTCCGAGACAATTAGACGGAAACGCCTCTCTGGGCCTGCCCTGTCATCGCTTACATAGGCAATCTGAGTCTCAAATACCCCCGGCAGGCCCGTAAGATTACGAAAAATCATATCGCTAATTCGATGGCCGGTAGCTCTAAGCTCAGACCGACTTGATGTAAGTCGAAAGCCAAGAAGCTGCTCACCACGCAACGTGTCAAATAGCTGAAATATCGCCGTGTAACGATCAGGAGAGTCCTCGCTTAACCGACCAATTACGAGGACATCTACATCCAGAAGCTGCCAATCCTGAAAATTTACATCTACCGGCAAAGTCGGGCGTGTCAGCATATCTGACTCCGAAATTGCCTGAAAACGTCCGCTCTGCGTCAAGTTCGAGGTAATGAGATTTGCCAGGTCCATTGGGGGCTCTGTGTCACTACCCTCCCAAGCAAAAGGCACTACCGCCATCGGGACTGGGCGCTCTACACCCTGCGTAATCTCAATAAGAAGCTGTCCATTACTAACGTCACCCAAGGTTGAGAAAAATAACCCCAGAATGCATCCTAGACTCAATGCCTGAATCCTAAATTTTAAGTTTATTAACTTCATATTCACCCGTACTGATCTTACGCCTCAGGATGGAAAACAACCTGAAGATTTCTCTCAAAAAGTGCTGGGATCGGCGGTCTTGGTAGAGGGGACGCCCTGATTACCGCCGCCTCGATCGAGCGTATCACTGCCTCATCACCGTTACACCGACCAATTCTCACATCGATAACGTCTCCACTAGGAATTTGGGTTACATTTACAATACATTCCAATCCTGGCACAGCACTGGCGGGACGAATCCAGTTCTGTTGAATCCGATTCTCAATTAGTCGGATATATTCATCTAAAAGGCCAGCCTCTTCCGCATGCAGCCGTTCATCCTCTGCCGCTAGTGCCTGCTGAAGCTCAGCTTCCAGTGCCGCCTGGTGGGCAACCTCCTGCTCTTCTTGTCGGCGACGCTCTTCTTCCTGCGCCCGGACTCTAGCTATGCGTTCCTCCTCCAATCGTCGTTCCCGCTCAGCCTCTTTACGCCTCTCTTGTTCCTCCCGTGCAAGCCGCTCTTCTTGCTCGCGCTGACGTTGAAGATCAGCGATTCTCAGTTGGGCCTCTCTGGCCTCATTTTCACGCTGCTGTTGCTCTTCCTGCTGCTGCTCCCTAGCCGCTTCTAGACGTCGCTGCTCAGCCTCTAATTCACCTCTGGCAGCTTCAGCTTGTTCTCGCGCTAAACGTTCTCGTTCCTGCTGACGACGTACTTCTTCCTGTTCCAGTCGATCCAAGCGCTCTATTTCCCTTTGAATCAATGATTCATCTACCACTGTAGCTTCAATGGCAATCTGGCGGGCAATAGGCGTGCGCTCAGTGAAACGCTCAGCGTACACCAAAAGTGCCAATACTGAGCCATGCAATAACACTGAAAGTAATATGACACTGGTATGCTGACGCAGAAACCCACCCATAAAAACCTCGTCTCGCGCTCTCAGGGCTCGCGCAAAGAATCTAATTGATCGGTGATAAAACCTACCTTGTCTGCGCCTGCTTGCTGCAATAAAACCATTGCAGTTACAACCCTTCCATATGGAACTACCCTGTCCGCTTTGATCAGAACTGGGGTACCCGAATTCCGACGAATTACTGCCGCAGTCCTCGTGATTACTGTAGTTTCGTCAATAGCCTTTTCCTCATCACCACCTATGTTTAGATATAGCTTACCTTCACTATCAATACTCAGCACCAGTGGCTCATTATCTTTTAACATTTCAGGGTCCAGAGCTTCTGCGCCAGCGCGAGGAAGTTCGACTTTTATGCCCTGAGTCAACAACGGCGCTGTTACCATAAAAATAATCAATAGTACGAGCATGACATCAATGTATGGCACAACATTGATCTCGCCCATGAAACGCCTTTGGCCGGACCGCTTCATGGTGTGTCGCCTCGAGCTGCATTACGATGCAGAATTGCAGAAAACTCTTCCATGAATGCATCGTAGCGTACCTCAAGCCGCCCAACTTGATCTGCGTAACGATTGAATGCTATGACCGCTGGAATTGCAGCAAACAAGCCCATTGCCGTAGCGATTAGTGCTTCCGCTATTCCTGGAGCGACCAATGCAAGAGTTGCGCTTTGAACATTCCCCAGTGCTTGAAAAGAATTCATGATTCCCCAAACTGTCCCAAAGAGTCCAACGTAAGGACTAGTGGATCCCACCGTGGCAAGAAAAGCTAGATTGTGTTCCAAACGATCCATCTCCCTCATTTGTGATACACGCATAGAGCGTCGTGCACCTTCAAGCACTTGATCAGTACCCAAAGATTCCTTTTCGAGTCGAGCAAATTCCCGAAAACCTGATCCAAAAATGCCTGTCATTCCTAAATCGCTCTGATCTCCCTCGGCAAGACTTTTATAAATTGTGGTTAAGTCGCCCCCAGACCAAAAACTTGCCTCAAAAGCATTCGCGGTGCTGGTCGCCTGCTTCAGCAATCGATGCTTTTCTATAATCACTGCCCACGATGCAATTGACACCAACAACAAAAGCAGCATCACCAATTGCACTACAAAGCTGGCCTCCAAAACCAATGAAATAAATGACAAATTGGTGTTCATTTTCCCTTCTCGCTAAAAAGTAAATTTCTCGACTAGGGCCTCAGGAGGCCGCTGGGGTCTCTGTGTCTTTATATCCATGCACGCCACCTCACAAACACCCTTGCAAATAACCTCTCCCACAGCACCAGATTCTTGACAAATACTTTGCTCGAAAAAAAACCTGGCGCCACTTACTTGAGCGCTATCCACGGCGACATCAAGTAGGTTATCAAGCTGCGCAGGAGAATTAAATTTTATTTCTATCCGCGCTACGACCAACACAATACCCATATTGTCACGTAATTCTTTATGTTCAATTCCTTGCAACCGCAACCACTCTGTTCGCGAACGTTCCAAAAAACGAAAGTAGCTTGCGTTGTAGACGATTCCCTGGGCATCAGTATCTTCCAAGTAAACGCGAACTGGCAAAACATACCTACCCAACGTCTTGCTCATCCTTGCCTAGTGGTGCTTCCTTCTGTTCTGGGCGTGCAGGCACTGAAAGACCAAAATGCTCGTAAGCCAGGCGGGTAGCTACACGCCCACGCGCTGTTCGCTGAAGGAGCCCTTGTTGAATCAAAAAAGGCTCTACTACATCCTCCAGCGTGTCTCGCTCCTCCCCAATTGCAGCAGCCAAATTTCCAATTCCCACTGGGCCGCCCTCAAATTTCTTAATGAGAGTCCCAAGCAACATTCGATCCATATTATCAAAACCATGTTTATCCACTTCCAGCAAATCCATGGCCGCGCTCGCAACCTTCACATTGATCCGGCCATCCCCTTCAACCTCCGCATAATCTCGTGCGCGCCTTAAAAGACGGTTAGCAACGCGGGGCGTCCCGCGCGCACCGCCAGCTATTTTTTTAGCGCCCCCATCATCAATGTCTAGCTTTAGGATTTTTGCTGTCCTCTTAATAATCTTGGCTAAATCGCCTGTCCCGTAGAATTCGAGACGCTCAACGATTCCGAAACGATCCCGCAATGGTGACGTAAGGAGTCCTGCCCGCGTCGTTGCGCCGACCAATGTGAAGGGCGGTACATCGAGTCTGATGGGGCGCGCAGCGGCACCTTCTCCTATCATGATATCGAGTTTAAAATCCTCCATTGCCGGATAGAGGGATTCCTCCACCGCTAGACTAAGCCGATGAATTTCGTCCACGAACAGAACATCGTTTGGCTCGAGGCTTGTCAGTATCGCTACAAGATCTCCGGGCCGTGCCAAAACGGGTCCTGAAGTCTGCCGAAAATTAACGTTCAGCTCTTTCGCAATAATATGTGCAAGTGTGGTTTTACCGAGACCTGGTGGACCGAAAATGAGACTGTGATCTAAGGCTTCCTTACGCTTAAGGGCGGCAGTTAGAAAAATTTTCATCTTGCGTTTTACGGTTTCCTGACCGATATAATCTTTTAGCTGTTTGGGCCGAACGGATAATTCAAAAGCCTGATCTTCCTGCGTGCTCTTGCTTGTTATTATGCGTGCTTCCTCGTTCACTGGGCCTACCGTGAGTGAACCTTCTTAAGGGCACCGCGAATCAGATCCTCTGTAGTGGCTTGGGCTGACCCAACCCCGCGAAGCATCTTCGTCACCTCCCCCGGGCGGTATCCCAGCTTGAGAAGCGCCTCATGGGCTTCGTTCTCAGCATCCAAGCTTCTCTTAACTCCATCTACCACTATGCTTCCCCCCTTGGGTAAACGATCAGCCATTTCTACTACTAGCCGTTCAGCAGTTTTGCGCCCAATACCGGGAACCCGGGTTAAAGAGGCAACGTCCTTACCTAGCACACATTGACGAAAACCCTCTACAGTAATGCCCGAAAGGATACCAAGAGCAATACGGGCACCCACTCCCGATATCTTAAGTAAACTCCTAAAAAGTGCCCTTTCGGCCTCCGTGGAAAATCCATATAACAAATGCACATCATCCCTCACAAGCTCATGCGTGATCGCGGTAAATTGCTTGCCGGTATCCGGTAAACATTCAAATGTAGACATGGGGGCTTCCAACTCATAGCCAATCCCTCCGACCTCCAGTACCAGATGAGGGGGGCTCTTGCTGACCAGAATACCTTTGAGAAAACCAATCATGTTTGTGCCGCGACCTTTGCAATCACGGCCCGGGCGTGTCGGCTGTGGGCATGACAAAGTGCTACTGCCAACGCATCTGCAGCATCAGACTGGATCTCTTCAGATACCCCTAAAAGCACTTTAACCATATGCTGTACCTGCAATTTACTCGCATTACCTTGCCCTGCAACCGATTTTTTTACATAACGGGCTGCATATTCGTAAACGGGTAAATCCGCATCAAATGTGGCAACAAGAGCAGCAGCCCTGGCCTGGCCAAGCTTAAGGGCACTGTCGACATTCCGATGAACAAACACACGTTCAATAGCAATCTCATCTGGACAATGAGATTTTACTACCTTGGTAATTTCCCCAAATATCTGTCTCAGCCGCGAAATATGGTCACCATTTGTCTGGATTCGAGCCCAATGGACCAAAACTAGCCGATCTCCGTAAACATCAACTAAGCCTACTCCTGTAGTTCGAGATCCAGGGTCAATCCCAAGTATCCTAGTTTTTTGATTCATCGTAGTCTTGTGCTCATTAAGACGCCCTAAGGTGTTCTGCTACTTCTTGCGGAATATCCGCATTTGAGTGCACCTGCTGAACATCGTCTAGTTCCTCCAAAGCATCCAGAAGGTTCATAAAAGTTTCCGCCTGGCTGGCATCCAAAAATGCATTAGCCGACGCACGTAAACTAAGTCCGGCCTCCTCGGGCTCAATTCCAGCAAGGCCAATCGCCAGTTTAACTGTCTCAAAATCGGCCGGCTCTGTAAGCACCTCTACTCGCCCACCCACGTCGGAAATCACATCAGCAGCACCACTCTCCACTGCCGCTTCCATGAGTTTCTCCTCATCGCAGCTGGCGGGATAAGTCAAGTGCCCTTTCAATGCAAAAAGATAGGCCACTGAACCATCTGCCCCAACATTCCCGCCAAATTTGGAGAATGTGTGGCGCACTTCTGCCACAGTCCTATTACGATTATCCGTTAGGCAATCAACCATTACTGCAGCCCCCCCAGGTCCGTAGCCCTCGTACCGCACTTCTTCGTACTGGGCTCCATGCAGCTCCCCTGTACCGCGCTGGATAGCGCGATCGACGTTTTCCTTAGGAACGCTTTGTGCCTTGGCTTTATTTATCGCTGCGCGTAGCCGTGAATTCGAGGTGGGGTCACCGCCATCTTCGCGGGCAGCCACCATAATCTCGCGAATCAGTTTTGTGAAAAGTTTTCCCCGCTTGGCGTCCTGAGCACCCTTCCTGAAGCGGATATTCGCCCATTTGCTATGCCCAGCCATTCAGCGAGCCTCTAGATAGCGGTTACTAATAGGTGGCCTCCAGAGGGGGGGGGTTGAGAAAAGATTGGGGGCCCCTTTAGGCCCGCTGCTTGGAATCGGCACACAGTCCCCTTCAAACCGTGACTGCCTGATACTCAAGCAACCCATATAATAGCTGTATTTTCCAGAACGGACACCTCCACAAAGACTGCGGCTTCATCAAGTGCCAACATAGCGCAACGATATCCGCTCTACGGTACCTTAATCTTTGCTTACAGCTTTCAGTTATTAATCATATGGATTGCATTTCCATCCGCAGAGAGTGCTGCCTCGTGCAATGCTTCCGATAAGGTGGGGTGTGCATGCATGGTGCGTTGCAGGTCCTCAACGCTAGCGGAAAACTCCATAGCCAAAACTGCCTCAGCAATAAGCTCCCCAGCTAACGGCCCCACAATATGAACCCCTAATATCCCATTGTCATCCTGAGCAGCAATCAATTTAACTAATCCCTTGGACTGATCCATTGATTTAGCGCGACTATTTGCGAGAAATGGAAAGGTCCCAACTTTATAAGCAATTCCAGAAGCTTTAACTTCTGCTTCTGTCTCGCCGACCCAGGAAACCTCCGGTGACGTATAAATTACCGACGGAATGATTTTGTAACTCACCTCGCCAAACTTTCCGGCGATCAAATCCGCAACCATCACGCCTTCCTCCGTACCTTTGTGAGCAAGCATTGGTCCTCGCACAACGTCTCCAATTGCCCATACCGTAGGCACTGCGGTCCGACAGGAATTATCGACGCAAATGAACCCCCTGTTATCCAATTCAACTCCAGCATTCTCGCCAAACAAACCATCGGTAAAAGGTCGTCTACCGACACAGACAACCAGACGATCTACCTCAAGATTATGGCTTTCCCCATCAACTATATAAGTAACTGTGACATCATTTTCGCCAATAGCCGTGCCAGTAACCCTAGCATCGAGGCGAATGTCGAGACCCTGTCCTCTTAGGCTGCGATGAACCTCCCGTGCTACATCAAGATCGACCATTGGAAGGAAATCTCCGAGCGCCTCAAGAATCACTACCTTAGAACCCAAGCGCTGCCAAACACTTCCAAGTTCCAGCCCCACAACACCAGATCCGATCACACCCAAACGCTCAGGAACCTCCTCAAACTCTAACGCTCCCCATGAATCAACCACGAGACTGTTGTGCAGCGGGGCCTCCGGAAGCGCCATCGGCATTGAGCCAGTTGCTAAAATGATGTTATCGCCATGTACCATTTTCCGCTTACCCTCTGCGTCCGTCACCTCCACTGTGGTCCCATCAATAAGGTGGCCGTGGCCTCGTATCGCTTCCACGCCGTTAGATTTCAGCAACGCCTCAATACCCCGAGTAAGTTGTCGGACTATATTCCCCTTGCGGGCCTGCATGACTCCAAGGTCAAGCCCAACCTTGTCAATTACGACTCCGTGCTCCTTGAACTCTGATTTAGATCGAAAATAGAGCTCTGATGACTCTAGAAGCACCTTGGACGGAATGCATCCTGCATTAAGGCAGGTTCCCCCGTAGCTGTGACTACCATCTCTGTTTTTCCACTCATCAATACAGGCCACAGTCAGGCCATTCTGTGCTGCCCGGATCGAGGCTGGGTAACCTGCGGGGCCAGCACCTATAACAATGACATCGTATTTATTCTCATTCATAGTAATATAAATATTTATATTTCAATATATTATAAATTTTATTTAATATCATTTATTAGTAAAATTATTGGTTTCTATCATCAGAAATCCGACCAGATCCCTTCTGTCTGTTTCTGACTTAAAGCCAGCAAAGGGCATAATCGTTCCCGGCAAAAACCTGGATGGTAAGGCCAGCCAAGCTTCGAGCGCCCGTGGAGTCCAAATAATTCCCGATTCCTGCAGAGCTTCTGAATAAGCAAAATCCATGTGTCGCGCTGCTGGTTGCCCAAAAAATCCATAAATATTCGGCCCAAGCCCGTGCTTCTCACCTTGGCCAAAAGTGTGGCAAGCCAGACATGAATTAGAGAGAATTTCCCCGTTTTTCATATCTACTTCAGCGTAGCGGGCTTCCCTAAAATATTCCTCAATTGATTTAATGCTGTCAAAATTAAAGTCTTCAGCGACTAATAATGGTGGCGCATCTACCCCCGAAGATGTTGCTCCTGGAGAATCAGCACCAAAACCACATCCAGTCAGGGTGGCTAAATAAAGCCCAGTGACGACAAGCAAGCCTTTTAGCGTAAAGCATTCCACTAACCAGTACCTGAATCTGCTATTCCGGCCCGGATTGTAAACGTCTGTTGATACAAGTGCAGTGTTTACATCTGAAAACAAATCCTGCTGCTTTTAATATCCTTAAGCGCAACCATAAAACGGAGGCGTAATAGACTTCTCTAGCGACCCCTTACGCCCTATGAAGAGCCTCAGTCAAACGCTATTGATTAGAGTCCGCATTTGCTCCCGCGCCATCATGTCTGGATAACGCCCAAATGCAGTCAAGACATTTTCCTGCATATGTTTTGGATTGCTTGTCTCTGTCAGTATGCAAGTGACCGCTGGGTGGGCCAAAATATATTTTAAGGAAAACTGGGCCCAGCTCTCGCAATCAAACTCTGCCGCCCACTCCGGGACAACTCTCCCCTCTAGTTTTCTAAAATAAGCACCATTCATAAATGGTCGGTTAATTAATACGGCGATACCCAAATCTTGCGCCATTGGCAAAAGTTTTTCTTCTGCTCTGCGTTCAGTAATGGAATAGTTAAGTTGTATAAAGTCAGGCTTTTCTTTTGTAAGAAAATTTTCCAGATCCGGATAAAGCTCATACTGTGAAACTGTAACTCCAATAAAACGGGCGTCACCTGCAGCCTTCAGATCCTGTAGTGTTGACCACTGAGTGTCTAAGTCGATAAGACTAAAAACTTGGGCTAAATCTATAATTTCCTTTTCATACAAACGCTGTGTCAGACGAAACTGGGCTAGACCTGCTTCCTTACCCCTCTGGTCAACCTTCGTTGTTACGAAAAGCTTTTCGTTGAGATAGGAATCCGCTAAAACTTTCCCTACCTCCTCCTCATTCTTTGCGTCGCGAGGCCATGTATCAATAACACTTCCACCGTAATCCACCAGCATACGCAACACAGCCGCTAACGGTTCCGTTCCCTTCGCTGCAATCTCGGCTACCGCCTTACTCGAACCGAGTCCTATCACTGGAAGGCTCTCAAGACTCCCGGGAATCTTCCTGACCGGTATTTGATCTTGTCCGAATGAACGAAACGGCTTTAACCCCACTGCGCCCAGAACCGCGGCTAAGGTAAGAAAGTTCCTACGTGTGGAATCAACTATTTTGGTCATACCTTAATTCCTCCCAATAACGGACTACAATCTATCTGATCGGTATCAACTGGAGTTAACTCAAGGGTGGGTGCTAAGCTCCATTCTTCGCTCTGACCACTACCAAAGAAACATGGGTAATCTACTTACTTAGTTTAACCGGCACCTCGTACTCATCTTCCGCATAGCCCGCCGTAATATAGAGCCAAGCGCTCTCCATAGAACACTCAGCTCGCAGTAGTGGTCGGTCTGTAACTTTCCCCCATTGGTGACTCATGGTAACCGGCTCAGTCAGGTACTCTGGGTCAGTAACTGTAAATTCAAGGTTTAGCCGCATTCCACCCTCAGACAACCAGTAGCGCTCAAGTAGATGTTTCCCTTCGCTCGAATCAATGCCGATCCGGGTACCCCAACGATCAGCTACAAAACCGGTTGTCTCAATAACCAATTCATCTCCCTCAAAGCGACCAAACGATAACCCTCTCTGATTCGATGCAGCCTCAGGAATGTCCTTATTGAGATAAATCACCCGCGACTCGGGCCATAAATCTCGATCAATGACAATTCTGTCATTACCTTCCCACCGAAAATGGTAAGCCATAGGCATAAGCATGGCGCGTGGTGGGCCTGGATAAATGCAGTCATTCATTGGATTTTGTGACTCGTGAAAGCCCTCTACTAACTTTGTTCCTTTTTCGGTTAGCGGCCAATCCATAGGCGGTTCTCGATAAGCACTAAAACGGCCACCATCCGGCCCCATCCGGGTCCAATAGCCGCCCCCCGGAAATTCCTTCGCAGGAACAATTTGTTGGGGCAAACTTCCGCCAGGAACAATGTTCTCCCCGGTTTGTTCAAGGTAAGCCTGCATCTCGCTAGATGATGCAAACATCCGCGGACCATTTTCCTTTTGCGCCCAAGAAAGGCCAGTATAGGGTCGGTTAGGATCCCGGTCATGACTCCCATGCCATACGATACTATCGCCTGGCTTAAAGGTGTCTACCGCCCAACCCAAGCGGGAAAGTGATGGCGGGTTTAATGTTTCAATGGTGTATTGAACCGACGCACCCCCCGTTTGCGCAACATCGACGATCAAATAAACATGGGGCACTTTCCAGAGATACTCAGAAACAGT
>CAJWKT010000031.1 GCA_913041665.1 uncultured Gammaproteobacteria bacterium | reverse complement strand
TCAGCACCGACGACAACAACCTCATGGCCACCCGGAGCCGCAGCCTGGCCGATGGTCTGGATGAACGCCAACTTTTTACGCTCTTTGAGCCCTATGACCCATTGCTTAACCCGGACAGTTGGGTGTACCGAGAGCTGGGAAGAAAACTAAATTTTTCGTACATCACATCCAGGTTACTTGCAGAGGGAAGAACGACTAGAGTAGGACGACTGGCCAGCATGGTGCCAGCCCCTTCGGACCAAGCCCTAATCTCTGCATTAGCATTTGCTCATAACGGAGAAACAGAAAAAACTCTGGATGCGCTTCGGGCTGCGATTCGTATTGACCCCAGAAAAATGGATGCCAGGTTTGCCTTCATTAACTACCGGCTTTCAGACTTCGCAAGAGGCGAAGTTGACCAAGAAACACAGGCTATAGCCTCCGGTTTAACTGGATCTGCTGCCGCAGTGGTCAAGGGCTGGCCTCTGGGGGCCGCTCAAGATTGGAACGCATTGGTCGGGCTCGAACAAGAATTAGCCCGGAGCAACGTTTCGGATCTATGGTATCCCGAAACGGTTCAACTACGGGCTGAGTGGCGTACCAAAGTTGCTGGGGATGACAAATATTCTTTTGATGCCCTGAGGATGCTGGATCGAGCGCTTGTTATCAGGCCCAATCTAAACCTGTACGTGTTACGCGCTGCCGCCGCGTCTGCACTCAACGACGGGGAGGCTCTGGTTGAGTCTGGGCGTTATGTCGCAGCCTACATTAGCGACAAACTCAGGCGGACTAACACCGGCGAATATTCTATGTCAGACAATGAACTCAATGCCATGATCATCAGACTCAGCGCCTTTGAAATTAGGCTAAGGGAACTAGAGGGGGGAAATGACACACGCGCCCGAGACGTTACTGAAACGATAACCGAAACAATGGAGCAAGCCCAAGCCATAGCCAACACACGTGGCCTAAATCTGCCCTCAGCTTAGTTTTATCTGATAACCAGTGATCTATTCAAAGCTTTTTTAAAAAACTTCCTCCAGAAAATTCAGCAATGATTGCCAAGAGCGCCGGTCCGCATCATCGTCGTACTGGGTTCCGCTCTCGGGTGACTGTGCTGCCGGGTTAGTAAATGCGTGCATAGCATGCCCGTAGGCATGAATCTGCCAATCTGCTTCTGCTTCACTGAGTTCTGTGCCAAGTGCAACTACTAGTTCGGGGGTCACCATCGGGTCATCCCAACCATGCAGGGCAAGGACTTTGGCTTGAATCTTATTTCCCTGCGTGTGCTCTGGGGGATGGAATAAACCATGAAAGCTCACCACACCGCTCAAGCTAGCCCCACTGCGGGCAAGATCCAATACGCACAAACCGCCAAAGCAATACCCGATAGCCGCAATTCGTTCAGGATCCACGGCTGGCTGCCCCTGAATGGTCTGAAGCGCGAGTTCCATTCGACGCTGTAACATGGATCGATCGTCCAAAAAGGGCTGCATCAGCTTTTTATTCTCCTCTGGACTGCTGCCACGTACACCTTGCCCATACATATCCAAACAAAAACCGGCATAACCAAGCTTTGCAAGTTCGCGTGCTTTATTCTTTTCAAATTCGCCTAGTCCACCATAGGCGTGGGAAATCAGCACCCCGGGAACGGGTGTTTTGATCTCATCGTTCCAAGCCAAATAACCCTCAAAAATCACATCTGATTGGTATGAAATCGTTGTAGTCTGGATACTCATCTATTAACCCTCTAATCAATTCAGGTCGCGCCCCAGCAAACTACGGGGAGCGAACTTTAAAATTACTTCATGGAGAACCCTACCTTAACAAACCTTCCAACTGTCAGTAATGATAGTCACACCAACTTTTTTAAAAGATCGCGCTATCTCATTAAAACCGAAACGTATAGTTGAGTTTAGCGGTTAAATCTGAGTCAAGGGAATGAAAACTGCCATCCTCATCCAGGTCTTGTAGATTTTGATTGAGCACTAGGTAAATTTCCCGGCCCGCTTGCGGGATCCAGTGTAGCCGACTGTTAATCCCCAGCACGTCTGAGGTGTTATCCCACTGCAGCAGATTTACCCATGAAAGAGTGGACGAAAAAACTACATCACTTCGTAGTCGAGTCAATCGGCTGGTAAACACGCCGTAGGGCAAAACAATATCATTGTACTGATACTGAATTTCCAGACCAAAATGCTCGGAAGGACGCCAGGTAACACTAGGTCGAATGGAAGTGCGCTTTCCATCATAAAAATCCCCGCGCTCGTACGTAAGGCGTCCGGAGAGTTTGCGTTGATTGCCCGTGTTCCCCTCGATGCGGCACTTGTCGAACTCATACAATCCTTTAGGAATTACCACATCTGGCTCAGAGTCTCGACCACGAAGTATGGTGAAGGGTTGAGTCAAGCCCTCCTTGTCCGTGCGGCAGTTGACACTGATGCGATCGCCCGTATGAGCGTAGAGGTTTAAGCGTAGGTTGAGGGATTCACTTTCTATGCCGCCATCCACCAGTCGCTCGCTGTGGCTGAAAGAAAGACCCGCAGCCAAAGACCTGTAGAATTTTCCACGTGGTCTATAAGTGTAATTTAGAGCGGCAGAATAGTCGCGAATCCCCACACGATTGACAAATCCCAGCGCTGGGTTAAAATTTTCCCCCAGTTCAGCGTAACTAAAACTACCATCGAATTTATCGAGACTATTTAGGTTAAAACCTAAACCAAAGGCAGTATCGTTGCCTTCTAATCCGGGTGTATCACTTTGCTGATACCAAGCCTTACCCTCCGCCGTCCGGCCACTCGGAAGACGTGTGTTCAGATAGCGGAAATCGATGCCCAATAGCGTATTATCGAGATCCGACTGTGGATCACCGTCGGTAAGGATAAGGCCAACCTTGGACTCCTCTAGTACATTCGCCACGCCACGTCCGACGAACAGGTTGACGGCGTCCATGGTCGCGGATGCGTCCTGCTGAACGTCGAGGAAACCCACATTCCAACGGCCTATGCGGCCAGTCAATTTAGCACCTGCGTCAATATCCACGGGCTCCCGCGATGAACTCAAGCCAATCTTGCGGGAAAAAAAAGGTCGCCCATTCTGCCCCTGCTGCCCACCACCACCTCGACCAAAATTGTTGTGGCCACCTCCAATGCCTCCAAATTCGAAAATATCCGCGTCCTGAAGAAAGAAATCACGCTTCTCAGGGAAAAACAGACTGTAACGTGTCAGGTTGACTTGGCGGTCATCTATCTCGGTGGCTGCAAAATCAGTATTCACGGTCACCACACCTGTGAGCGCCGGCGTGAACTTGTAGAAAATGTCCACCGAGGGTTCCTTCTCGGTCGTGGTGCTACCACCCACATATTCCTTGGAATTACGTACGCTGAGCGAGGTAAGAATATCGATTCCACGGCCCTGATCGAGACCGTCGAACCCTACCGCTACGCCAGCAATACCTGGATTTTGCGCGCGCGTTCGAGATACCCAACCGATTCGTTCATGGGTGCGTGCTATTTGCCGAGTAAAATTGATGCCCCATGTATCGTTTTCGGGATCAAAGGATAAAGTCCTAAACGGAATCGACATCTCTGCGATCCAGCCGTCTTTTTGGATACTTGCCTTACCCTGCCATATGCCCACCCAGTCGAATTGCGTCTGGGTGGTGTTCTCATACAGGGCTTCTGCCCGTACGCCGTTAGGGTTGAGCTGAAAAAGATAGCCGTTCCGCCGATTGTTGAAGGGATCCAGAATCACGCCGAAATAATCATCGCCCCATAACCCCGAGCCCTGCCTCAGAACTTGTGCGGTGATCTCATTGGGTTGACTCTGTGAAAGCTTTGCCGCGATGTATAAGTTGGTATTGTCATAAAGAATGAAGACTTCGGTAAGCTCAGCTGCCTCATCGTACTCGTCGGGAGAGACCTCATAAAAATCTGTTACCTTCCCCGCTCTTTCCCAAACCCCTTCATCCAGTACTCCATCAATCACGGGTGCGACGTCGGTTCGAACCATCCGCACGGATTTCAAAACACTGCTGTCTGTTGGCTGGGCAGAAACAAGCGAGACTGCCGAAAATAACACACAGAAATTTACAATATTACGACCTATCAAAAAAAGCCTCCGTTAAAACGATAGGGGGATTCCAACACATACCCTGTCAAAACCGCTTATTCGATTGAATCCTTATTGATGTGAACAACTTCCGGCTCCATGTATCCCTTAAGGCCCACTATGGAATACTCACGACCCAGCCCTGATTCCTTGGCGCCGCCAAAAGGAATGTCTGGTGACATTCCCAGATGTTGATTTACCCGAGCAGTTCCTACCTGGAGGCGCGCGGCAATCTCTTCACCTTTTGCCAGATCATTAGTCCAGACGGAACCGGATAACCCGAACCGGGTGTCGTTAGCGCGGCGAATGCCCTCCTCCACATCACTGAACTTCAGAATCGGCAGTACAGGGCCAAATTGCTCTTCTTTGACAATCCGAGCATCGTCATCGACATCGACTACCACAGTTGGATTGATGTAATAACCCGCTCGATCAGGCACATCGCCCCCTGTTAGGATTTTTGCACCCGACTGTTTTATATCCTCGATCAAGTCCACCAGCTTTTCAAACTGCATTTTATTATTGACCGGTCCGTAGTCAGACGAGGGATCTAGGCCATCACCAAATTTCACCTTTTTAGCCTCTTCGGCAATTGCATCGGCAAGCTCCTCGTAGAGGCTCTCGTGGACATATACCCGCTTTATAGCTGCACAAATCTGGCCACTGTTGACGAAGGCTGCGGCAAACAGCTTGGGCGCTACCTTCTTGGGGTCCACGTCCTCCAAGACAATGGCTGCATCATTACCCCCCAGCTCCAGCGTGACTCGCTTCAGCCCACTGGCAGCACTCGCCATTACTTTTTTTCCGGTTGCCACCGATCCAGTGAACGAAATCTTGTCGATATCCGGATGTTCGGTCATCCAAATTCCAAGCTCGTCTCCCCCTGCAAGAATATTGAGTACGCCCGCTGGAAAAATCTTCGCCGCTAACTCACCTAACCTAAGTGTGCTAAGAGGCGTATAGGGCGAGGGCTTCAAGACCATGGTGTTACCAGTGTAAAGGGCCTGAGCGATCTTCCCAGATGCCAGAATGACCGGGACATTCCAAGGGGTGATGGCGCCCACCACGCCAAGTGGCCTGTAATGTAGCTCAATGTGCTGGCTGTCATCATCTGCTATCACTTCAGGACATATTTCAATCCGCGTGATGCGGTCGTATTGAGCGGCAGCACGTTGAATTTCCGACTTTGCTTGAACCAGAGGCTTACCCTGCTCCCGTGTCAGCAGCTCCGAAAGGGATTCAGTATGTTCTACAATCGCGCCACCAAACCTCCGGAGCATTTCAGCACGCTCGTTATAGGAGCGATTAGCCCACCCGTTAAAGGCTGCCCTCGCAGCGATCACTGCTTTATCAAGCTGCTCCTTTGAGGCATCCGGGCATTTAGCAAATGCGCTTTCCGTCGATGGATTGATGACAGGAAAGGAAGACTCACTGCCCTCCAGCTTACCGTCGATCAGGTGAGTAAAATTTTCCTCAATCTCCAAGGACTCTTCCAAGCGTATTGCCATTACATCACCTCCCCTGATTAATTCTCTGGGCCATCTCCCAGCATTCCTGTGCCATACAATATTTGCTTTGTGCGAGCGACATTCTCCGCCCGTTGAGACAAGCCAAAAGCTGCTACTCTAATTCACTACACTACTGCCAACAAAGATATCCACATCTTATAGGAGTTCCTGCAGCATCAATGTATTGCCATCTAGATCATTGAACGTTAAAAGTTTCGCCTGGTTTACAACCACTTCTATATCGCTCGTTGCCACGTGCGAAGAAGCTAGAGCTGCTTGTGCAGCCCTCAAATCTTTTACCCTGAAAATAGGTGTCGTATCTCCCGAGCTAACCTCCCGTACCTGAGCAAGACCAACCCGCACCGAACGATTCTCAGTGGATAGCTCGCACCAAAGAGGGTCCTTCAGCTTAAGGACCACCTGAAAACCCAGCACTTCCTGGTACCAGGTGATAGATTTCTCCAGATCGCGAACTGGTAACGAAACCACTAGGTCACCTTGCAACCCCAGATGCGCCATCTATTTAGACTCCTCCAGCATGGTTTCATAATTTTTACCCATAACCTCTGTAATGGCCTCCCCGTTTTTTAAGGCAAGAATCATGAGGCGCTCCCTGTCCGCAATTCGCTCCGCACGTATCAAAACTTCTTCTGCACGATCCCTAGGCACAAAAGCCACAGCACTACCATCAGCAATAACATAGTCGCCCGGCTGAACTTCAACATCACCAACCTGGATAATGCAGTTAAAATCCTGCTCGTAAACACGGCCACGTGCAGTGGTAGCTGTTGCTGAACGCGCATACACCGGGAAGCCTAGCTCGCGTGCCTCATCTATATCCCTGGCGGGCCCTTCAATGATAACCCCACTCACTTCTTTCAATTGTGCGCCAACACACAACACCCCGCCCCAGCCAGCGCAGTCAATACCCGTGGACTGCTGAACTACAATCACATCACCCGCCTGACAGGCTAATATAGCAGCTGTACCCAGGTGACGTTTGTGCTCGCTCGGGGGAGTAGTACCAAGCTTCACAGTCACGGCGGCACCCGTAATTTTCCTTTGCACAGATAGCGGTTTTAGTCCGGCCACCGATGCAGGGAGTCCCAGAGCGTCCAAAGCATCGGAAACTGCACAGACATCCAAGGCCCTAAGACGCGTACAAAAAACAGAACTCTCAGTCATACTTGATCCTATGTCTTGTAAAAAGACGGCTGGTTGTGATCATTCAGTCATTAAGTCCGATCTTCGGACAAACACGCCCCAATCAACCACTGACCCTTTGCAATTCAAGATTAATCACACAGACATTATATAAGGTAGCAAGAATGACCGTGACGAAAACCACCCTCTCGATGTTTTGGCCTGTTTGGGTCTACTGAACGGGCCCATAAATTCAAGGGCTCTTGTATTTATCCGGAGGAACAGAGAAACTGATCCGTTATGAATTCCAAAATGAAAACGTTGTTGAGTGGAGCGTTAACCAGCCTATTCCTGAGCACCATCAGTGTTCATGCACATCACTCCGTGGTTGCCGAGTTCGGTACCGCTGAAATGTTTGAGATTGGTGGTGTAGTGGAGAAACTTTTCTGGACCGACCCCCACATACGGGTCCGTATCCGGGTAACTGGTGGTCCAATTCCTGAGGGGGAGATCTGGGATGCAGTGAGCCATGCCCCGGGTTTATTGGCGAGAACCTATGGTCTTTATCCGGGTGAGATCGAAGTTGGAGACCGTCTGGTTATGGTTGGCCGACCAAGTGCCTTCAATGTCAATCGGTTCTCCATGCGAAACGTGTCCATCAATGGAGGCCCGACGCGCCAGTTGCTACGCTCTAGAGAGCAACGTGCCACCGAAGTTGCGCCACCCCCTGGACCTCAAAGCCAATAATCGTCCTTTAATGCTGCGAAAAGTCGGCTCGCTAAGATAGTGTGCGCAAAAAGAAACATAACGATGATGGATGCCGTTTGGGCAGGCTGTGTTGTGTTCACATTAGCCATCCCGGCCTCAGCCCATCACGGGCCTGTCGGTAGCCCGAGCCTCTACGATGTTGAGGACCTTGTAGTACTTGAAGGAGAGCTTACGGAGGTGTTCTGGAGAAGCCCCCATGTGCGATTCAGGCTGAAAGCGCTAAATGATGCTGGGGAGGAGACTTTCTGGGAATTGGAAACGGGCGTTCCAAGCCAGCTCGAGAGCGGGGGTATCACCGCCGACCTATTCCCTGTGGGGGGCCACGTAAAGGCAGCTGGATTCGTTTCACTCCGCAACCCCCACTCCCTGGGCCTGCGAAATATGCTCTTGCCCAACGGGCAAGAATTTGCGGGAACGCGTAGCAAGCTTCTTTGGTCCACTGAACGGGTTAAGCGGGCCCAGCGACAACTCGAGTCCGCGAAGGTGAGAGTGGCAGAAGAAACCGCCGATCGCATCTTTCGTGTGTGGGGCGCTACTATGCGTCCGAGTGAATGGGCCGCCGCACATAGTTACGATCACTTACTTACGGCCAAAGCGCGCCGGTCAAAGGAAAACCATGATCCGGTCTCCCACCCCATCCTCGATTGTAAACCAAGAGGCATGCCGGAACGCATGTTCGCCGGTTCCATTGAGTTTGTAGAGAACAACAAGGAAACCATTACGATGCGCTCTGTCTGGTGGGGTGGAGACCGCATCATCCATTTAGCTGCCAAAGAGCCGCCCGCTGGGACGCCCTCAACCCATATCGGCTACTCGACAGGACATTGGGATGATGGTGCGCTCATCGTTAAAACCACCCACGTGGATTGGCCCTATTTTGACCGAGCTGGCACCCCACAATCGGATAAGGTGGAATTCGTGGAACGCTTTACTATGACCGCCGATGAGAACCGCTTGAATTACACGCTAACCGCTAGCGATCCCATCATGTTTACTAGCCCTGTCGTTGTAACCAACGTGTTTGACTGGCGGCCTGGCAGTGAGTTTGAGGCCGGTGACTGCGTCCTGTGGGATGACGCAACCCAATGAGCATTGCGCCGACAAAGCACGATTCGAATATGTTCCAGCAGCACAACAACTGAATTGGGGTAGCAACGAGCTTTTTTATACTCATATACCCTTTTCGGAGAAATATTCCTCAATTTTGCCCTCCTTCACCAAGTCGCAGTAAAAAAATCCGGGTCGCACGGGTGTCGCCGAGTGGCGCATCCTCATCGCGTGCCGAAAAACGGGTACGCACGAGAGGCTCAGTATATAACGGGTCGTGAATAACCATCGTCCGGTCCATCGTCAGTTGGTCAGCGCTGGGCACATAGGTTTCAATAATAAGCGTCTCGGCACCGGACATCGGCAAGCCACCAGTGTCCAGCCACATAGGCTTGAGATGAGTGGTTTCTACAATAAGTGACTGTCCCTCCCAATGCCCCTTTGAGAACCCAATGAAATCTACAAGAACGTGCTATGACTTCCCCGTGTAAGAGCGCTATTATCGATAAGAACAACCGGAAGCTGGAACGGCGATCGGAATGAAACTTGCAAACGCCTCTTTTTTGCTGATCAGCTGTCTCATCGCGTGCCAGGCCTGGGCGCATCATGGGCCCGTCGGCAGCGCAGTTCTCTATGATAGAAGCCGTCTCGTCGTGCTCGAAGGCGAGCTGACCGAAATATTTTGGCGCAACCCCCATGTCCGATTCAGGATAGGAGTTCCCGGCGACACAGGCGATGGGATTATCTGGGAGCTAGAGTTTGCGGGTACGCCTGCCGGTCTTCCGAGCAGGGGCTTGAGACCCGAGCTTGCCCAGGTGGGAGATCAGGTTAAAGTGGCTGGATGGGTATCGAAACGATATCCTTCTAGCCTCGGTGTCAGCAATATTCTACTGGCGAACGGGCAGGAGTACGCACAAAGTAGCGCCAAGCTAATGTGGTCGAGCGGGCGGGCACAGGGATCTCAACAGAGACCCGCTGACCGGGCTCCGACGGTAACCTCCGAGCAGGCTACTGAGGGTATCTTTCGTGTGTGGGGCATGGAAATGCGTCCGAGCGAATGGATGGCGACCCACAACTACGATCACCTACTCACGGCTGCGGGACGCGAAGCCAAGGCCGGCTTTGATCCCGTGAGCCACCCTATCCTGGATTGTGTTCCTAGGGGCATGCCCGAACGCATGTTGCCGAGCAGCATGGAGTTCGTTGACGAGGGCAAGCGTGTCATTATGCGGCACTTTTGGTGGGGTGGAGACCGCATCATCCATCTGGATAGCGATGAAGCGTCGGCTGGTACACCACACAGCCACCTCGGTTATTCGGTGGGATACTGGGAGAATAAAGATACGCTCGTGGTTAGGACGACCCACGTGAACTATCCTTATTTCGAGCGCAATGGTACGCCACAGACCGATCAGGTGGAGTTCGTTGAGCGATTTACGCTGAGTGCGAACGAAGCTCGCCTTGGCTATGAGCTCACAGCCACTGACCCTATGATGTACGCTGAGCCCATCGTCGTCTACGCTGAGTTTACCTGGGTACCGGGTGCGGTAATTGAAACTAGTAATTGCGAGCTGTGGAACCGCTCGGGGAATTGAGGAGATATAAGCAATGAACAAGAAACTTTCGACTTCAGTAACTGTTCTGCTGATGGTCATTTCCTTCGGTGCGGCAGTCCCCGCATCTGCACAGAGAGGGGGCATAGGTGGCAGTGCAATGGGATCCAGCGCAACGATCACGGGTCTTTGGGAGCGGTCTCGGGGTTATAGCGTGGGAGTGGAGCTTACCCCGTACGGCGAAGACCTCATCAATGGCCTGACCATCATGGACGACCCGGAGGTGTTCTGCGAGGGTTACAACGTGCCGCGCACCTCCTTCGCATCGAATACCGCAGTGAGACTCGTGGAACACCCTGACCGGTTTGAGATCTATTACGAGCACAATGCGGCCGAGCGCGTGGTGTATCTTGACGGGGAGACAGCAACAGATGCAACGCGAATGTTAGGCACCTCCGTCGGCCGACAGGAAGGTAACACGATCATTATTGAAACGAACGGGTTTCCCGACGGGCTTTCTCACGGGCAGGGGCTCGTGACAACAGACGAGTTCCAATTTCTCGAGCGCTACACGCTGCGGGAAGATGGCAATACGCTGGAGGTGCTGCTCATGGCAATAGACCCAAAAGTCCTGAAATGGCCACGCATCTCCCACGCCTTCTGGACCCGGCTGCCCGAAGACACATTCTTCTATCCGTCAGAGTGCGAGTATGATTTGGAGCAGCATGTACCCTACTATGACCCAACCATACTAGAGAGTTCCTATATAGACCCATCAAACTCAGAGAAATGATTTCATCCGTTCTTAGGCTGAGATTTTTTTAAAGGAAAAATGATGAGGATCCATAATCGAGGAACCTCGGCAGAAAATGTGGTGATAATAACGATCTTCGCTATATTTACGGCCAGTTCGGTCCGAGCGGCTGGGCAAGACAAAATTCTCGATAGCGGCGGCCAAACCGGGGATGAGCGACCAAATATCCTACTTATCCTGGCTGACGATCTAGGTTATACCGACATTGGCGCCTTCGGCAGCGAGATACGGACACCAAATATTGATTCACTGGCGCGCTCTGGTGTCGCGATGACTAATTTCTACGCGGCACCTACTTGCTCTCCCGCACGGGCCATGCTGCTAACGGGTATGGACAACCACTTTACCGGATTTGGCACAATGGCAGAGCACCTGGCTGTCAACCAGCGTGGTCAGCCGGGCTATGAGGGGTACCTGAGCAAGGACACGGTAACCGTAGCTACGCTGCTGCGCGATGCCGGTTATCACACTTACATGGCGGGCAAGTGGCACATTGGCTCAGGACAGGGTATGCGTCCCCACGAGCGAGGATTCGAGCATTCCTTTGCGTTGATGCAGGGAGGTGCAAGCCATTTCTCAGATATGAAGCGTATGCTGAATGTCTACCCAAGAACTATTTATCTGGATGAAGGGGAAGAGATCGACTCGTTACCAGACGACTTCTATTCCTCTGCTTTCTTTACGGACAGGATCATCGAGAACATAGAAGAACACCGGGCGGACGGTACTCCCTTCTTCGCTTGGCTCAGTTTTTCGGCGCCGCATTGGCCCCTGCAGGTGCCGGATGAGCATTTGGATTTATATGACAGCATCTATGACGAAGGTTACGACGTCTACCGACAGCGCCGCCTTAAGGCGGCGCAAAGGGCGGGACTCATCCCACCGGATATTGGTGAATTTCCGCGATTGCCTCGCGTGACCCCCTGGGAAGATCTGAGCACTGAAGAACGACGATACTCTGCTCGCGTTATGGAGATCTACTCGGCCATGGTTGAGCGACTGGACTACCATGTAGGCCGGTTGGTCAGTTATCTCCAAAAAACTTCACAATATGACAACACCATGATTATCGTGCTATCGGACAACGGTGCTGAGGGCAACGATCGCATGCAGCTGCTGGACAACGCGACCTGGGTACCTGCAAACTTCGACTTAAGCTACGAGAATCTGGGCAAAGTAAATTCCTATGGTTTTCCTGGTCCCGGCTGGGGCCAAGTGAGTTCGGCTCCATTGCGCCTGTTCAAGGCGTATCTCACAGAAGGGGGTCTCCGGGTCCCGATGGTCCTGGTCTACAATAAAATCAAGGCGAGTGCAGGCTACAACACACAACTAGCTAGGATTCAGGACCTTGCACCAACCTTCCTTGAGTTAGCGGAAACTGACCAGCCAGGCCCGATTTACGAGGGACGCCCGGTGCGGGCCATGACAGGCCGATCCTTGCTGCCCATGCTCACAGGCCAAAAAGAAAAAATCTACGGCTCAGGAGAAGTGCTCGGTTGGGAGCTTTTTGGGCATCGGGCAATAAGAAGGGGGGATTGGAAATTGCTATGGGCAGATGGCAAAAACGGCTCGAATACATGGCAACTTTACAATATCGCGGAGGACCCGCGTGAGATAGTGGATATGGCACCCTCACAGCCTGAGAGATTGCAAAACATGATTGCCCTTTGGGAAGAGTACTCTAGAAACAACAACGTGATTTTACCCATCGGCGACATCGGTAACCCAAATTGACCCGAATTGCGAAATAACTCTCCATGAGCAAGCAAATACACTGATCTACTTCTAGTCGTAAGAGACGGATTGAGATGATAGACTTCTCGAGGATGGGACTGCAGAAACCTTAAGGATTGAGGGGATGTGACGTATGAAAATTCTCAGCAGTAAAAGACGTGACTTTATGCGCAATGCTGGACTGGCAGCCGCGGCGGCATTTACGCCAGGCATGACCTTTTCCCAGAAAGCAGATGCTGTCGAGGAAGAACTCGAAAAACGTCTGCAACTGGCTCAGGCTTCCGGTGGTATGGGAGCAGCGGCTCAAAGTGCTGAAATTCTGGCTCCCCCAGCTATGCCTGCTAAACCCACGATTGAGGATTTCCTGAGGCTTCGTTTCTATTACGCGCCCGGTGGGGGCATCAAACAAAATAGCCATATGCTCCAGAGCGCCAATCTGGCCCTCGAAGCCGATTACCCGGAAAATGTGGTGGTGGCCTGTGCCTTGCATGACAGTGGAATGTATATACGACGGTCAGACCATGGGCACTGGGGCTCTGAGCTCCTTGAAGGTTACGTGGACGAGGAAATCGTCTGGGCTATCAAATATCACCAGTCACTTCGTTTTTTTGCGGATCCGGACTACAACTACACCTATCCGGAAATGTACGTGAGAATGTTCGGAGAGGACTATGTGCCGGACGAATATCAGCGTCAGCATGCTGAGTACGCCAAAAAACACAAGTGGTACCCTACGGCACGCTTTATCACGCTGAACGATCTGTACGCCTGGGATAAAGATGCGCGGATTGATTTCGAGCCTATCATCGAGTTGGTAATGCGGAACTTTAAGACTCCCAAGGAAGGCCTGGGCTTTGATAACAGCCATAACGCCCACTTCTGGCGTTCTCTTATCTGGCCTAACCGAAGAGTCTAATAGAGAGTGGAGAGGCCGGCTCCCACCAAATGGGCTGCACAATATTCTGTAAAAAAGATCAACAAGCCATAACCGAAGCGGTTGGGTGATTGTCGAGACTGTTTTTTGAAAAACCCAAGACCAAAAACCTTCGTAAAGAAATAATGGGGAGCGAACAAAGTGGCCTATGATCTGATCGGCAGAAATTTTGAACCCCCTGATCTTAGGGGTAAGGTGACGGGAAAAGCCAAATACGCTGAAGACTTCCGTGCTGAGGGAATGGTGTTCGCACGGCTTCTCACAAGTCCCTTACCTCACGCTAAAATCAACGCTATTGACACCTCGATAGCGTTGAGAATGAAGGGGGTCATCGGAATCCTGACCGCTGACGATGACGGTGTAGGCGCGGTCCTCACAAACGAACCAAAGTTCGTGGGCGACCCGGTGCTGGCCATTGCGGCCGTAGATGAACAGACAGCACAAGATGCAATCGAGCAAATCCATCTGGACATCGAGCCGTTGGAGTTTGCACTGGATCCTCTTACAAGCCTCTATCCGGGGGGGCCTAATGCAGGCCCGGGGAGTACCAATATCGGCGGGGGCCGTCGCGGCAGAGGTGGTGGTGGCAGTCCCCGTGAACTCAAATGGAACGCCCGGGATTTTGCCGAGTCAGAAGAGGGCCAACTGCCAATAGGAGAACCTACCCAGGAATGGTCCTTTGGAGATGTTAATGCTGGCCTAGCTCAGGCAAAGCTGGTCCTGGATGAAACCTTTGTGACCCAGGGCAATTCCCACCACTCGATGGAACCCCGCACAACCATGGCGTACTGGCAAAACGGTAAGTGCCATGTACACACGGGATGCCAAAGCCATACCGCAGCCCTGGGTGGTATCGCTCGACAGATCGGTGTTGATGTAGCAGACATTGTCTTCATTAACGAGTATTGCGGTGGTGGCTTCGGCTCCAAATCCGGTGGATCTGTCACCGTGGGTATTGCCGCCTTGATGTCTAAAAAAATTGGGCGCCCCGTCATGCTTCGAGTCAGTCGTCACGAAGAATATTTCATAGGTTCGGCTCGCGGCGGTTTTCAGGGTCGCGTTAAGATGGGCTTCCGAGACGACGGCCGAGTCACAGCTGTAGATCTTTATATCGTGCAGGATGCTGGGTCTTCGGGAGGCTTTCCCGATGCAAACTCAGCGGCTAGCGCTATCTCCATAATCTACCAGCCGCTAGCCATGCGCTATCGTGGCATTTCTGTGCTAACCAACACGACACCACGAGGTGCTCAGCGGGGACCCGGGCAAAATCAGATCGCGGCAGCTGTGGAACCCATCATTGATAAAGCAGCTAGGGAACTTGGGCTAGACCGGCTTGCCATACGCAAAATCAATGCTCCTGACTCTGAGGCCAAAGTTGGGGCCCGACAAGGACCAGTTACCAGTGCTTACATGGCCGACGCACTGGACAAGGGTGCCCAACAGTTCAACTGGAATACCCGCACTCGACAGAGCAACGAACGTCAAGGCTCCAAAGTCCTCGGGTTTGGCATCGGCCAAGCCTACCACTCAGCTGGAAACAGCGGCTACGATGGTCTGATAGTACTCAGCCCCGATGGCAAGCTGCACTTGCACAGCGGCGTAGGTAACTTAGGTACTTACTCTTATGTCACCACAACCCGGGCTGCAGCTGAAGTCTTAAAATGCGATTGGAAGAACTGTCTAGTCCATCACGGTATCAGCACGAAGCACCTGCCGAGCGCATCCTCGCAGAACGGTAGCAACACTTCCTACACCATGACCCGAGCCAACTATGTAGCGGCCATGGATGCGCTCATAAAACTCAAACAAATTGCCGCTATGGACCTAGGTGGCTCACCGGAGGACTACGAAATTGGTGAACACAAAGTGTATGCAAGTGCTAACCCAAAACACTATCTTACCTACGCCCAAGCTGCCCAACGAGCTATCGACTTGGGTGGGACATACTCGGGCATCGACGCACCTGAAGATATAAATGATATTACGAAGACTGCTCTTGCAAGCGTTGCCGGAACCGGACTGGTGGGCGTTGCCAAGGATAATCTACCCAAGGAAGGTAACGTGCCCGCACTGTCCTGCGGATTTGCAGCCGTGGAGGTAGACCTAGAGACTGGCAAAACAAAGATCCTAGACTATGTGGGCATAGCCGACTGCGGCACAGTTCTCCACCCTCATGGGCTCGCCCAGCAGATCAAGGGCGGCGGCGTGTGGGGAGTGGGGTTCGCACTCTTTGAACGGCAAATCTACGATGCCCAGAATGGCCTGCCTAACAACACAAGCTTCTACCAAAGCAAACCCGCAACCTTTTTGGATGTCCCATCAGTAATGGAATGGAACGCTGTAAACAAAGCTGACCCCCAAAACCCGGTCGGGGCCCGGGGCATTGGAGAACCTCCTATGGGCGCAGCAGCAGCGGCTGTGCTCTCAGCAATCTCCGATGCGCTCGCTGGGCATTTGTTCAACCGATCGCCGGTCGTGCCGGATATGATCGTGAACTATGTAGCTGGCCAACAACAGTCAAATAAGCCACTCGAAGTCCACACAGCTTGAGGCAGTGTGGCGCAATGCCTACCGGACGCCGTGACTTTTTAAAACTCTCTGCCAGTGCTCTAGCCAGTTACTTCACGCTTCCCGCCACCCAAAAAACATTCGCAGCCTCAGTGGATCCCTCGGATTCCGCCCGGGAAGCCTTTCCCCAAGGAGTGGCCTCAGCTGACCCTCAACCCAATGCCGTCATATTGTGGACTCGGGTAGAACCACTCCCTGACGAACAAAGAACCCAAGTGGTGTTGCAGGTAAATCTGACAAATCAATTCGAGGAGGTGCTACTTGAGCAGACCTTGGTCACGACAACAGAGAGCGATTTCACCATTCGTGCCATGGTCCATGAGCTGGAACCGGACACCACATATTACTATCGGTTTATTGCTCCCGATGGCGCAGTCAGCCGGGTGGGACGCACCTGGACAGCCCCACTCCCTGATGCCAAGCGACCGGTGATGATCGCCCTCGTCTCCTGTCAAAGTTGGCCACCGAACCGGTACGGAGCCTACCGGCGATTAATCCAAGATGATCAAATGGCGGATAAAGATAGTGGCATTGACCTGATCCTGCACGTAGGAGACTACGTCTATGGTCTACCGGAAAATCCCGATGAACCAGTTGAACCAGGACAAGCTGGTGGTATGGGGCGCGGTGGGATGGGTAGTTCGGATGCGCAGGAAAATGTTCCAGAAAATTTTGATGATTACCTGTCTGGGCACCGACAGATATACAAAACCTACCTCACAGACCCCGACTTGCAGGATGCCCGTGCGCTTTACCCTTTTATTGCCATTTGGGATGACCATGAATACGGAAATGATGCATGGCAGAGCTATACAGACGGCCGTGCCAACCCCGAAAAACGGGCAGCGGCAACTCAAGCCTGGTTCGAGTTCGTGCCCCAAATTCTTACAGGTAGCTTGAGTGTGCCGGGGGTCCCTAACGAAGCCAGAGATTACAGAAAGCCCTCATCCATCGCCTATGCACCGATGACGAACTTCGGCGAGGGTTTTCTATCCGAGGAGCAGAACAATTTAGCTGCCATCCGATCCCAGACCTGCTACAGGACCATTCGGTGGGGTGCTTATGTGGATCTCGTCATCACAGATAACCGTTCCTACCGGGGCCCAAGCGCCAACCCAGGATATTCGGTAACAAACCTGGAGGCAGAAAGCAGTAGCGTCAATGTATTTTCCGGATTCAGCTTGTTCGAGGGCGAGACCCTCTACGCACTTTCGCAGGGAAGCAAGGCCAATAAAGGTAGTCCGCCAGAAACCGTGACAGTGAATGGTGAAGAGGTTCAAAATCCTCGCGCTACCGATCCTGCCATATCACTCTTGGGTACCCAGCAGAAGCGGTGGTTTAAAGAAGTCATGACCAAAAGCAGCGCCGCATGGAAAGTCTGGGCCAACGCCGAACCCATTACAGGGTTTTATTTTGATGCGGGCCGGGTGAATCCAGAGGCCGGATCTGGTTTTCTTTGGACAGACAGCTGGGACGGCTTCCCGAATGAACGCGAAGAACTCATGCGATTTATTAAGGAAAACAAGATTTCAAATGTGGTCTCCCTGAGCGGTGACAGGCACGCTCATTACGCCGGACTTGTAGCCGAAAATTACAACGCCGGAACGCCCAATTACGTCATACCGGAATTTACCTGCGCTGCCATCTCATCATTTGCCCGCGCACCTTTTCTGGCGAGAGCGCTGCGCAGATTCGGACTCTCTCATCTTGCCGTGTATGAGCATGAAAGTAACAATGGAGAGAAAGAGTCCGCCTCCAATCTGAATCTCTTTATGCGCAAAGGCGCACGGGCAGCTGAGGAAATGGTGAAGACCAACGACTTAGCTCAAGCGTTGTCAGTTGCCGACCCCGCACCGAATCCCCACCTTGTTTATGCAGACAACGATGTGCACGGCTACTGCCTGTGCCGGTTCGATGCTGATCGCTGCGACACGGATTTCATCGCCGTAGCGCGCCCAAACTGGGATCCGGACGAACACCCGGAAGGTCCACCGATTCTCAGGACTGTGGGTTATCGGGTCAATGCATGGGAAGGGGGCGAAACACCGGAACTGATGCGCAAATATACCCGCGGCGAGACGATTTTCGGGGAAGATTGACTACAAAATTTAGGCCCGGGAAACCAGATTGTCGATGAAGAAGTCCTGTCCCGAAGACCTACTCAATCACTACCGTATCACTCGCCAGCGTCACCGCTGAATTACCGGCATTGTCCTCATAGTAACCGACAAAACGGTTGGTCTCAGGCGCGTCATATGCCCTCAGATTTTCCGCCCAACGATAGCCGATGGTCTGGAACATAAGTTGAACCGATACCGTGGCAGCATCATCAGTACCACTCAAATCAATACGATAGTGAACCTGATCACCACCGCCAATGAAATCACTGTCCTCCAAGGCGTTCCCATGTACAGCAATTTCCCAGGATGCGCTTGCCTTTTCAAAACCCCGCGGTAACAGACGATTGTCTTTTATGTAGCTTACGCCCGAAAGCAACCCCGTTGTAACCTGGTCTCGATGATCCACTATGATGGATTCATAAATCTGAACTTGGTCAGCGTGCTCGATGATCGTGTAATGAGGCTCGAAGGAGGTTCCATTTTCATCGTTACCGTTACCTGTGATAGAGCCATCAGGATTTAACTGGCCCGACTCAAAAATCGCTTCGCCGTCCTGCGAATGAACCCTAACGTGAAGCCAAGCCCGTCGGGACGGATAAGCCGTGGGTAACTTATGCCCGGACAAACTTTGAACAGTCACATCCAATTCCAGTATGTCGCCCGAGACTTCCGCCGAATCAATGGCAACACGCGCCGTCTCAGTAGAGAGAAATGCTCTAGTGCTTTGGACTGTCGCTTCGAGCTCCTGGGGTAGTGCGGTGACACCCAGTTCGCCACGATACTTGTTCAAAATACTGAGCATGAACGCATTACCACCGCGAAAAACATGTTGGGAGAACGCGGGCCTTGGTTGGCCCAACACCGAACTGATCGGCGCGTCCTCGACCAGTTCCGGCATGTGGCAACTTTGACAACTCCGCGTACCCCGGTATTCGCTCTGCAGCCACTCGTGATAAGGCACCTGCTCTGGAAACAGGCCTATTTCCTCGCCTGCTTCGTTAAGGGGCTCGGTAAAAAGCGTGTGGCAGGTTGCACAAAGTTCTGATTGCTGCACGTGACTTCCCTCAGTAGGGATGAACTGTCCCGCGGATTGCATCACAGCCTGGCGGCCGATATCTACGGAGTGGGGACCAAAGATTTGGCGCTCACCCAGTACCTGGTCGGTATCAATAACGAAGCCCCCTGTAAAGCTCGACTCGTCCCCGAAATTATCACTGCGAATCTGATGGCACACGGCGCAAGATACGCCGTCTAAGGCCAGGCTATTTCCTGAGCTAAGGTTTTCAAAAACCTCGCCCAACCTTCCATCATTGTTGGCCGCATGAAATCTCGCCATAGGCATGTGGCAGGTCGAGCAAGTATCCTCAATCGCGGCTTGTGCCTCGGGATGATCCATCACCTCCCGACGGACTCCCGCCTGCCAGTAGGGATCACGCGCGGAGTTCGCCATCATAGACGCACGCCAGGTATACCCAATAGAGATGTCCTGGCCCGATTGCGCCACCATGCCACTGTGGCAGGCAATACACTGGTCGGAGGTGTGAAAGAAAGTCTGCTCTTGAGCCTGCAATGATGGTACAAGCCCGGCCAGACAAAAAACGATCCCTATAAAGAGCGTCCTGTTTACCACCCTTCCAGCACCCCTCCGTCAAACCAGTCCCAAAGCAGGTAGAACACAAACTGTGTCTCGCGTGTTGAGGAATCAGTTGCCGGAATTCTGAAGCCAAAACTGCCTGTTACATGCTGGCGTGTATTGAGTGTCACCTGAAGCTGCGGCACCAGATCCCAGTGAGTATTTCCACCACTTTCCAATTCCTTAGACCCTAATACCCCAAGCATAGGTGTCCACGCACGACCAAAAGGACCGTCCGTGGTCCAGGTCCGCCCGAAAACACCTTTCAATCCCAACTCGTTGTCAAAACCACTTTCCGTCGGAAATTCAAGCAATCCCTGAAGCTGAAAAAATGAATCCCGGGGTAGAATCTTGCCCCAGGCGACGTAGGGCTCAAAAACGGCTGTTCCCTTACCGAAACCTCGGGACTCATCCCCTGAAGGCAGAATAAGCTCCCCGCCTACGCTCAAGATGGTGCCGCGCTGCTTGTCGTATTTGAGGTTGTGCTTGAGACCCAGTTCCAAATCGCCAAAGCCTTTCTCGCGGCCCTCCGTACCTTTTAATTCCGCAATGTGGAGCGGCAGGCTGACTTCAACCTGGCTGCGCGCACCGAAGCGATACTCCCAAAGAAACTCATGGGTGAGGCTATCCTGCCCTTCTCCCTGGATAGTAGTCGTGATTACTGCTTCATCTTCGGGGTAGGCCTTCTCCACGAAAAGCGATCGCGGCAGATTGAATTCCCCAGGAGGCCAATCCTCATCCGTGCACAGTGTCCGCACATGATCCAGAATCTGCTGAATCTGCTCACCGGTCAGCGCCTGGCCAAAGGCGGGCATCATTCGGTCAAATCCCCGCACCGGTCCCCCATCATGGATAACAGCATACCAATCCGCATCCGGCTCCCTGGCGGCAAAATCACAATCCGTAAAATCGGGTACCCCGACATCGAAACCAAGCTGGGCAGGTAAATTGCCGCTTCCGTCAAAACCGTGACAAGCGGCACAAGCGGCACCGTACAAATCCGCATCTGAATCCTGAGGGAATACCGGACGCACGAATGCAACCATTAAGCTAAGTGTAATTAAAAAGAACGACCAAGTTGCGAATCGATTCGGGCTAATCATCCTTATCTTTTCCATTACAAGAACCTGGGGGCAAGGCCACATCCGGGGGGCAGTTTGTGCCGCCCCTCGGATGCTGCTTAGGAAAATCAGCTAATACGAGTCCGTATTATTGGTTACTGAAGCTGTAGTTTAACTGTATGCCGTACCTGCGTCCCTGAGAAGGCCCACGAATGGTTCCCGAGGGCTGATACGCGGTGAAGTTTTGCACATTAAACGTCACACGCCCCTGCTCTTCATCGCCGAACTGGTAACCGTAGATCAAGTCCCACGTAGTAGTACTTCCATTTTCGCTAGACAACGTAAGGATGTCCGGGCCGTTGGCGACCGGCTTGATACTCAAGGAGTTGATAGGGGAAATGTGCCGCCCTGCAAGAATTGCACTATGCCTTCCACGGTCCCAGCCAAGATTCAGCACGGCTCGATACTCTGCCTGGCCACTCCAAGCAGCGCTACGCCCCACCTGATCCACCGGAAGACCATCATTAACTGCCGGGTTTGTAGCCTCGTCTTTCAACAGGTAGATAAGATTCGGCCGGACTGAGAACGCCCCCCAACCGGTCTCTACCTGATAGTTCAGGTTGAAATCGACCGCTTCCAGTACCCGGCTGTCCGTGTTGTAGAAGGAATTGAAGGAATGACTAATCCCGATGTAACCATCAGGGTCGGCTGCTGACACGTTGAAGCACATCTCCTGCCCATTCACCACCCGCGAGATCGGAATGTAGAGCACCCGGCTACCGCCGTCCGGATCAGGCTGTGAGACTGGATTGCCCGATGCATCCTTCAGGTGACACTCCTGTCTTTCGATGAGGCTTCTGCGCCCGGGTGACGTGATGGCGTTCGAGAATTCGTAGCTCAAATAGGAAGCCCCCAACGAGAGATTATCATTCACATCGAAGTCAAACCCGAAGGAAAGATTATCCGACTCCTGGGGTTTCAGGGCCTCATCGCCCCGCGTAACGTAGGTGACCCGCGGGAAAAACCTCCCACCACCACCTCCCCTGCTGCAATTGCTTGCCGGGGTAATCTGCAGGCAGATGGCGTTACCAGCTACCTGGGTGGATGAAGTCTGCACAACCGTGGGCGCCTTAAACGACTGACCAAAGGAAGCCCGTACGCTCAACCTGTCCGTGGGCTGCCAGAGCGCCGCAATTTTCGGGCTCGAATTGGTGAAACTGTCCTTGTACGCCTCGCGACGCGCCGCCAACTGCACACTAAAAGTGTCGGTAAACGGAAGCGCGAATTCCACGAAGGTACTGTCAATCACAGTTTTGCCTCCGAAGTCATCGGCGGG
>CAJWKT010000030.1 GCA_913041665.1 uncultured Gammaproteobacteria bacterium | reverse complement strand
AGCGTTGGGCAGCAACCCGACCGAAACACTACCTCTTCCACCTAACAAGGAAACAATTTCGTCCTGTGCATGCTGCAGCTCAGACAATATCAGTTTTGCGCGACGGTAAAAGCGCTCCCCATACTGAGTAAGGTCAACCCCATCTGAAGTGCGGTGTACCAGTTCAACCCCATAGTGTCGCTCTAGCTCACGAACGCTTTTTGTAACGGCTGGCTGGCTGAGATTTAATGTCCGGGCCGCCGCGCTCACATTTTTATGCTCAGCAACCGTCACGAAAGTCTCAATCCGACGAAGACTTATACCCATATCTATCGATTAGGGGCTTCCAGCCCGAAAGTTAATGAATACCCTAACCCCAGCGCTCGCGGTGAGTATTTTCGGCCGCCTGCCGAATAAGGGCATGGCGATTTGATAATAACAACGCTTGAGGAGGGCACACCCTAGCCTTGATTAGCCCTAAATCACTTGCTGCATCAAACAAACTGGGATACCAGCGCTCCCAACCAGGAAGTGTACGCTCAACTTGTTTACGTAATAGCAGGCTCATAAGTAAAAAATCTTAATAAATTTCTCGTAATAACTATAGTCTTGATTTCTAACTGTCACATAATGATAACCACTGCCCCCATTATCCTGGAAATTCTCTTGAATCTATCAAAAGTCCATCTAGTATTTTTTTTTATAATCTCAAGACTCCGGTGCACTCAAAAGTGCTGCCAGCGGTGTAGTTCGATCGCTAGCTTCCAAAGCAATCTTAGCGATCATTGTTAGTGGTACTGAGAGCAACATACCCACTGGCCCGAACACCCACCCCCAAAAAATAAGGGAAAGAAAAATGACCAGCGTTGATAAATCCAAGTTCCTGCCCATGACCCGAGGCTCAATTATGCCTCCCAAGGAAATATTTATCGCTAAGTAACCCAACGCGACCAACAAAGACTGGCCAAGACCGAACTGGACTAAAGCTAATACAGTCGGAGGAATAGCGGCAATAATAGACCCGATACTGGGAACATAATTCAAGGTAAAGGCAAACACCCCCCACAAAACAGGAAAATCCAATCCTAAAATCCCTGTCAATAGTCCTGCTGCTAGACCTGTAACCAAGCTGATTAACGTCTTGATGCCAAGGTACCGTTGCACGCTAGAGGTAAAACGAACGAAATAATCTGGGTCCGCACGTGCAGCAGCCAAGACAGAGCGCATTTTTACTGGGAAGCTGGATGACTCCAATAAAATAAAGATTACGGTAAATATGATTAGAAAAAAATTTGCGAACAATCCCTGTAATCCATTGAGCAAATTTGCAACCAGACCCATAACAGAACCAGGCTGTACTTTTTCTAGAAGCTCCTGAATTGTAACTGTCTGTCCAAAAAAACCTGCTAAATCAATAAGTTCCTCGTTAAGACGCTGCTCATAAAATGGCAACCGGCCTGTAAATTCAGCAATCGAGCCTCCCAAAAACATACCGCCTGCGGTCAGCAGACTAATAATCGCAAAAACCACTATGGCGATTGCAACACCAGTCGGCACCCTGTGATGGGTTAACCAATTCATAGGCGGCTTACAGACTACAGCAAGAAACACAGAAACCATGAACGGTACCAGAATAGAGCTAGCTGCCTGCATTCCCAAGATCACAACAACGACCGCTGCAGCGGACAACAAGGTAGTCGTACTAGAACCGGGTTTGACCGACAAACTCATTAGTACCCCTTATCTGCTCAATTTAATTACTCTTGGTGCAAGATCCCAATGTATTTTCATTTTCGCGTGTAAGAAAGTTTCCGGGCTAGTATGCCCTAAAAATGGCTTCTCCCTCCCAAAAAATCCCCTTTCACCGAGTTTTACCGGCATGACATAATCCACCCAGAATAACTGAGCCTGCCATTATTGCCTTCAAGCTCATATTAAGGGCTTGCTTAGGTTTCGCCACGGAATTTCTTGATCAGTCCCCCCTGCTAAAACATACCCTGATCTAAATGCATATCTGCTAGGATTTATCCATAAGCCTTTTTAGGATCCTGTGTCTTTCCCTTTAATCGCATTAGGAGCATGCAATCGTGTGCCCATTCTATGTTAGTTTTTCCGCTGCAGAACTAATGCTGGAAGCATTAATAGCCGGAACATAAAGGGCTTCACGCTGGTTCATTTTGAGTGATTTCCTGGTAATGCTCTCTAAGTTGGGTCTCTTGTTTTCTGGACCTTCTTCTTTACCAATTCCACCACCAAATTCCACAATAATTTCAACTTCCTTATCCATTGCGGCTTCCATGCAATCTACCCAACGAACAGGATTAAATAGCTGAAAAAACAGCCGTGACCGTATCGCCGCGCTATCGACTTCGTGGAATGTTCCAGTGTAATTTGACAACACATCTGTTTCTAAGTCCCTGAACTCCACCCCATCTAGGATTTTTCGAAATTCCTGGGCGGCGCCCACCATTAAATAGGTGTGAAAAGCTCCTTCAGTTTTCAGGAGAATGCCACGTTTACCAGGATAAAACTGAGTGAGATCATCCATAAGCGCTTCCAAATCATCGTGCTCTCCTGCAATAACCGTCTGCTGCGGAAGGTTACATCCACCTATTCCGCAGTAGTGCTTATCTGCTAATTTAATGGCTGACTCAAAATCCAATGTGGTAGCTAACATAGTGCCCTTTCCCAGCTTACCCATAAGCTCTCCGCGATGCTTAACCAAACACAAAGCTGTTTCAAAACTTAGAGCACCACCTGCGACTAGAGCCGAATATTCACCCACACTGTGGCCCGCCAAAACTGTTGGTTGCACAATCCCCTTCGATTCACTTTTAAAGGATTCCAAGCACGCTACCTGATGCGTCAGAAGTGCCGGTTGTGTAAACTGTGTGAAATCAAGCTGCCCTTTTGGATCCTTGAAGCACAATTCGGTCATGTTATAACCGACCACCTCGCTTGCTTGGTCAAAAATTTCTCTGGCACGGGGAAACTGCTCTACCAGATCCGCTCCCATGCCCCGATATTGTGAACCTTGCCCTGGAAAGATAAAAAAAATCTTGCTGTCCAATATTTTCACCTGTACCGTTAATACATACGAAATCTGTTCAGGAAGACTGGCCCCCAAGATACATCTGTGCAAGACGCACCCAGTAGGTCGCTCCTAAAACTAAAATATCATCGTTGAAATCATAATTAGGATTGTGCACCATGCACGACCCTTCACCCACACCATTGCCAATAAACACATAACAACCAGGCTTTTTTTCTAGCATATAGGCAAAATCTTCCGAACCCATACTAGGCTCCGAGTCAATATCCACATTTTCCGCTCCAACAATATCGCTCGCTACCTTTCCAGCCAATATTATGTCCTCAGGATAATTAATCACTGCGGGATACCCACTCCCAAATGTTACGCTCCCCCTTGCACCCATTCCTTCACAAACTCTTTCCACTATGCTCTTTATGCGCGATCTTAGTGTTTCGCGAATTTCTGGCTCAAAACAGCGAAGGCCACCTCCAAGCTCCACACATTCTGGAATAATATTGTGAGCACTACCTGCATGAACCTTAGTCACACTCACCACTGCGGAACGTAGGGGATCCACATTACGGCTCACGATGCTCTGTAATGCAGTAATCACCTGAGAGGCAGTGACTATAGGATCAACGCCCTCGTGTGGGAGCGCACCGTGGGCTCCCCTGCCCTCGATGGATATATCGAAACAGTCCAGAGATGCCATCATCGGCCCGGGCCTCATAGCAAACTTTCCAGCATCTATTCCTGGCCAATTATGCATGCCAAAAACCGCATCCATCGGAAACTGCTCGAAGAGACCTTCTTCAATCATCACCTTCGCGCCGCCTGCTGCTTCCTCGGCGGGCTGAAAAATGACATTAATCGTACCGGAAAAATCTAAATGCTCAGACAAATAGCGTGCTGCGGCCAGCAACATAACAGTATGTCCGTCATGGCCACATGCATGCATTTTTCCATCTTCCTTCGATTTATGTTCAAAATTGTTTTCTTCTTGCATAGGCAGGGCATCCATGTCTGCACGCAAACCCACTCGACGGCCCTCACCTCGCACCAAAGTGCCTACAACGCCCGTTTTAGCAAGTCCCCGGTTCACCGTGAATCCCCAGCTATCTAGGAGCTCAGAGACTAAACTCGAGGTTCGTTCTTCTTCGAAGGCGAGTTCTGGATGAGCATGAATATCACGCCGCCATGTAATCAACTCCTCCCGGAAAGCTTCAATCTCTGGGATAATTCGCATGAATAATGCTCCTACCTGGTGAAAACAAGATCTGATGCTCCAAAAAATTTATTTGACAGAAAAAACGCTTCATACGCGTATACAACCGCAAATTCCCAGAATAGAGCTCAACGGTTGCAGGCATAGAAATCACTCACTTTAAGGAAACTATTTTAGACTGAAGAAGGTTGTCGGTGTCGCATATTACCGGCGCTTTTTATTCCCTCTTTTTCGTCGACAAAAGCTAGCAGCCCAAGTCCAACTATAAACATAAGCACTACCACGGCTACCCCCGTTCTCTGAGAGCCTGACATCTGTGTGAGAACCCCTAGCAAAAATGGGCCCAAAAAAGCAGTAAGCTTCCCAGAGAAAGCATAAAAACCAAAGAATTCATTTTCAGCCCCAGGTGGAATCAATCTTCCCATGAGCGAGCGGCTTGCAGACTGATTAGGTCCAACAAAGATCCCAATGATAATGCCTGCAACCCAGAACCAAAATTTAGTAGTTGCCAACACGCCTAATACACTTGCAACGATTAATCCGATCAATGAAATAACGATTGTTCTCTTGGCGCCAATATGATCGTCCAAATGACCCATCGCAAATGCGCCAGCTCCTGCTGTGATGTTTAGCACGATTCCGAAAAGAATTACCTCCTGGATGGAGAAACCAAAGGTTGCCGCAGCATAGATCCCCCCAAATGCAAAAATGGTAACCAAGCCATCGTTATAAATCATACGTGCGAATAAAAAACGAACGGTCTGCCGATACCGACGAACTTGTCCTATCGTCTTTCGTATTTGCAAAAAAGCCTTACTCGATGCAAGGCCGATTGGGGCCTTCCGGGTCCTATCTTCCTTTACCCAAATCATGAACGGCAAACTGAAAAGAAGAAACCAGATAGCTACAAGTAGATTGGTAGCGCGTATATTCTCCCCTGTTTCTTTTGAGAAACCTAACCAAGGCGTATCAGGTTCAACAAATCCTACGAGAGCCAAAACCAGTGCCGCGACACCACCAATATAACCCAAGCCCCAGCCGTATCCGGATATACGCCCCATATGCCCTATAGGAGCTATCTCCGGCAAAAAAGCATTGTAGAACACTCCACCAAACTCGAAGGCGATATTGGCCACAACCATAAGCCCCAAGGCAAGAAGGACTGAGCCCGGCTCTACGGTGTATAACGAAGCTGTCGCTATTACACATATCAAGGTCGCAATTAGGACAAAAAGTTTTCGAAACTTACCATGATCAGCGAGTGCGCCTAAAAAAGGCGCACAAACCGCTACCACCAAGGCGGTGACCGTGATTCCCCTTGACCAAAGGACCGTTCCTGAGATGGGATCACTGGCTATTACCTGCGTGAAATAGGTCGCATAGATGAATGTTACGACCAAGGTTGTGAACGCTGAATTAGCAAAGTCATAAAGGGCCCAAGACCAAATTACTCTAAGAGCATGGGCCTTACTCCCGGCTATAAAATAATTATTCAATTATTTAGTCAAGGCTATACTGGCTCATCAGCATCTTTCTATTCATTATTATTCTCCAACGAACCCACTACTACCCTAAATAAGTGCCTTACCGCCAAAACGCTTCTTCCACTTTGGAACTGCATCAACATTGCAGACATGATTTGGTACATTACCCTTAAGAGCCGTCAACGTCGCTTCTGTTGCCCAAGGAATCGCAGCTGCCAGTGTGCCCGCCCCATTTGCGCTAATCATATGCGGGGAAAGTATAACTTTGTCCCCTAAGGAGCATACACGCGCGCCTTTTTCTGGGGGCTCTTCAGGCAATACATCAAGAGCCGCTCCAATCAGTCGATTTTCTTCAAGCGCATCACAAAGCGCATTCAGATCCAATATGGCACCCCTGGCTGTGTTAACAAGAACAGCCCCGGGCTTCATTAAAGCAAGTTCCTCTTTTCCGATTAGGCCACGCGTTTGCATATTAAGACTGCAATGCAGGGTAACTACGTCAGATTCTCTCAGAAGAGTTGGTAGATCAACACCAACTGAGTCGTGACGTACAAACGTAGCGTGATCTATGTACGGATCACAAGCCAAGATCCGAACTCGCCATGGAGCTAATAGATCAGCCACACGGGAGCCAACTCGTCCCAATCCAACAATACCCACTGTAATACCCGTGTAGCCGTCTCCACGCCTACCCAGATAAATGCCTCGTAAATCCGGACTACGCCACCCACCTTTCTTTACATGCGCATCTCGCTCTCTCAAGCGCTTGAGGAGCGCGAGAATAAACCCAAGCGTACCTTCTGCAACGCCCCCCCAGTTAGCCTCAGTGGGACAATGGGTGATGATCACCCCCAGATCTGTAGCCACTTCCAAATCTACATCCTCGATGCCGATCGTATATTTAGAAACGACTCGGAGATCAGGGAATTTTTCAAAAAAATCCCGGTCGAGCAACCCATCTCGTATGGTGGCTCCCATTAACACATCGGCTCCACTACCAATACCCATGAGTGCTTCTCGAGTCATGCCGATACCACGGGTTAACTCACCGATGATTACTTCGCAGCCCTCAGCCCGGAGGAAGCGATGGGATTCACCAGATTCATCCACCGGCGCATAAATGCAAACCTTGGGTTTAGTTGCCGCTACTTGCAAGATCCTGATAGAGCCCTGTCAGAAAGCGCTCTGGATTCCCCCATTTATTCTCAAAATCCGCAGTGACCCCGGCACTAAAAACTTGATCCAGTGTTCTATTTTGGCTGATAAGCCTTGAGACGCGCTCGGTCACCGTAAGAATCATATCCCTGAACTCAGTCACATCGTCACGGGTAGAAAGACCACCATGGCCTGGGATAATCGTTGTACTTGGTCCAGCCAGACGAATGGCAATCTCCAAAGCTTCCAGCGTCCCCTGGACAGTCCCTCCATTGCTCACATCGATAAAGGGAAAGCCAGTTGTCCTAAACACATCACCAAGATGCAACACATCAGAAGTCCTAAAGTGCACAAAAGAATCACCGTCAGTATGAGCAGGTGGCACGGAAAAAGCATGAACCTCTTCGCCATTGATATTCAAGGTAACAGCATCACTATAGGTCAATACTGGTAAAGCTACTTCTGGATATGGTGCTGCTTGACCACCTCTCAGCCCTTCCGACAGCCTCAATCTCACCCGATCCTGTGCCAATATCATCACACCCATTGCCCCAAAATTCTCATTGCCACCAGTGTGATCTCCGTGAATATGAGTATTGATAAGGAAACGAATTTCTTGACCTGAAAGTTCACGAATAGCGGACACGATTTTTTCAGTCAGCTGGGCAAACTGATCATCAATCATGATAACCCCGTCCTCTCCAATGGACAGACCAATGTTCCCACCGGAACCTTCCAGATAGTAAATATTCCCAGCCACTCGATGCGGAACAATTTCTATATCATCAAAATTGCGTTGTTGCTGACCAGCAGCAGACTCAAACTGGAATACAGAGAAAACTACCAAAGAAATAAAACCTAGTTGGGATAAAACATTTTGGTTCATATGAAAATCTCCCATTTTTTTATCACAAATTCTAAGGCTAAAAAATCTCTGCATACACTGCTAGACTACCGTAACAATTGTCAGTGCCCCTTAGAATTCTTTTTGCGCAGCAATCACCTGACTGTAATGGCTAATTAATTCCCTAGCTTCATTTACCAGAGATTCCCCGTCCACGCCCTGCTTAGCCACTACAGAAATCCAACGCTCTGCAACTTGCTCTTCCGTTATTGCCCGAAGCTTGCTTACTTCCGGAGGAGACAAATAGACAAACTCGCCCGAATCTCTCGCAGCCCTTTCCCCTGGCACTTCCGAGTTAATCCAGACATCTGCCATCCAGCGCGCAATGTTTCTGCCTGAATTGGCATCAATTACGGCCTTCAGGTCCTCCGGCAAATCACTATACGTCTGTGAATTCATGGCGATCATCAAGACTTGAGCGTTGAACCTATCCCGAACGGGGTCATCTAAGAAAATATGATAATCCACCATGTCGTGAACCTTTAGAGCAAAGGAAGCTTCAAAAGGAATAAGGGTCCCGTTTACAATTCCTTTGCTCAGCATCTCAGGGATTTTCTGCACCGGGGTACCTATGGGCGTTGCACCCCAAGCCTCCACCATCCAACCAGCTACTCGGGTCGGAATTCTCAGCTTCAGCCCAGAAAACTCCTCCACAGTACGAATCGGGACCTCGGAGTGGATCAAATTTCCTGCGTGAACAAATACGGATATGACCTTATATTCGGCAAATTCTTCTGGATGATTATCAATGAAATCAGCAATAGCCAAGTTCATCACTACAGGATTACTGTTGACAAAAGGAAGCTCGAAAACTTCAATGCGCGGAAAACGACCTGGAGTGTAGCCGGGAAGGGTCCACACAAAATCTACGACCCCTTCCCGAACTTGATCAATCAAAAGCGGTGACTGTCCCCCTAGATGCAAAGACGGATAGATATCGATCTTAATCCGGCCACCGGAGTTCTGCTCCACCTTTTCAACCCAAGGCGCCGACATTGCGAAATGCCCCGGCGCAACCGGAGGTAGCATATGGTGAAATTTGAGCCGAATCTCATCTGCATTTAAGGGTATCGCCAAAAATATAGAAACGACTGCTAGCATAAAAAAGGCTGCGCGATTTTTCATGACATGATCATAGCATCGAAGCTCCTTCTACCAGTATACGTTGCGTCTTGGTTTTAATATCAGGCATCATATCCCGCCCTCATTAACTTAGCCCATTTAAAAAAAGCGCAGATGGGCTGTGGCAATAAGACCGGAAACCTTCAGAGAAAACATGTGAAAAAGATACCAGCCATCGGAGCCCTATTGCTTGCCAGCAACATGCTGCACGGCCAGCAAATACCCAGCGACCCTGGGGCGCTTGAGGAAATAGTGGTACAGGCCATGCGGATGGATAGGAGTCTTCAGCGAATCCCGGCAGCAGTAAGTGTGGTCGGTAGAGACGAAATTCAACTAGGACACCAGCAGTTGGGGCTGGATGAAGCCCTAACTAAGGTGCCCGGACTATTCATGCAAAATCGCTACAACTTTGCGCAAGATCTAAGGGTGTCTATACGAGGTTTTGGTGCCCGCTCTAACTTTGGAATACGAGGCATCAAAATCCTCGTTGACGGTATCCCAGAGACTCTTCCAGACGGACAAGGACAGGTGGATAGCATCGACCTTGGTGCGGTAGAACAAATTGAGGTGATTCGCGGTCCTAGTTCCACACTGTACGGTAACGCATCCGGGGGAGTAATCAGTGTAACTTCTGAAAGCGGGCCGGAGGAACCTTTTGGTGAAATCCGGCTTTCTGCTGGTGAATACGGATTCCGAAAACTCCAAGTGAAAAGCGGCGGAAGAACGGAAGATCTAGATTATTTCATCAGCCTGTCAGACTCAACAATTGACGGCTACCGCGAGCATAGCGAAGCAAAAAACACACAGCTTACGGGCCGATTGAAATTTCAACTGAAAGATGATGCAGATCTCCTTACCGTCTTTAACCACTCTGATCAACCGGTGTCTAATGACCCCGGAGGGGTCAATGCCAGTCAAGCAACCTCTAATCCAAGATCGGCCAGGGACCGCAACTTACTCTACGATACCGGCGAAGCACTGAAACAAACACGTCTGGGTTTTGTCTACTCCAAACCGATAAGCTCGGCTGGTCAGCTGAACATACGCAGCTACTTCGTCTGGCGCGACTTTCAAAACAAATTGCCCCAGTTCCCAGTAGCAGACGGGGTTGATCTAGAAAGGTTTTTTGCTGGCGGTGGTCTAAGTTATACGAAAGTTGGGACCCTAGGAGGCAAGCCTAACCGGATGATCGCTGGGTTTGATGTCGACGACCAAGATGATGACCGAAAGAGGTTTAAAAACGATAAAGGTATACGTGGCAATCTGCGTTTTGATCAAAATGAACATGTATCTAGTTACGGTGCCTTCATTCAAGATGAAATTAGTCTGAGCGACAACATTGAACTCTCTTTTGGACTTCGACACGATGAAATCAAGTTTGACGTAAGTGATCGCTTTCTTAGTGATGGAAACGATTCAGGACAGATCACTCTTAGCGACACGAGTCCTATGATCGGCATCATGTTCAGCATTTCACCGACCTTGAACATCTATGGAACTATCTCAACTTCCTTCGAAACCCCTACTACAACAGAGTACGCCAACCCAACGGGCGGCGGAGGATTCAATTTACAGCTAAGTCCGCAAACTGCTGCCAATCACGAACTAGGCATTCGGGGTAACATTAACGATCGCCATTATTATGAAGTAGCCATTTTTGATATCGATGTAAAAGGCGAATTAGTTCCTTATGAAGTAGATGGAAGAAACTTCTTTAGAAACGCCGGTAAATCGGACCGTAAGGGAATCGAATTCGGATTTACTGCCAATCCCAATAATCGCATAACGGTTTCGGTCGCCTATACCTTTGCTGACTACAAATTTGATGAATTTTTTAAGGTAGAAGAATCATTGGGTGTAATTGATATTACTGATTTCTCTGGAAATAAAATTCCAGGTACCGTAAATCATCTCTTTCACAGTGAAGTTAGCTATATCCACCCGTCAGGTTGGTACGGCGCCTGGAATATCCTTTATGTAGATGATCAATTTACCAACAACGCCAACACTGGCACTAACGACGCATACATACTTTCCAACATTAGAGCAGGCTTGGAGCGTAAAATAGGCAAAATACTTATATCCCCCTTCATAGGGATTAATAATTTTTTTGATGAGAGTTACAATGCCAATGTTCGCATCAATGCCTTTGGAAAGCGCTTTTTTGAGCCGGGCCCTGATCGTAATCTTTATGCAGGGGTCAATCTGAGGTTTGATTTTCGTTAATGAGTGTAAGAATACAAAAAAACACGTTTAATATTTTTCAGTGCGAAAAATTTCTTAATGATTAGGGTACTTAAATAAATATTTTTTGACTCTCCCTATCCAGTAACGGAGAAACACATGAATAGATTATATGGTATGAAAATTGGGATATTACTTGGATTGCTTTCTGTACCGTCCATTAATTTTGCTCATCATGCTTGGGCGAGTGTTTTTGATATGAGCACCGTCACGGAATTTCAAGGCGAAATTACCCGATTAATGTGGCGCAACCCTCATGTGCGATTCACTATAAAAACCGCGGAAGGAATGTTGTTGGATATCGAAACAAACTCTTTGAGTATCTTGAGGCGCATGGATGTTACGCCCGATCTTTTAGCTGAGGGTGATCTGGTATCAGTAGCCGGAAATTTGGCGAGAAATGGTGACAATGAAATGTGGATCAACAACATACTTTTGTCTGACGGGAAAGAATTGGTGACCCGACCTGGCATTGCGCCACACTGGTCTGACGAGCATCTGGGATCGGGTGAGTATTGGCTTGCAGGCGCTGACGGAAATGCCGACTCCAGTACGGAAGACCTCGGTCTCTTTCGAGTATGGAGCACACGTTTTAATGGGCCCGGTCGTTACATGTTCCTCGATAAATATCCCTTCACCGAGATTGCCGAAGCAACGGTTAGTGCATTCAATCCTCTACTAGAACGCCCGCTGGCAGAGTGCGCCCCAAAGGGAATGCCCTGGATTATGCAGCAACCTTATCCGGTTGAGTTCACTAGGGATCAAGATAAAATTTTCTTCCATATAGAGGAATACGATCTCGTACGTACCATTCATATGAACAGGACTACCAACGAAAATGTTTCACACTCATTGTTAGGATATTCGGTAGGCCGCTGGGAAGGCGAAGATCTTGTAGTCTCGACTCGGTCCGTGGACTGGCCATACTTTAATGCCACTGGCATCCCACAGAGCAGGGAAGCAGCATACATTGAAAGATTTTCTCTAAGTAACGACGGTAACGAGCTGAACTATACAATTACTGTCACTGACCCAATAAATTTCACTGAGCCTGTTACATTAAATAAGCAATGGGTATGGAAGCCAGGAGAAACCGTAGAACCCTACGAATGCACAAATTATTAGAGCACCTCTCGGTTGAGCGGGTGAGAATGATGACCCCTTGAAGCCCCATTTTACAATGAGCTCACCTAACCCAGATTTAGCATCAAATTAATTTGTGGAAATCAAAGAACAACCTAACCAAACGTTAGAAACATTTCTCCAACCGATCTAGTGTCTCCATAGCCGGCAGCACCCGATCCACACTGGACCTAGGCTCTCGTTGCTCCTGAATGGAGGAAATAAATTCTCGGTCTTGAAGTTCGATCCCGTCCATAGCCACGTCCACACCCGACACGTCTATCGGATTTTCTTTACCGTCTACCAAATCGTCATAGCGAGCTATATAAGTCCCATTGTCACAAATATAGCGAAAAAATGTTCCCTGCGGGCCATCATTATTAAACGAAAGCGCAAGAGAACAAGTAGCCCCTGAAGGCACTTTCAGCCCAAGGTTCATATCCATGGAAATTCCCAATTCAGGATGTATAGGTCCTTGCAGAGCAAACACTTCGGATGCAACTTCGCCAGTTTGGTACTGAAAAAGATCTACGGTGTGGCATGCATGATGCCAAAGAAGATGATCAACCCAACTCCTTGGATTGCCCTCTAAATTAATGTTGCTGCGCCGGAAAAAAAACGTTTGCACTACCAACTGCTGAATCGCCAGCTCTCCTGCCTGAATTTTATTTTGTATCCACTGATGAGAGGGATTATAGCGTCGCGTATGACCAGCCATGGCTACAACGCCAGTCTCTTTCTGGGCTGCTTGAATTCTCCGTGCATCCGAAAGCGAGTCGGCGATGGGAATCTCGATCTCAACATGCTTACCGGCACGCATTACCTGTTCAGCTTGCTGTGCATGAACCTGCGTTGGCGACGTAATTATAACCGCGTCAACATCTTGGGTTAGGGCCTCGGTCAAATCAGTGGTCCTATGGGGAATATGGTATTTATCTGCAACCCTATTGGTACCTTCAGGAGTACGCCCTACAAGGCTCACTACTTCAGTGCCCTCGATGCGGGCCAGCCCATCCAAGTGCTTCTGTGCGAACGCGCCATGCCCGACTACGCAAAATCTCATCTTAATCTCCAGTGCTAGCCAAAATAATACTTTCTTTATTTTAGTGCAATCGAGTCAAGTACGTATATTAAATGAAGAAATGCGACCCAAAAACATGCCCGTTGTGGCAAAAATCTTTCCTTTGCGTTTCTCTGGCTGACCCTTAATATTGGTGCTATGCAGATTTATCTAGGATTAGGCTCAAACCTGGGCGAAAGACGCCATCAGTTAGGTATTGCGCTTGAGATGCTCGAAGAGCGTGGAATAAACATTGATCAGAGATCCCCGGTAGTAGAGTCACCTGCTGTTCTGCCTGCCAATGCCCCCGCTGAGTGGAGCCGTCCATTTCTCAATCTGGCTGTACGATGTGAAGTCAGCTGCTCTCCCATGGAAATGCTGACACTCATTGAGGAAATCCACTCAACGATGGGCCGAAAAAATAGAGAGCCCAGCTGTCCGCGACCGATCGACATAGACATTCTTCTCTGGGGCAAAGAGCGATTAGAAAATGATGACTTGATTATCCCTCACCCCCGGCTTCATAAACGTAATTTTGTGCTGACGCCGCTGATCTCTATGAAGCCGCTACTCACTGTGCCCGGATTGGGCAAAAAAACGCTGATTGACTGGTCCAAGGAACTATCTCACCACATACCTCTATGGATGGGTATTCTGAATGTAACCCCAGATTCGTTCTCGGATGGCGGAGAATATCTCAACTGGCAAGATATCGAACCACATATAGAGGCAATGATTGCAGCAGGTGTCCATATAATTGATATAGGAGGAGAATCAACGCGCCCTGGCGCTAAACCTTTGACCCAGAAAGAGGCTTGGCTGCGGATTAGTGACATCCTCAAAAAAATAATGATAAAAATGCAAGGCAATCCCTTGCGCCCTCTGATTAGTGTTGATACTTATCATCCGATGGTGGCACGTAAGGCGCTAGAATTAGGTGCGGACATGATCAATGATGAGAGTGGCCTAACCTCCCCAAAAATGATCAAACTTGCCAAGGAAAGTGGCGCGGAGTGGGTAGCAATGCACCAACTCACCCTTCCCGTCGATCCTGAAATAACTATTAACAATGATTCACGGCCAGAAAAACTGCTACACAATTGGCTGGGGGATCGACTCGACAGTTGGCAGTCAGCGGGACTTGATCTCAACCGGATTATCTTTGACCCGGGTATTGGCTTCGGCAAAAATCACCTGCAATCACTAGAAATCTTGCGCCACGCGGGAAAGTTTAGAGACTACGGCCTAAGGACGTTAATTGGCCACTCCCGAAAATCATTTATTAAGAGTTTCTCAATCAATAATGATCGGGATCTGCTCACAGTAGGCGCCTCGCTCAGCCTCTGCGAACAAGGAGTGGATATCATCCGGGTACACGATGTACCGTCACACACGGCAGCTTATCTAGGGTGGGCACATTCGGTCAGAAAAAAATAGTGATCGGTAGTTTTTTTCTATCCCGATATTGCGTCCAGAACTCCCTTTAAAAAGATTTCTTCCTCGCAACCTTCTGAGTGCGGCGGGCAAGTGTCCTGTTGGAGTAATTTTTTAATACCCCGCAAAGCACCTTCTACCCACGTATCGTTACCTTGATAGGCCAAAAGGGTTGCCGAAAATTTCATCGTTGCAGTAAATGGATTTTCATCGAGCATTCCATTGATACCCCAATGCTGGCCATCAACATACACGAAATAGCCTATGTCGTTGACTTGGTAGCCCATGCCTCTCATCACCCATTGATACATATCCATCTGACGCTTATAACCTGCTTTCCATGGGCCCTCCAAATCTATCGGTTTCGGCTGGTTTTTTGGGCCATTGACTCCCTGTGCCGTACTTTTGTAATCGACGATGTAAAGCTCGTCTGTCTCCCGGTTGTGCCAAACATCATCCAAACCACCTCCAAAAAGAATGTTAGTTTCTTTGTGAAGCGTGTTGAAATGATTCTCCGCACCAAAATGCATGGCACTTGCCCATCTTTCCATATCTTCATGCTGAAAAGGCACGAGGTGTTCCAGACCATTTTGAATCATGAATGGATGTGGTTTCTGCTTCTCTCGATAAACACCAAAATCCCGTTTGAGAAGAATGTCGGTGTTAGTGTTGAGGTTAAAGCCAGGCATAGATGGAAATTTCACGCCCTTTGCCCTTTCAAGCCAGAAACAAGCCGGGCACCGGGTAAATTTTTCTACCTTGCTTCGAGAAAGCTCATATGGCTCTTCTCTTTCCGGCTTAAAAGTACCTCTGTGCCTCGGCATTAGAGAGTCCCCCCGAAAACAGCCAAAAAGGCGTATGAGCTTGAAAGATTTAAATTAATGTCGGAGATCTTCATTCTGAAGTCCCATTCGGCGCCATTCCCAGGGCGGTACCGCGTCATCCACTGACCAAACTCCCTTGCCAACCTTCCTTGCGATTTCTTGATGCCCATAAAGACTCTTATCGGTAACATAGCTATCGTAGACCCATGCCAATCCCTCATTTACCATTTCCCGGTTGATGTCGAGCCCGCTCTGATACAACCTCCCAAGGTACCTCCCATATCTATCCCTGCCAGACAGCTCTGCAGAAAATATCCTACCGGATAAAAGTTCTCCCAGATAAGCTTTGGCTACCTCACCAAACGGTTGATCTATCTCCGGTGCATCTATCTCTACCAACCGTATCATATAAGGCATGCCTTCCAAAGAAGCGTACACCGTATCCCCATCAACAATTCGAATAACCTGAAAATCCTCAACAAGTTCGGCCAATCCTCCCGAACAAAAGCAAAAAATCAGGATCGTAAAAAAAAATTTCATCTATTAAAGCTGCCACAAACAATTTTGCTACGCCACGGCATCGAATAATACTTCCCCAGTTGATTTGTTTCATTCTACAGCCTAGCCTTCTCACTGTGGTAGCCCTGTACACACCGTTAGCATCCTAAAAAATGACCGAAAAACTAGAACTGACTGTTGAGACATTTCCACACTATGCGCAAATTTTAGCAAAGCGCTATCCTGAAATGCACACTATTGTGCAGCGGTGGGGGGTACCCTCCTTTTGGTGCCGTAAACCCGGCATTGACTCGCTCGTACTAATTATTCTTGAACAACAAATCTCATTTGTAGCAGCCCAAACCATACACCGGCGGCTAAAGGCTGCCCTAGGTGGTCTATCAGCGCGCCGTATTCATATGGCCGGACAAGAACGCCTCCGGGAGCACGGCCTTACACGTCAGAAATCTCGATATTGCTTTGAGATAGCGCGCGCGATCGTGGAGCGGAGACTATCTTTGGGTGGGGTGGCTAAAATGAACGATCACGAAGCGATCACAGCGCTGATCGCATTACCCGGAATTGGTCCCTGGAGTGCCGCAATCTATTTGATGTCAGCATTAGGTCGTATCGATATCTGGCCCCAGGGTGATTTGGCGTTGCGTCATGGAGTTGCTGATATTTTGCCAAAACGTAAAACCGAGTTACTGGCAGATACAGGGGACCGCTGGCAACCGCACAGAGCAGTCGCCGCTAGGCTCGTATGGCATCACTACCGAAACATACAAATGAAAAATTAAAGAGTCAAGATATCAAAGCATATTATCGATAGTCCCAGTGCTATCTGAGATGCCCCTATTAATCGGTAGAATACTGATGGGTCGCTCAGAAAGGTATTCAGTACAATCGAAATACAACATCAAAACTTCAATTGATATTCAGCCTTACCTGCATCTCACAGGAAGAGAAACCATACTCAGAATTATTCCATTGCAATGACTCTATGTAACGATTGACCGCCGATTTGAGTTTGGCAGAAGCCGTTTGAGATTCCACCTGATTCGCCACGGTTGACCCGTCGCCTGAGATATCAAAAGTTGCATTGAAAACATGAATTCCTTTCTTCTCGGCGGCTCGGATTGCATCACGCAAAATGACCCTCCGAGAATCTGCGTTCAGGGCAACCAATGGGCAAATGCTAGGGACGCTCGCTTCATCCGAAACAGCCAAATCTGGAGTAGGCGCGAGGGTTGAGGCCATTAGCCGGTTGTCAGGTAGAGATTCAGCTGCTGCTAGTGCTTTCGCCTCGGTTAAGCCCCTAAAACCCGCCTGTAACTCTACCATGCCTTCTTTTAGGCTACTTAAGTCTCCTGAAGCAAGGCTCAATTTTGCACTAAACGCTTGAACTTGGCTTATAACTTTAGCTAAATCCTGTCTCTGACCTTCCCCAGTGTTGGTAATTCGACGGGATAATGCAGAAACCTGGCTGTCCACATCATCTCTCACTGAAATAATGTTTTTGTCATATGCTCTAAAAATATTCCCATAGCTAGTAATACTATTTGACATATTTTCGATCGAACCCTCTATTTCTCCTCTTAAACGAGTAATCGCTTCTGCATAACGCTGATCTACGACTGTAATATCTTTTGAAATCCCCCTCAATAGTGCTGTTCCAATGCCAGCAAATACCAAAAGAGAAACTAATAAACTGACTATAAATGACCTAAGCATCTTAAATTTCCTCCTTCCTGACTAAGAATTTTTCCAGCAATTGATGCGCTATTTGATGTACTTTTACGTACATCGTTTCGAGATCAATCTCCCCTATCATTAATTCCGAGTACGAACCATCCTGATAGGTAATAATTCCGACGACACCCACAACTTCCCCTCTCCAACAGGACTCTTTAGTTTCATCCAGAGCCTTTAATAAATTAATTTTTGTGCAATAGTTCATGGTGATCACTTTAAAAAAATGGCCGCTAAAGATTTAACCGGAACACACAAAATACGGATGATGCGCGTCCTTTCTTTAGCGGCCAAACTAACGACAAATCTAAACACCAAGACCGCCAGAAAACTCAGGGGATTTAATCTGAGAAGATCTAACTAACGATTTCATTCTTTCTCCTAGATAATGGACAGACTCATCAAATTTAAGAAAATTATTTCTCAGTCGGCTAGGTTCACATTGCTCGTTTTCTAATAAAAAGCGGTACTGAAGACCGAGGAGAGATTGCTGCCCGTCATCAGACTCAAAGTAACTGAGTGAGCCAATCGGGAGATCTGCATTAGCTTTGTTGACGAATGTGAGCCAGGTCTCTTTGGGCAGACTATGCGGACTCAACTGGAAATCGCCAAACGCTAGTAGATGCATAAAATTAGCTACATCGCTGTGGGCCGTAGTAATAGCTCTAAATGCCCAAACTGAGGTATCACCCCGATAATCGACGATGACAGTAGGCGTTTCCCAAAGTTTGCCAATATCCTCAATAGAACGGTCCACGCCAGAAAAAGCAGCATGTAATTGTGCAGGAGAGCGGGGATGCTCACTTGAGAGAACTGCCAGAGGCACGGAACTCAACCCCAGGGTACTAAGACAACATGTACCTCGCACTACCCTCAATCGACCAATGATTGTGTGCCCCGTTTTACAAGAAGCAGCTGACAGAATACACCTCATCATCATTTTTTCCTTCGCCGTGTAGTGCAACGAAATTTCTGCACTTTTCTTTTTGTAACAAAAAATTACGACACATCGACGAAAAAACCGGATGATCTAAAAACGAAATATGACGAAATATGACGAAGGGACAATACTTAAAAGATCGTAGTCTTAAAGTCAGCCCCCAGAAAACCCTGAGCGCCAGCTCAGACAATCAAAAGCTATGAAAAGAAAGAATTAGTTCGAAGAAGAAACTCGATATATAGCATCCGCATAATCATCGGAAATATAAATGGAACCGTCTTTTGATTCTAGGACGTCTACTGGCCTTCCGATGACATTTCCCTCCGACAAAAAACCGGATACAAAATCGTTCTCTGCTATTTTCCCGTTGCGCCAAGACAAAGAAACAACCTTGTATCCATCTCGTTCTGATTTGTTCCATGAACCGTGTAGGGCTACCAAGGCAGAATCTTGATATGCATTAGATTGATTCTTCAAAAAAGTTAATCCTAGAGGCGCATTGTGCGCCTTGAATTTGTGGACCGGCATTATCGGTGCATTCGCTGGCTTACTACCAAACTCTCCAAAATCAGGATCTTCGATATTGTCTCCATTGTAAAAAGGCCAACCATAAAAGCCCCCTTTTTCCAGCTTATTTAATTCGCAGGGGGGGAAATTATCGCCCAAAAAATCTCTTCCGTTGTCGGTTGCATAGATCGCTCCATCAAAAGGTGCCCAGTCAAACCCGACTGAATTTCTTAGACCAAAGGCATAGATTTCAGGTTCCGACCCATCAAGATTAAAACGCATCATGGCACCCCGTCTATGATCTTCCTCTAAACAGACATTGCATGTAGAACCCATAGATACGTATATGTGTTTGTCCGGCCCTATCCGGACAGTTTTAGATCGATGGTTTCCGTTCTCCGTAAGGCCAGAGATTATCCTTTTCGGATTTCCTATAATTTCACCATTCTTCCAATCTGCAACCAAAATTCCATCTTGTTCTGCTATATATATTTTATTCTCAAAAAAATCCAAGCTATGCGGTCTATTGAGGCCCTGTATTACAATTTTTTGTGCGCCCCGATTCCGCCCTTCGGTTTCTATTAGAAAAATAGATTTTTGTTTTGGGGAAGCAACCAATAAAAATCCATCCGGACTGAACCGCATAAATCTTGGCCCATCAAGGTTTTCCGTTAATAGCTCTATTTTGTAACCCTGAGCAACTTCTATTCTTTCATCAAGTATGGTTTTAGTAATCCCGTGCCCACCCCAACCGGTAGCCACATGAAATATCATCGCAATGTCTGTATTTGAACATCCACTAACGCTCAGGATTACTAAAATAATATTAGTAAATTTTTTCATACATTTCGTTTTTAATTTCTCTCAATAAAAAAGGCACCATACCAAATCAGGGGAAGGAATATTTTTCCTAAGGAAAAATATTTTTTTCGAATCAATAAGAAATTTTCATCCGTTTATAAATGGCGGCCACCAGCCACAATGGGCCGATCATAAGAAATTGCAGATCTTTGAGAAAAGAAGGACGCTGTCCTTCTATCCAATGACCAATAAATTGCCCGGCCCAAGAAAATATGAAGATTCCCGCCGACGTTAGCCAAAGCGACACACTAATAACATCTAACCAAGAAACCAGCATGGCAGTCATAAGAGCAAACGGAAGCATTCCCAGAACCAGCTTAATTGACAAAATGCAGTAGTACGCCATGGATGCAGCTAAAAAGAATGTACCCCAATTTAGAAACTCAGAAATGCCATCAAACAAGGCTGGCGTCGGGAGTGCCCAAAGCAATCCTATCAGGCTAACAATAATCAGTGGTACACAGACCCAGTGAAGCACCTTATTGGTCGCGTGGCGATGGCTAGAATCATAATCTGCCAGCCAATCATTGATGGGTCTTACCAATAGCCTCATATCACCTATGAATCGTATTTAATATACGCATAACGTGGATCATCTGGCGTCCCGCTCAACGCTGCCCCCTCGCTTTTGGGCTGCCAATGCACTACTTCCTCGATTTTTTGTGCTAACTGGAAATCCTTTTCAGTAATACCTTTAGCCGAATGATTCATCAATCTCACGGTAACTGAAGAATAGGAAATAACTAGATCCGGATGATGCCATGCTGCTTCGGCCAGGTGCCCTACAGTATTTGCTATAAGCATCGAACTCTTCCAGCCACTGGTGTGATACTCGCGCTGTATATGTCCATCACGATAAAACCACAATGGCAAACGCTGCTCCAGCTGCCCCGATATTTCTGTCTCACTGTATACATGCTCGTCCATGTGTCTAGCTTACGGACTTGTTACTTCTCCAGCAACGACCGCGGATCAAAAAACGTTCTAAGATATTTAAGTGAGGATGGCCTTCACCACCCGCCCTAAAACACGGATACCATTCTCCACCACGTCGTCGTCCTGCGAATAAGACAACCGCAAGCATTCATTCCGATGTCGCCAATCTTCATCCATACCAGGGAAAAAATGATGGCCCGAGATTACAAATACACCCTCTGTCTTAAGTTTTTCATACAGTTCAGCGCTGGTGACAGACAGTCCGGGAATCCAAAGCCATAGAAAAAACGCCCCCTCTGGTAAATGTATTTTGAAGGGTACGCCGTCCAGTTCCCGTTTGAGATGGGCGCAGGCTATCAGCGCTTTCTTTTGGTAAAAAGGCATAATGTGATCCCGGCTCATTTTTATTATCTCGCCAGTCTCTACCAGTGGTTGGACTAATACCGGTCCAACACTTCCTACTGATAAACTCAAGACTGCTGTCATTCGCGTAAGAGCTTCTACAATCTCTTCCCTTGCAATGATGATCCCAGTACGCACACCCGGCAAACCTAGCTTAGAAAGACTCATACATATGACCACATTCTCATTCCAAATCTGCTTTGCCTCCGTGAATACAATGCCGGGGAAAGGAAAACCGTAAGCACTATCAATAATCAACGGGACATCTGCCTCACATGCCATTTCGTCAAGCTTAATCAACTCCTGGTCTGTGATAACGTTGCCCGTTGGATTTGTAGGCCTTGATACGCAAATGGCAGCAACGTCATCGCCAATTTTTAAAGTACTGAAATCAACCCGGTATTTAAAAAAAACATCATTTAGCTCTTCAATACCGGGAATCTGAGATACAAAAAATGTTTCGTTCAGACCTACGTCCATGTAGCCAATATATTCAGGCATCATGGGTAACAAAATTTTTTTTCTACTGCCGTCAGGATATTCTCCTGCCAGCAGATTGAATAACATAAAAAACCCCGCCTGACTTCCCGCCGTGAGCAAAATGTTATCGGCGGTGATGGGCCAACCATATTCACGAACCAGTAAATTAGCCAAAGTCTCGCAAAAAACTGGCTCGCCCTTCGGATGGGCATAATTAGCCACCATTCGTTCGAAACCTTCATCGCTCGTGGCAACGTCATGGAGGCGTTGCCTGAAATATTCTTGAATCTCCGGGATTTTTCCGGGGTTGCCGCCACCTAGTAGTAGGCTGGGATGCTTACTGCCTATGGCTAAACCTAGATCGTCCATGAGCTCTGAAGCACCGGTAGGGCGCGTAAAATGCTTCCCAAATCGCGATAGCTTGATAGTCATAATCAGCCTCTACGCAGCGACTTCACAACAGTCTGATCGCCGTGAAAAGATTACTCATCCCGAATTGGCCGATAACGTTTATTGAATACGGTCAGGACGACTGTAGACATTGAACTGGTCGCGCTTCAAAAAACCCACCAGAGTTATACCAAACTCCTCAGCCAATTCAACGGCTAACGAAGATGGTGCACCCACAGCGGCAAACATCGGGCAACCAGCCATCATGGCTTTTTGCATCAGCTCAAAACTGGCCCGGCCACTTACCAAAATACCGTAGCTGCTTAGCGGCAGTTGGTCCCTGAGGAATGCCTGACCTATGAGCTTGTCCAATGCATTATGGCGTCCTATGTCTTCACGGGTAGCAAGAATTTTTCCAGCACTATCAAAAAATCCCGAAGCATGCAGACCTCCGGTTTTCTCAAAAACCGATTGCTCAACTCTTAGGGAGTTCGGCAATTCACCTAATGCCCGAGCAGAGATCGAAAATGATAAAT